>JBEIDW010000069.1:0-14708 GCA_040383265.1 Hyphomicrobiales bacterium
GAGATATACTGGAGTTCGAAACTGTCGCTTCACGCAGCCATCGTCTGGGCGACATCAACTCTTCGTTAGCCTGTGAGATCGGAACAGTCGTCCTTGACGCAATCCTCGAACACGAGGGGCCCAAGCACGGGGAAGGGACTGTTCTTCACGATCACCGTTTCATGCACCCCGGCGGTGCTCTCTGCAGGCGCTGTTGCGGTATGTGCGGAAGCCAAGGCAGAGGCCACTGCAGCAGCGCCGATGGTGCTGAGCAGAATGGATGCGTAACGGATCATCTTCAGTTCCCCTTCTCGATCTTCGTTGTCGAGGATTTATCTAGGGGAAGATCTGTCCAGCCTTAGGACAGTCCTGTTACGAGTTTGTGGTAGGTTGTGACAAGTTCAGGGCAATTGCGGCAGCTGCCTTAATTGGCGAGGCCCTAAAACAAACGAAAAGGCCGCTCTCCCGGGGGAGGCGGCCTTTCGAAACGATGATCCAGCCAGCTTATTGCGCGCGGGGGCCGCGGGCAGGGCCTTCGACCTTCTTCGGCATCGGCAGCAGGCCTTCGCGCTGCAGCTTCTTGCGCTGCAGCTTGCGGGCGCGGCGCACGGCTTCCGCCTTTTCGCGGGCCTTCTTCTCCGACGGCTTTTCGTAAGCGCCACGGAGCTTCATTTCACGGAAGATGCCTTCGCGCTGCATCTTCTTCTTGAGGGCCTTCAGGGCCTGATCGACGTTGTTGTCACGAACTACGACTTGCAAGTGCTACCTCGGAACAGGTTGGAATGGATGTGAAGACCGGCTTAAGGTCTCGAACGTGGGCGGCGGGTTAGCATAGTCCTTCAGGGCTGTCGAGGGGTTAGCCGGTTGAAATGCCCCATTTTCCGCCCGCGCCGCGCTTCGGCCTTGCCATAGAGATGGAGGTGGACATTGGCTTCCGCCGCAAGTTCCGGCCAACGGTGGACGTCATCGCCCAGAAGGTTGGTCATGACCACGTCGCAATAGCGCTCCGGCGAGCCCAGTGGCCAGTCGCAGATTGCCCGGATATGCTGCTCGAACTGGGAGACATGGCAGCCATCCATCGTCCAGTGGCCGGAGTTATGCACGCGGGGCGCGATTTCGTTGACGATCAGGCGGTCTCCTGCCACGAACATCTCAACCCCGATCACGCCGACATAGTCCAGCGCGGCGATGATCCGGCCGCCGAAGGCTCGGGCCTGTTCCGCAACGGCAGGTGAAATCCGGGCCGGAACGGTGGAGGTCTTCAGGATGTGGTTCTCGTGGTGATTCTCCGGCACGTCATAAACCGCGATTTCGCCGGACCAGCTGCGGGCGGCGATCACCGAGATTTCCTTTTCGAAACTGACGAAACCTTCGAGAACCGAAGGCTGCTGGCCGATTTCGGCGAAAGCGGCCGCCTCATCCATGCCGCTATGGATCTTGGTCTGGCCCTTGCCGTCATAGCCGAAGCGCCGGGTCTTCAGCACGGCGGGGCGGCCAATCCGGGCAAGTGCTGCCGCAAGCGAGGCGAGGTCAGTCACATCCGCGAAGGGCGCGACGGGAATGCCGAGACCCGCAATAAAGGTCTTTTCAGCGATCCTGTCCTGCGCGGTCTTGAGCGCCTGAACGCCGGGGGCAACGGGCACCAGCGCATCGAGCACGGCGGCGGTGTCGCCCGGCACGTTTTCGAATTCATAGGTCACCACGTCCACCTGGGCCGCAAAGCCTTCAAGCGCCTTCACATCATCATAGGCTGCAATGGTGCGCGCGGCGGAGACGGCGAAGGCCGGGCTATCGGCCTCCGGCGCGTAGATGTGGCAGTTGATACCGAGCCGCGCCGCGGCCAGCGCCAGCATGCGGGCCAGCTGCCCGCCGCCCAGAATGCCGACCGTGGAACCGGGGGGAAGCGCCCTGTCGATCCGCATGGCTCAGGCCTCATCCCGGGGGTGGATCGCCACGGCTTGCGTCTGTGCTGCCCGCCAGGCTTCGAGCCGTTTTGAAAGCTCAGCGTCCGCGAGGGCCAGAACAGCGGCGGCCAGCAGCGCCGCGTTGACCGCCCCGGCCTTGCCGATGGCAAGCGTCCCAACCGGGATGCCGGCCGGCATCTGCACGATCGAGAGCAGCGAATCCTGACCCGAAAGCGCCTTTGATTCTACCGGAACGCCGAAGACGGGCAGGCTCGTCATGGCGGCGGCCATGCCGGGCAGATGGGCCGCCCCACCGGCCCCGGCGATGATGACCTTGTATCCCTGTGCCCTCGCGCCGGTGGCGAAGTCATACAGCCGTTTCGGCGTGCGGTGGGCCGAGACGATCCGGTCGTCATGGGCGATGCCCAGGGCGTCGAGCGTTTCTGCGGCGTGCTTCATGGTGGCCCAGTCAGACTGGCTGCCCATGATGATGGCGACGGGGGGAGTGGTGTTTGTCACGTCTGTCCGATCTTCAGGCGATGATGTCTGGAATGAGCATGTTCTCGATGGTCTGGATCTTGTCCTTGATGTCCAGTTTCATCTTCTTCAGCCGCCTGAGCTGAAGCTGGTCGCCCGTTCCGGTTTGTTCAAGTGAGCCGATCGCCGTGTCGAGGTCGCGGTGCTGGTGGATGAGGTTCTGCAATTGCGTGCGCAATTGCACTTCCTGAATGACATCCAGCTTCGGCATGGTTCGCGGGGCCCCGGGACAAAAACGATCATGTGTCGTCACATCTTCACTAATGCCCTTTGCAAGGGTTCGACAAGCCCCCACCTTTATGGCAGGATGATTTCAATCCGTAGCCAACAATGGAGGATCGCATGAGTCTTCAAGCGCATCTTAGCGGACTGCAGGCAAAGCACCGAGCCCTTGAGGCCGAGCTGGCCGAAGCCCTGAACCATCCGGCATCAACGGATGCGGAGATTGCGGCGCTCAAGCGAAAGAAGCTGCGTCTCAAAGACGAAATCTCCCGTCTCCAACACCAGCAAGCGGCCTAAGCCGCTTCTGGCAGGACAACATGCCGGCCGGATGAATGTTTCGGCCACGCCGTTGCCTTGGCAAAAGGCTGGCCGAATTCAAGCAGCCAGCCCATGTGCCGAGCAAATGCTATGACGTGCACCCATCGGCAAGCGGCTTGCCGTCCAGGCGGTCCTTGATCCAGTGCGTATAGGCCGGTTGCGCCGAAGACGGCGTTGTGAAATGGCTTTGGCCGGGCAGTTGGATGCGTTCCACATTCCCGCCCATCGCGCATTTCTGCTGCTGATACATGGCACCCTGCACCGGTGGAACGACGGTGTCCTTGTCACCCCAATAGATCTGCACGGGTGCAACCGGCTTATCCGCCGGGATGCTGCCATTCACGATCGCGGTCACCCAGCCGAGCAGGTTCGCTGGCTGAGGATTGAACAGGGTCTTGTAGGAGGCACCAAGATTGAAATTGTAGGTATCCGCCCCGGCGTGCATGCACTTCCTGGATTGGATGTCGTCAATGATCTGCGCGCCCTCAGCGGTGAAGAGGTCGGTGAGTTTCAACCCCGCGAACGTATCTTCCATCGCCCACATGCTCATGGCGAAATGCGCGAAGTTGAAGACGTTGTCACTGAAGCCCGCCGCGAGTTCCTGGTACATCTTTGCGGCAGCGGCTTCATCGGCAAGAGCTTCTTTCGGAACCACAGAGGAGAGGGCATCAGGCGCGAGCGCCACGGCGCCGACAATCTCGATATCATCGAAAGCAGTGTTCTTCTGGGTGATATAAGCAGTCGAACTTGCGGCTGCGAGCACGGAGCCGCCGCCTTGTGACCAGCCGTAAATCACAGCCTTCTTATTTGCGCCAGACAGGCCAAGGCTGCCTGCGGCGCGAATGGAGTTGATCAGGTCACGCCCCTGCGTGGCGGCGATGGCGTATTGGTGCTTCCCACCGCCGCCGAGTCCCTGATAGTCGGTTGCCACCAACACGTAGCCCTGCTTGATGAAGTCGGTGGCGGCGGGCACGCCGAAATCCATCCAGGAGGTGCCGCCGATGAGGAAATACTCATTGAGGTCCTGTGCCGGATCGAGAACTTGAGATGGACCGCAGTTCTGCGCTGTGCCCGTTGTGCCATGCGACCATGCGATGATCGGGCGGCCGCCCGCAGGGGCTTCGCCCTGTGGCGCGATGATGAGCCCCGTCGAGATCGTCGGCTTGTCATGGAGGTCCGAGGAAACGTAGGCAATCCGCCACGCTTCAGCGCCCGGAATGGCGGTATCGATCTTCTCCTGCGCGATCACCGTGCCAAGCGGGCCCTCGGCTTTCATTGTGGCCACATTCTTGTAGAACGGTGCAAGGGCGACTTCAGCGGATTGCGCTGCCGGTGCGGCGATCAGTGCGGTGGTCAGGCAGAGCGCAGCGAGAAGTTTCTTCATGTCAAGTTATCTCCAGGCAAGTTATGAGTTTGCTCTAAGATGCATTGTTTGGCGCAAACATGGCGAAGGTGATAACAAATGAAGTTGATTTCATTGATGCATCGGCGGGCAGGTTGACGTCAAAACAGGGCTATGCTGCCCGCATGCCGTCATTCCGGCCTACGCCGGTGTGACGGATGTTTATGGTGTTTGACTGAGCAGTTCCGGCTGCGTGATGTTCAAAAACCGGCTGGTCTCGCCCTGTGCCAGTCCGTCGCCTGTTCATAGGCGTGGGCGGCGCGCAGAACGCTGCGGTCATCGAACATGCGGCCAATCACGTGCAGCCCTGCAGGCAACCCCTTTGCGGTGAAGCCGCACGGCACGCTGGCGGCTGGCTGCTGAGTGAGGTTGAAGGGATAGCTGAAGGGCGTCCAGTTCACCCATTTTCCGGTCTTGTCGATTGCGGCTGGCGAAAGCTTGCCGGCCTCGAAGGCGGGAATGGGGAGGGTGGGCGTCACAAGCAGATCGTAACGCTCCATGAACCCGCGCATCCTGCTGCCCAACATCGCTCGCTCTTTCACCGCGTTCTGGTAGTCGTCCAGCGAGATGGACCTGGACTGCTCGAGCACATCCCTGAGGGCCGGATCGAGAAGCTTCTTCTTCGCTGCCGGGAGGCTCCCAAGCAATGCCCGCACGCCAGACCACCACAACACGCGGAAGCAGGCGGCGGGATCTTCGAAGCCCGGGTCCACCTCTTCAACCTTGGCGCCCAGTTCCTCCAGTACATTGACGGCATTCCGGACGAGAGCGGCTATTTCTGGATTGACCTTCACATAGCCGAGCGTGGGGCTGAAAGCGACGCGCAGGCCTTTCAGTTTCTTGGCCAGCTTTTCGGTGTAGTCCACGCCGTCATAGGGCAGTGCGTACCAGTCGCGCGCATCCGGCTGGGAGATGACGTTCATCATCAGGCAGGCGTCTTCCACGCTGCGTGTCATCGGACCCACATGAGCAACCGTGCCGAAGGGGGAGATCGGAAACGCCGGAACCCGGCCGAAGGACGGCTTGTGGCCGAAGATGCCGGTGAAGCCGGCCGGAATGCGGATCGAGCCGCCGCCATCGGTGCCGAGCGTAAGCGGCGCATAACCCGCCGCCGCGGCCGCAGATGAGCCGCCCGAAGATCCGCCCGGCGTCTTCGTGATATCCCACGGGTTGCGGGTGATGCCAGTGAGCGGCGAGTCAGTCACGCCCTTCCAGCCGAATTCCGGCGTGGTGGTGGAGCCCAGGAACACCGCGCCGCATTCCCGCAGGCGGGCCACGCTCGGCGCATCCTGATCCCAAGCCTGATCTTTGGCGATGGTGCGCGAACCCCTGAGCGTTGGCCAGCCGCGCACGAGCAGCAAATCCTTGATGAGGGTTGGAACGCCATCGACAGGGCCTTGTGGTTCGCCCTTCATCCAGCGCTTCTCGCTCTCACGCGCGGCGGAGAGCGCCTCCTCGGGGCGGATCTCCACCATGGCGTTGATCTGTCTTTCGTGCCGCTCGATCTGCGCGAGGCAACCTTGGGTGACCTCGACAGGAGAGAATTTCTTGCGGGCATAACCCTTGACGAGCTTCGCCGCCGATTTCCAGTGAAGCTCTGTCATGGTTGGTCTCCCTCTCGATTAAGCGGCGCGCGCCTTGCTGAGCGCTTCCTTGAACTGCGGCAGAAGGTCCGCGTTGGTGGCAAGGATGTTGCCGGTGTCCATCGGGCTTTTCTCGCTGTCGGGATCGGCGACGAAGCCGCCCGCCTCACGCACGATCAGCATGCCTGCCGCAATGTCCCACTGCTTGATGTTGCGGCAGATCATGGCGTCGAAGCGGCCGGCTGCCACATAGGCAAGCGAGAGTGCGGCGGAGCCTGTGCCGCGGATGCCGACGACGCGCGCCTGCAGCACCGAAATCTCGGCGCGCGACAGGGGCAGGTCCTTGCCGCCGCGGTGGGGCACTTCATAGCTCACCAACGTATCGTGAATGTCGCGCCGCTGCGCCACGCGCAGGCGCTTGTTGTTGACGAAGGCGCCGCCGCCCTTTTCGGCCGTGTACATTTCATCGGTGATGGGGTTGTAGGTGATGGCGGCCACCAGTTCGTCTTTCCGTTCCAGTGCGATGGTGATGGCGAAGAACGGCACCGAGTGCATGAAGTTCATCGTGCCGTCGATCGGGTCGATGATGAAGCGGTGATCGGGGTCAGTGCCGGGAACGATACCGGTTTCCTCGGTGAGGAAGGCATAGCCCGGGCGCACCTTGGCCAGTTCCTCGCGCAGGATCTTGTCGCAGCGCTTGTCAGCGGCGGTCACATAGTCGCCTGGCCCCTTCTGCGACACCTGGAGAGCGGCGAGTTCGCCATAGTCGCGCTGCAGCGTGCGCGCCGCTTTGCGGACGGCGGCAGTCATCACGGTCAGAACGGGAGAAGACACGGGGCAGAGATCCTTCAATTTCAATAAGCAGAGTGTATCTGACGGGCCGGATAGCAGGATTGGCGGGCGAGGGGAAGCCGTGCCGGGTTTCAGAAATATCCAAACAATGCCTGGAAGAAGGCGATTGCGGCCACATAGAGGGCGGATGAGACGGCTGCGAGCAGCGCTGCGGCCGCGAGTGTAAACACATAACCGACCAGCACCGCAAGCCCGTCCCTCTCGGCCAGGCCCAGGGCGATGCAGCTTACCGCTAGAGCGGGCGGGATGTTGCCGAAGGGGATCGGCAGGAACAGAATGAGGGCGAGGACGAAGGTGATAAAGCCAATCATCCGTTCTGAAAGGTTGGAGGTGACGAGGAAGCCGAGCCGCGGCTTGAGCACGCGCTCCAGCTTGCCCATGACCGGCGTGACCTTGCTCACGAAAGTCTGAAGCATGTCGCGCGAGATCTTGCGATTGCGGACAGCCTGCGGCAGCCAAAGTGTCTGGCGGCCCATCATCACCTGCCAGGTCAGAATCACGAGCGGCAACCCCAGAATGGCGGACGCGCCCGGCGGCGTGGGCAGCGCATTGGGCACCGCGAAAATGAACATCAGCGCGCCGAAAGCCCGCTCACCCAAAGAATCGACCAATGAGCCGATGGTCGTGTCCTCATGCCTGTCGAGGGATTTCACAATGTCGGACAGGCGGCTGGGCTTGCCCGGTCTCTTGAGCTCTTCGCTGGCGGTGTCTTCTTGCTGCACGGTAACTCCGATCACTCTGGGGGGAAAGGCTAACCGAACTCGCCCCAAAAGCGAAACGGGAAAGCATTTGGGCGGGGGAGGTCAGGCCGCTGTGTTCGGATAGCCCGCCTCGTCCAGCGCTTTGGAAACGGCCTGCGCGGCGGCCGAGGTCTCGACGGTCAAGGTCTTGGCGGACAGGTCCGCCGTTACCTGCGCGGCGGCATCAAGCGCCTTGATGGACTTGGTGATGCTCGAAACGCAGTGCCCGCAACTCATGTCGGGAACGTTGAATTTCATTACTATTCGGTCCTTTGCGTCCGTTTGTGTGCCGGTTGAACCAGGCAAGATATGCGCTGCGCCGCATCCGCAGCACGTGCGGGCGGCAGGGTGGGAATCCATTGGATGATATCCTGTCTTCTGTGACGTTGCCAATAAGGTGGTGCTTGCCAGCGTTGGAAGGTCAAGGGCAGGTAAGACTTGAAGATTTTCCTTGACCTTCCCATTATAGGAAGGGCCATAGCTGAGCTGTCCGAGGAGTTTCCCGATGACTGACCAGCCCACATTGCAGCTGCAGAGCTTCCCCGTGGAAGGCATGACCTGCGCCTCCTGCGTGCGCCGGGTTGAAAAGGCGATTGTGGCCGTTCCCGGCGTCGAAAGTGCTGCCGTCAACCTTGCCACCGAGCGTGCGGATGTGCGTCTGGCAGCGCCTGCAACCCCGGGGGCCGTGATTGATGCCATCATGTCGGCCGGATATGAGGTCTCGCGCGAGACGCTGGAACTCGGCGTGGAAGGCATGACCTGTGCGTCCTGCGTCAACCGCGTCGAACGGGCCATTTCGGCGGTGCCGGGCGTCATCTCCGCCGCCGTCAATCTCGCCACCGAGCGCGCTACGGTGAAGGCCGTCGGCGGCACGCCTGTATCGTCAATCGAGGCCGCCATTCGCAACGTTGGTTACGTGCCGCGCCGCATAGAAGCGGCGGGCAAGGCGGTGGGCGCCCATCAGGCGGCGAAGGAGGCGGACTATAAGGCGCTGAGGCGGGATTTCTGGATTGCCGCCATCCTGACAACGCCGCTGTTCATTCTGGAAATGGGCTCCCACGCCATTCCGGGCGTCTCGCACTGGCTGCACGCGATCAATGTGCATTCGCTCCATGTCTTCTATTTTGTGCTGGCCACCATCGTGCAATTTGGGCCGGGCCTGCGCTTCTTCCAGAAGGGCATCCCCGCGCTCCTGCACCTCGCACCGGATATGAACGCGCTCGTCATGCTGGGCTCAACGGCGGCGTGGGGGTATTCGGTCGTCGCTACCTTTTGGCCGGAGGTGCTGCCTGCGGGGACAGCCAATGTCTATTTTGAAGCCTCCGCCGTCATCATCACGCTGATCCTGCTCGGACGCCTGCTGGAAGTGCGCGCCAAGGGCCGCACCAGCGAGGCGGTGGCGAAGCTTGTAGGGCTTCAGGCCAAGTCCGCACGGGTGCAGCGGGACGGCAGCTTCGTTGAACTTCCGCTCGATCAGGTGGCGGCGGGAGACGTGGTGCAGGTGCGCCCCGGCGAGAAGCTGCCGGTTGATGGCATTGTGATTGACGGCTCTTCTTTCGTTGATGAATCGATGATTACGGGTGAACCCATTCCCGTGGGGAAGGGGCAGGGCGCTGGCGTGACTGGTGGCACGATCAACACAATGGGCAGCTTCACCTACCGCGCCACCAAGGTGGGGGTGGACATGCTGCTCTCGCAGATCATCCGCATGGTGGAGCAGGCGCAGGGCGCGAAGCTGCCCATTCAGGCACTGGTGGACCGCATCACCGCCTGGTTTGTGCCAGCGGTTATGGCCGTTGCCGTCCTCACCTTCCTCGTCTGGTTCTTCTTCGGCCCAGAGCCCGCGCTCACCTTCGGCATCGTCAATGCCGTGGCGGTGCTGATCATCGCCTGCCCTTGCGCCATGGGGCTGGCGACGCCCACCTCTATCATGGTGGGTACCGGCCGCGCTGCTGAACTCGGCATCCTCTTCCGCGAGGGCGAGGCGCTGCAATCGCTGCAGAGTGCGGATGTGATCGCGCTCGACAAGACCGGCACGCTGACGGAAGGCCACCCGGAACTCACCGATTTTAAAGTGACGGCAGGCTTCAACCCCGATGAGGCTCTGGCATTAGTGGCTGCTGTAGAGAGCCAGTCGGAGCATCCGATCGCCACGGCAATTGTTTCCGCGGCGAAGGAGAAGGGCCTTGCCATTCTGCCTGTTACTGGCTTCGCGGCGGTTCCCGGCTTCGGCGCCAGGGGAACGACGGGCGCGCATGATGTTGCGGTCGGCGCCGACCGCGACATGGCGAAGCTGGGTCATGACGTGGGACTCTTCGGCACGACGGCGCAACAGCTTGGCCAGCAAGGCAAGACCCCGCTTTATGCAGCCATCGACGGCAGGCTCGCCGCTATCATCGCGGTCGCTGACCCCATCAAGAAGACGACGCCTGCGGCCATTGCGGCGCTGCATGCCAAGGGCCTGAAAGTTGTGATGATCACCGGTGACAACCGCCGCACGGCGGACGCCATCGCACGCACGCTGGGAATTGATGAGGTGGTGGCGGAGGTGCTGCCTCAAGGCAAGGTGGAGACGATCAGGCGGCTCAAGTCGGGCGGTCACCGGGTTACCTTCGTGGGCGACGGAATCAATGATGCGCCCGCGCTCGCCGAAGCCACTGCCGGCATTGCCATCGGCACCGGCACGGATATTGCGATTGAGAGCGCGGATGTGGTGCTGATGTCGGGCGACCTCATGGGCGTTCCCAATGCCATCGGCCTGTCGCAGGCAACGATCCGTAACATCAAACAGAACCTATTCTGGGCCTTTGCCTATAATGTGGTGCTGATCCCCGTGGCGGCGGGCATGCTCTATCCAGTCAACGGCACGCTGCTCTCGCCGATGATCGGGGCAGGGGCCATGGCGTTGTCGAGCGTCTTCGTCATCAGCAATGCGTTGCGTCTCAAGCGGTATCACCCAAAGGAGTAAAACGTCATGAACATCGGCGAAGCGGCGAAGGCGTCAGGCGTCTCCGCCAAGATGATCCGCTACTATGAGGAGGTAGAACTCATCGCGGCCCCAGCGCGCAGCGCGTCCGGTTATCGTATCTATGGCGAAACCGACATCCACGCCTTGCGCTTCATCCGCCGGGCGAGGGACCTGGGATTCACCGTCGAGCAGATTTCAGAACTGATGCAACTGTGGCGTGACCGGGCGCGTGCCAGCCCGGATGTGAAGCGCATCGCGCTGGAGCATGTGGGCGTTCTTCAAGCAAAGATGCGCGAGATCGATGCGATGGCAAAGGCCTTAGAACATCTGGCCGCCACATGCCATGGTGATGACAGGCCGGATTGTCCCATTATCGAGGAGTTGGCGCAGGGCGGCGACGGAAAAGCGGGCGGCTCTCAGCTCGGCCATGGCTTTGGAAAGTTGCGCTGACCATCAGCTGCAACGGCGTCAAGTACTCGCTCCAGCAACGCTTCTGGAAACGATTGCATACTCCGTATCAAACTTGCCTCCGGCAGCCGCGAGAGTTGCTCCATCAGCATCAACTCATTGAACGCATGGGCAACGTCGTCGTGAAAGGCATCATGCGAGAAAAGCGTGGTCATGCGGGGTCCGCCTCAAATCCATGAGAACGATTGTAAGCGATGTGTGGCACCACACGCACCGCCCAAAAGGCCACCCTCCCCAAGCTTTGTCGGCGTTCGGTTAATGGGCTATCACTGAAATCGCCAAAATCAGACCATGATCAGGCACTGCAGCGCGGTCAAGCAGAGCCTCCCAACATATCACCGGGAATAGTTCAGCAAGAGATAACCTTGAATCCAGGACAGCGTTTCACCGTTGACATCGGTGGACATCAAAGCCCGGTCAAAACTTGCGGGCCGCTGGCGGAAGATGCCGAACCTGGCATCGGTCATTAAAGCCGAGATATAGGCGCCATGCGGACAGCTGTACTGTACGTTGGCATCGGTGTTGATATCCGGCCAGGTCGACGCGTCTTCGGAACAGCGCGTGTTGACAGTGGTGGTGAGGTTGTTGGCGCCGGCATAGGGGCCCACCACCAGGCCAAAGGCATCAAGCGTGAACTTGAAACCTCCAACCCCGACGAATTTGACATTCGTCTGTGAGAGATCAATCGGCCTGCCCATATATTGCCTGAGATAGCCGCGCATGAAGTTGCGGCAATCCGGGTCTGCGGGGTTGAAGGCGCCATTCCTTGTCAGGTTGGCGTGACCGACGTCGCCCTTGTCAAACGCTTTATCGAAGCCGTTGGCCCAGCACTTGTAGGCGATCCTTTGATTGTTGTTGTTTTTGTAGTCGCGCAATGCCTTGCGCGCGTCGGTCTGCCCGAGATGCAGGTAGGAAACAGCGCGCACCGCCAGCTTTCTGTTGTTGATCTTGATCTTGATCGCTTTCGGATCGGCGCTTGCCGGAGATACGGGATGGGCAACCTGTACCGACGAGCCGCCGACTTCCAGAATGCCAACCGGCGCCTCGCGCGGCTTCGGATGGCCGGGGCGGTCAAAGGCGTTGGTATATGAATCATTCGCGCTGATGAAGCTCCACAGCCCTTCTTCGCGAGCGCCGTGAATGGTGCGAACCTCATTTGCCGCATTGGTGAGGCCGGCCGACGTCATCCCAGCCCTGATCGTATCGTAGAGTTTCTTGACCGGTTTGGCGCCGCAAGTTTCAAGCGCGGTGCGCATGCCCGCGGTGGCGTAAACCTTCACTTTGACGCTTGACGGATTTACCGCCGGCGTCATCTGTTGCAGCTGCTCCTTCATGGCTGACCAAAGCGGCGTCATGATATTCGGATTGACGTTCCTGGTCGCATAGAAGGCCTTCGCGGCGGGGTCCTTGCCGGTGTAGCATGCGTAGTTGTCTATGCCGTCGTCCGGCTTGAACCCCTCGCCTGTCCAGCTATCGATCTTCTCCTCAAACAGGAGTTCAACGCCGGGGTAAGGGCCTGGATTTACTTTGTAGAAATAGAGGCGTGTGCCGCCACTCCCTGCATCCACCACTGCCGTGTACACAGGTGCTGCTGCCAGCGCGATCCCAGGCGCAAACAGCACGGTCAGTACGACGGCAAGTCGCGCTAGGAGTTGCATTTACGCTCTCTTTCATGATGGTTGGCGAAGCCTTCTACTTGGTTGATCCTGCGAGATCATGTCAAGTTAAATGACAAGTTATGATTGCTCTGCCGATATTCCATAGCACGCAATCAAGGGCTAATCTGAGAGCGGCCTTCAGCTTCTGCGCCGAGAGATGAGAATAAGCCTATCGGCGGCCAGCGCGCCAATACTCAAACTCATGTGATCTGCTGTTACACGGGCTCAGCCCTTTTGCAGCAGTCCATTCTGTCGTGGGATCAACTCATGCATGATTGGCTGGGGGACTAGGATTCGAACCTAGACTAGCGGAGTCAGAGTCCGCGGTCCTACCGTTAGACGATCCCCCAATGCTTTGAATCGATAAGTATTTGAAACTTAATCGTTTCTTCGCTTGGTGCAGCATTCGAAGGGGGTACATAATCCGCTCGGGGGTACACTTCGGCTACCGCTGGGCTCTAATAGCGAGACGCCATGTCGTGGTCAACCCGTCTTTGATGCCTGAACCTTCTCCATCGCTCGATCAGCCAGCAGGGCCTGCCTGACGCCTCGAGTGTAGTGCTCAACCATCGGAAGGCTCATCCCCGTGATGGAGGCAATCTCGTGGGTGGTGCAGCTCACCTCTGCCAGTTTCACGGCTGCATTCTTTCGCAGCCCATGGAACACAACCCGTTTAAGTGCGGGTACCTTGGCGCGCTCTCGCTGAAACGCCGCTTCGAACTGCTCTGTCGTCCAGTCGCCTGAGCCCGCCTGTTTCCAGCAGACGCTCTCTCCTTGCCCAGACAACACCCCTTCGCGAATCTCGGGATGCAACGGGATGAGCAATTCCTTTCCGGTCTTTTCTTGCCGGACAAATATTTTGCTCCCTTGGATGTGCGTCCGCTTCATGGCGACCACATCCCCCATCCGTTGACCAGTATGCAATGCGATCTTGCATGCGAATGCGATATCGAGGCGCAAGTTATCTATGGCAGCCAGCGCGTTCGGAGGCCAAGGTTGATACTCGCCCCCTTTCAGTTTCTTGATTCCATCTGCGGGGTTCAACTTGCACCAGCCTCTCTCGCGTCCCCAGACATAAAGCGCGCCGATTACCCGAACCATTGCATTCGCCTTGCCCGGCTTTTCGGCTCCTATGTTGTCGCGAATGCGAGCGACATCATGAGGAAGAAGGGCGTCAGGCTGCTCGTTGCCAAGGCCTTCAACAAGCATACGGAGGTAGCGGATGTATTCCCGCTTGGTGCTTTTGGCCAATGAGTTGAAATGCGGACTGGAAGTATAGTCGGCAATCATCTCCTCGATGGTGCCGACCCGTTCCCCGGTTGATAGCATTGTTACCGGAACTCGATTGCGCACGCGGTTAAGTTCTGCCCAAAACTCCGGCGAATGGGGATTGTCCGGCAGTCGATGCCGGGGCCCTGCATCCGGCTTTCCCCTGCGATAGTGGTAGAAATAGCGTTTCTTTCCGTGCCTGTTTGGGTTGCAGTGCACATGAGGTGGCAACTTGATTTTTCCCACGATTTACCTCGTCATTCGAATGAACCAGTCCCTCGACGGCAGCCAGAACAGCGTCCACCCGCCAAATCTTGTTCCTGCCTATCTTTCGTCCCTCGGGAAGGAGGCCATCCTTCACGTACTTGTAGAAGCTTGAAACGGGTATGCTGATCAAACGCGCCATCTCCGGCGCTGGCAGGTACATAGGAGACGGGCCAACTCTTTGGTCTGGGATGTTTACTGATGTTTGATGCTGAGGCGCGCGTGAAGCTGAACCCATAACGGATGGTCTCTCTATAGCCCAAGTACCATTTGGCACCGCCGAGCGACAGAAGTTACATCGACCAACACAGTAGATAGGTCGTCGTCCTCTCCGTCCCACACCGTTTTGTAGAACACTGCATCAGCCGTGACCTCGCCCCGGCGGACAATGTGTGCGGTGCGGTTGTTGGGGTTCCCGACAAAGACCATATCGTCGTGGGGGGCTAATGCGCTGGAGAGCGTATCCCTCCAGATAAATTCGGCCCATCGAGCGGCAATGGAGGGGGAAACACCGAGGCGCGCTATCTCAGCCATCGTTGCCGCC
>JBEIDW010000070.1:0-14657 GCA_040383265.1 Hyphomicrobiales bacterium
CAACGCAAATGCCTCAGTCTTTCTTGCGGAATTCCAGCAGATTGAAGAATCCGAGGGGCTTCACGGCGGTGCGCCGCTCAAGCACCAGCTCCGGGCAGACGAGAAGGGCCTCAATCGGGAACTCCGGCCGCCAGCCGAGCGTCGCGGCGTAGCGGGACAGGCTTCGCTCCAATGCGCCGCGCAAACCCTCTTTCACGCTAAAGTGATTGCAGATCAGTACGGCGCCGCCGGGCTTGGTCACCCGGGCCAGCTCCCGCATGACCTGCCCTGGGTCCGGCACCACCGTCATCACGAACATTGCGACGGTCACGTCAAAGCTCTCGTTGGGGAAGGCAAGCGCGGTGGCGTCCATCTCGAGCAGCGCCTCCACATTGGCCAGGCCGTGGCGGGCGACGCGTTCGCGCGCCCGTGCCAGCATGTCCGGCGACAGGTCGATGCCCGTCACCCGCAGGCCCGAGCCATAATGCGGCAAGGCAAGCCCCGTGCCCACGCCAGCCTCCAGCAATCGTCCGGAAAACTGATTGGCGCAGGCTGTCGCGCGCAGGACGGCAGCCTCCACGATCTTTCCGAATGTGTGGTCATAGATGGGTGCCCAGCGCCGGTAGGCTTTGCGAACATCGGCGGCTGCAATGGCGGCAAGGCCGCGGACTTGGCGGATTGGCAACGGCATCTCCCAGCTCGTGGCCGGTATCGGCCCTCACCCACAAACAGGAGAGTGGCCGGGAAGTTTCAGCCCCGCGCGATAAATCCGCCGCCCAGCACCCGCATGCCCGGTCCTTCGCCCTCATACAGAACGCAGGCCTGGCCAGGCGAGACGCCATATTCTCCGCCCCGGATGCTGACCACGGGCTGCCCGCCCTCGCGGCGGATGTCAGCAGGAACCGGCGGCCTTGCCGAACGAATCTTGGCGTAAACCGGCAGTGCCTCCCCGCCCAGTGGCTCATCTCCCAGCCAGTTGAGGTTGGCAAGGCGAATGTCCGTCTGCTTCAGCCCCTCGCGCGGGCCGACGATCACCCGGCGGCTGGGCGCATCGATCTTCACCACATAAAGAGGCTCGCCCCCGGCAATGCCAAGGCCACGGCGCTGGCCGATGGTGAAGTGGATGATGCCCTCATGCCGGCCCAACACCCGGCCATCGAGGTGCACGATCTCGCCCGGCTCTGCCCCCTCGGGACGGAGTTTCAGGATAAGGTCAGCGTATTTGCCGTCCGGCACGAAGCAGATGTCCTGGCTATCGGGCTTCTCGGCCACGTCAAGGCCGAGACTGGCCGCAATGGCGCGGGTTTCGGCCTTGGTGAGCGTGCCCAGCGGAAAGCGCAGGTAATCGAGCTGCTCCTGCGTGGTTGCGAACAGGAAGTAGCTCTGGTCACGGCCCACATCGGCGGGGGTGAACATGTCGCGGTGGCCGGACCCATCCGCCCTTGCCCGGGTTTCGGCGTAATGGCCGGTTGCCATCACTGTGGCATCGAGCTCGCGCGAGCGTTCGAGGAGGTCGGCGAACTTCACTGTGCGGTTACAGGTCACGCAAGGGATCGGTGTTTCGCCCGCCAGATAGCTGGTCACGAACTCATCGATCACCGCCTCACGGAAGCGGGTTTCGAAATCCAGCACATAATGGGGAATTCCAAGCGCAGCGGCAGCGCGGCGCGCGTCGTGAATATCTTGGCCGGCACAGCAGGCGCCCTTGCGGCGCACCGCCTCGCCGTGGTCATAAAGTTGCAGCGTGATGCCCACCACATCGAAGCCCGCATGCTTCAGAAGTGCCGCGGTGACGGTTGAATCCACGCCCCCCGACATGGCGCACACGACGCGTATGCCGGATGGCTCCCCGGCAATGCCGATGGTGCTGCGAACGCTGTCGATGAGGGCCTGACCGATCATGATTGGCTGACTAGATGGGCGATCCTTGCTCGAAAGTAAACCGCCCGGCTGGCGCTCTGTGCTGAAATGGACCATCGGGAGTGACGGCATTTGGGAAATCTTCATCTGTACTTAGGCGATTTTTAAGGGCCGCCGCCTAGTCTGACCCTCAGTGAGTTCCTGCGTATTGGTTGAGTTTTTTCATGAACGGTCAGTTGCGTGCGCGCCTAAACTACGTCATCGGCCCTGATGGAAGCCCGCTGACAGTCGCCGATCTTCCCCCGCCGGGTAACCAGCGCTGGGTGATCCGGCGCAAGGCGGAAGTCGTCGCGGCGGTGCGTGGCGGTTTGTTGAGTCTCGAGGAAGCGTGCGACCGGTATGTCCTTACTGTTGAGGAATACCTGAGCTGGCAGCGGTCCATCGACCGCCATGGCCTTGCGGGCCTGCGTACCACCCGCATCCAGGACTACCGCCAGTAAGTTTCGCGCATCATGCGTATCAGGGGCTGGAACCGAGACACGGTTCCGGCCCCTCTTCATTTGGCGTCATAACGTGGTAATCGGGTGATGAAACGCTTCACCCCGCGCCGAAGAGAGCCATGCAGCAAACCAATATCCACGACGTCAAAATCGATCCCCGCAACCTTGATATCCTGATCTCGGTCAACGGCGAACTCGTGCCGCGCGCCGAGGCCGTGGTCTCGGTTTTCGATTCAGGTTTCATCCTCGGCGACGGCGTGTGGGAGGGTCTCCGCATGGTGAAGGGGGGCGTTCCCTTCCTGCGCGAGCATATCGAGCGGCTCTATGAGGGGGCCAAGGCCATCTTCATGGATATCAGCCTGACACCTGACGAACTGGTGAAGCGGCTGTTTGACTGCCTCGACGCCAACAAGATGGAAGATGGCGTCCACATTCGCCTGATGGCGACGCGCGGCGTGAAGGCGACACCCTATCAAGACCCGCGCGTGACGATCTCCAAGCCCACCATCGTCATCATCCCCGAATACAAGACGCCGAACCCGGAGAAGCTCGAAAAAGGCCTGAGCCTCCACACCGTGAACGTCCGCCGCGGTGCCCCGGATGTGCAGGACCAGAAGCTCAATTCGCATTCGAAGCTCAACTGCATCACCGCCTGCATTCAAGCGGCCAATGCCGGGGCGGATGAGGCGCTGATGCTGGACCCGCTCGGCTTCGTCGCCACCTGCAACTCCACCCATTTCTTCATCGTGCGCCGGGGCGAACTCTGGACCTCTTCCGGGCAATACTGCATCCCCGGCATCACGCGGCACAACATGATCCGGCTTGCAAGAGACCTCGGCATTCCGGTCTTCGAGAAGCAGTTCTCTCTTTATGACGTTTACGGCGCGGATGAAGCCTTCGTCACAGGCACCTTCGCAGGGCTGATCCCCGTGCGGGTGATTGACGGGCGGCCGGTCCGCCACCCCATGTCCACCGAGGAGTGGTCGGGTGCTGGCCCGATTTCCCGCAGGCTCTCATCCGCCTACAAGGAACTCTGCGTGAAGGACTCCCGGAGGAGCCTGTAACATGACCAACATTGCCATGTGGTCCGGCCCCCGCAATATCTCGACGGCCATGATGTATTCTTTCGGCAACCGGCCGGATTGCGTCGCCTGGGACGAGCCCTTCTATGCCTTCTCCCTCGTCAACCACGGCAATGACCACCCGATGCGGGACGAGATCATCGCCGCAGATGACAGCGACTGGGACAGCCTCGTGGCAAAGTGCCTCGCGCCTGCGGAAAAGCCCGTCTTCTACCAGAAGCACATGACGCATCACATGCTGAAGGGCTTCGACCGCGGTTGGATCAAGGGCCTCACCAATGCCTTCCTGATCAGAAGGCCGGAGCGCGTGCTGGCAAGTTATACGAAGAAATGGTCGGATGTGACATTGCGCGACATCGGCTTTGTCGAACAGGCCGAGATCTTCGAGATGGTGGCGGATCACCTGGGGCTGGCACCGCCCGTCGTCGATACCGACGATATTCTGGCCGATCCGCGCGGCACGCTCTCACGCCTCTGCGCCGCCTGCGGCATTCCCTTCGATGCGGCGATGCTCGCCTGGCCGGAAGGGCCGAAGTCCTTCGACGGCGTATGGGCGCCGCATTGGTACAATGCGGTGTGGGCCTCGACCGGCTTCGGCAAGCCGCCGGGCGAGGAACCGGCCCTTCCGGATGAATTGCAAACCATCGCCGACGAGGCGCGGCCCAATTACGAGCGGCTGAAGGCCTTCAAGCTCTAAAAGCAGAAAGCCGGCCTGCGGGGGCCGGCTTTGTTCATAATGCCGGAAATTCAGCGAATGCCCTGCGCAGCGATGGCCTGCGGCATGGGGGCGCCACCGCCTTGCTCTTTTTCCGCCAGCATTTCCGCCCGGCGCAGATCCTGCTCCTCGGCTTCGAGGGCCGCCTGCGCTTCCGCCAGCTGATCATTCAGTTCAGCAATGGACCGCATGAGATTGTCACGGCGCGAGCGCGCGGCCTTTGCAGAGAGAGAGTAATTGAAGTGGGCCGGATCGGTGACTCCGTTGCGACTTTCCTCCAGCTTCACCTGCTGATCCAGCTCATCGTATTTCCGCGTGAAGTCCTGGATCATGAAGCTGATGTCGGCGACCTGACGCCGCTTTTCTTCGGTGCGGAACCGGTGCAGCCGGAGAAGCGTTTCTCGTGATCGCATTGCAGGGCCCCTCACTCTACTCACTGTAACAACTTGACTCTCGGGAACATGACATTTGTCCCCTTTTCACGATTCCACGAATCAACTACGCACAGGTGAATCCGGATCATCGTTCGCAAGACATGATGAAGGGGTTAGCTTAAGGGTGGGTAAACCGGCACATAGGGCCGGTGAACCGCAACTCCGGCGCTGTCGCGCCGGGCAGTTCTCAAGATATAGCGTGGCGCAAGAATCGCCCCCTACATCTGGAAGGAAATGTCAACGGGTTGCGCAGCGGGAATTAGGTTTTGTTAACCTTTCCCAGCATATCTTAAGCGGTAACGTTAACGGTTAGTTGTGCGCGCGGGCCCGGTCGGCCACGCAAAGACCGGAAGGACCCACGGCGGGGTCCGGACCATAGGGGATTCGAGATGAGGGTACTGCTGATCGAGGATGATACCGCGACGGCCCAGAGCATCGAACTGATGCTCAAGTCTGAAGGTTTCAATGTCTACACAACCGACCTGGGCGAAGAGGGTGTCGATCTCGGCAAACTCTATGATTACGACATCATCCTGCTTGATCTGAACCTGCCCGACATGTCGGGCTACGAGGTGCTGAAGACGCTCCGCGTGGCCAAGGTCAACACTCCCATCCTCATCCTCTCCGGCCTCGCCGGCATCGAGGACAAGGTGAAGGGCTTAGGCTTCGGCGCCGATGACTACATGACCAAGCCCTTCCACAAGGACGAGTTGGTGGCGCGCATCCACGCCGTGGTGCGCCGGTCCAAGGGCCACGCGCAGTCGGTGATCGTCACTGGCGATCTCTGCGTGAACCTCGACACCAAGACGGTGGAAGTGGGTGGCGCCCGCGTGCACCTGACCGGCAAGGAATATCAGATGCTGGAGCTGCTCTCGCTGCGCAAAGGCACCACGCTGACGAAGGAAATGTTCCTCAACCACCTCTATGGCGGCATGGACGAACCAGAACTGAAGATCATCGACGTCTTCATCTGCAAGCTCCGGAAGAAGCTGGCCAATGCGGCGGGCGGCAAGAATTTCATCGAAACGGTGTGGGGCCGCGGCTACGTGCTGCGCGAAAACGCCCCGCCGATGGGCGAAGAGCTGCGCGAGATTGCCTGACCTCTTTCGTCTTTCTCAAACACAAACCGCCGCAGGCTTCTGCGGCGGTTTTGTTTTACCAGCCTGTTCCTTCTCCCATCCTGCGGACGGGAGAGGGAAAACAATGTTCACGCTGCCGTCACCAGAACATCCGCGCCGTCCATCTCCATGCTCAGCGAGAGCCCGGCTGAGCGCGCCAGTTGCTTCGCGTAATAGGGCTGCACGAGGCGGGCATCCATTGCGGTAAGTTCAACCGTTCCAGCCAGCACCTGGGCGATCTGTTCAGGCACCTTGGCGCGGTCGCCCGCGGCGCGCGCGGTGAAGGTGTCGCCTTCAACCGTGACTGTCACAAGACCGCCGCGCGGCACGCCCGCCATCGCCATCAGCATCATGTTCAGCACCAACTTCACCTGCTGCTTCGGGCGGTTCTCCCGCGGGGCGTTCCAGTCGAGCTTCACCTTCTCGGAGCCGACGAAGGCCTTGGCAATCTCGCCCGCCTCGCCCATGTCGATCAGCGCGCCGGCTGATCCCGCAGCGCCAAAGGCGATGCGGCAGAACTTCAGCTTGGCCGACGCGGTGCGCGCCGATGTCCGCACCATCTCCAGCGCCGTCTCCTTGGTCTCCGCATCCATTTCGGGATCGTCGATCAGTTCGAGGCCATTGGCGATGGCGCCCACGGGCGAGATCACGTCATGGCACACACGGCTGCACAGCAGCGCCGCGAGGTCGAGATCGGAGAGCTTCGCTTCAAGGGTGGTGACGTCGGACATGGGGGCTTACCTCGGCGCTGGCTGGAAACTGATTCGTATGTCTCTTCTACCATCTGAGCGCGCCAATTTCCGCATTGACTGAGGCTTCGAACCCGACCATGACACGCCCGCAACCAGCCGGAGCCTCTCCCCGATGAATCTTGTGCCCTCGCCCTTCATGCAGTCGCTCATCGATCTGGCGGTTGTTGCCGGCAGCGAAATCCTCGCAATCTATGCCACGGATTTCTCCGCCAAGGCCAAGGGCGACCTGACGCCGGTGACGGAAGCAGACGAGGCGGCGGAGAAGATCATTCTGGCGGGCCTGAAGGCGATCGACGCGTCAATCCCGGTGATCTCCGAGGAAGCTGCCTCCGCCGGAATCATTCCTGAAGTTTCCGACAGGTTCTTCCTGGTGGACCCGCTGGACGGCACCAAGGAATTCATCTCACGGAACGGCGAGTTCACGGTCAACATCGCGCTCGTCGAGCATGGCGCGCCGGTTGCGGGCGTTGTCTATGCACCAGCCCTGAAACGCATCTTCTGGGGCGAACTGGGCAAGGGCGCAGCGCAAGGCGTGATCGCGAATGACATCGCCACCGGCTGGACGGAATTGGGCGTGCGCCAGCTTCCCACCGAAGGTGCCATCGTGGTTGCCAGCCGCTCCCACCGCGACCAGGCGACGGAAGATTACCTCAAGACCGTAAAGGTCAAATCACTGTGCTCGGCAGGGTCCTCGCTCAAGTTCTGTCTCGTAGCGGCCGCCGAAGCCGATCTCTACCCGCGCTTCGGCCGCACCATGGAATGGGATACAGCGGCGGGACACGCCGTTCTGGCGGCCGCAGGCGGCAAGGTTGTCACGGCTGAAGGCCCGGCTCTGACCTATGGCAAGCGCCAGCGCGGGTATGATAACCCGGCTTTCATCGCCAGCGCTTGAGAAAGCATTAACCAGCCCGAAATCTTGAGCTGATAGGCTGCCAAGAATGACATGCGGCTGCCATGGACTTGCCACGTCAAGTGGGCATGAACAGCCGTCATATCCGGTATCCGCGTTTGTTCGAGGAGTTCGCTTGATGAAGAAGCCGCTTTCCGCCGCCCTGGCCTTGGCTTTCCTTGCCCTGGCCCCACTCTCCGCCACCGCCCAGACCACGGGTTCGGTGTCGAAGGCCGAAACCAACGCGAGCCAGACCTATACGCCGGACGAAATCGTGGGCGCTGGCCACAGCTTCTTCGGCAAGGCTACGCGTGACCTGGCCGCCGCCGTCGAATATGTGTTCGAGAAGCAGGGCCAGCCAACCGCCTATATCGTGGGTGAGGAAGGCGCTGGGTCCTTCATCGGCGGCCTGCGCTATGGCGAGGGTACAATCTACTACAAGAACGGCATCAAGCAGCGCATCTACTGGCAGGGACCATCGGTTGGTTTCGATTTCGGCGCCAACGGTTCGCGCAGCCTCGTGCTCATCTACAATTCCACCAGCCCTGAAGACCTCTACACCCGCTTCGGCGGCGTTGAGGGTTCGGCCTATCTCATTGGCGGTCTCGGCGTGAACTTCCAGCGCAAGGACAATCTGCTTCTCGCGCCCATCCGCACAGGGCTGGGCGCCAGGCTCGGCGCCAATGTGGGTTATCTCAAATACTCCCCACGTCCGACATGGAACCCCTTCTGAACGGCGCATGTTTCCAGAGGTCTGGGCCGGGATGAGGGAACCGATCCGCTAGATCGATGACAGGCCGCCTGCCTCTCTGGTCTTTCTGCGGAGGCCTCGCTAATATAGCGGAACTGCCGGAGGGCTCATGTCTCAGACCGAGACGATACTGCTGATCATTCTCGGCTTTTCGCTGGCCAGCCTGATTGCGCTGTTCATGGGCCGCATGGTCTGGACGGTGGCGCTGAAACTTGGCGCAAAGCGCATGCAGCGGCAAATGCCCTCGACGCTCGTAGACCTTCAGGCCGAGCGGAACCGTCTGCGCGCCGAATACGCAATGATGGCGGAGCGCCTTGGCAGCAGGCTCGAGGAGGCAAAGCTCAAGGCTGCTGAGCAGATGGCAGAGGTCAACCGCCACCGCAACCGGCTTCGCCAAATGGAAAGCGGCGACGTCGCGGGCGCTGCGGAACTGCGTGACCTCAGATCTCAGGTGAAGGCTCTCGAAGCTGCACTGTCGGAGGCGGCCTTACGCGAACAAGACCTGCGCCGCAGGCTTGCGAGCGCAGAACCGAACCCGCCAAAGGCGCACCGCCGCAAGCCTGTGGCGGCGGAGGCCACTGCCTCGCCGCAGCCCTCACCGCCTCACGCAGACCCCGAAATCCGCTTGCGCCAACGGATCGAAAGGCTGGCTGAACTGGCGCGGCCGGAGCGCGCCGGAACGCCTCCGCCTGAAGCACCGCCGCAGCCTGGCGCATCTTCGGATCCTGAAATTGCCGAAAAGCTGGCAGAAGCAGAGCGCCGTACCGCCGAGCTCGAGGAGCAACTGCACAAACTCGACGCAGAGTGGACGGCGAATTCGGCGGCGGCAACACCACCCGAAGGCAAGCCGCAGCCGGATTCCGATGAGCAAAATGTGATCTCGCTCTCCGCCCGCATCCACAATCTCCGCAAGTCGCTCGGCAGACAGTCATGAGCGGCGCGCGCTAGTCAGCGCCGCGCCGTTTGAAACTGGCAAGCGGCCCGCCTGCAGCATCCAGCATCGTCAACGTACCGTCTTTGATGTCGAGATGCCGGACCTTCCTCAGCATGGCGAAGAACGCCTGTTCCTCGCGCATCACGTCCGGCGCACAGGCCATGCGGGTTGCAGCGAGCGGCGCGAAGATCAGCGTACTGCCATCCTGTTCATAGCGTCCGCCGAAGCGGTTACAGCCGCCCGTTCCGGATACCCGCCCCGCCTCGAAACGCAGCACCCGCTCCTGCGGCCCATGCGCGGTGGCAAGAACCCACTCTCCACCCGCCAGCGCCTCCTCATGCGCCAGCGCCGGTCCAGAGACCGCGATGGTGGCAAGAAACAAGAAGATCAATGTCGCTACGCGCATTGGGCCGTACTCCCGGTCAACAAGATGAGACGCAGCCGGCTGCCGCACGCCACCAACCTCATTCGTAAGCCGTCAAAGATCGCGGGCGGCTGTAAAGCGTCAGGTGCCTGATGATCAGCGCAGCGCCGATTGCCATGACGAACAGCGTGACGGTGAGCGCTGCGGTGCGGCCCTCAAGGTGGGACACCGCAGCAAAGAGTGCCGGTCCGGCCGCCGCCGCCAGCCGACCCACCAGCGTGGAGAGGCCAAAGAAGGCGGGCGATCGGCCTTCGGGCACCACTTCCGCCAGAAAGCCCCGCATGGTGGATGATGTCGCGCCAATACAGCAGCCGATGGCAGCCACGGTGATGAGCGGCATCCATGAGCCAGAACCATAGGCCAGCAGCATCAGCACCCCGGCCCAGGATAACAGCAGCACGCATAACGGAACAAGCCGCGACCAACTGGTGAGCACGTGATTCCAGGCCAGCGTTGAAGGAACCGAGAGCAGGTGGATGACGAGCAGCAGCCACAAGAGGTCCGAAAGCGTCTGACCATACCTCTCGGCCAGAATGGGAGCCGTGAACGTGACCACCACCGAAACCGCGGTCTGCACCAGCATCGTGCCGGCCAGAAGACGGAACACACCGCCGTGAACGCGCCATTCCCGGAATACACTCAGGATGCCGAGGAACTGCGGCGCGCCAGCCCGGTTCTCCAATTCGGCAAAGCCCGACTTCTGCATCATGATGAAAACCACAAAAAACAGCAGCAGGCAGATCAGGCCAAGTACGCCGTAACACGCTTGCAGCAGGGCGGTGGTTTCAGGCCGTCCGGAGATAAACCACAGGAGTGCCACAATGCCGAGCACACCGCCCACATAGCCGATCGCCCAACCGAAGCCAGAGAGTTTCTGGCGCAAGGACTGCGGCAGCAGGTCGGGCAGGAAGGATTCATAGACGGTCGTCGCCGCAAAGTAGAAACACTGTGCGGCAATCATGGCCAGGGCCGCCCACAGCAGCGAGGATGCCGGATTCCATGCGAGCGCCGCAATCGCCAGTACAAGTCCGGCCGACAGAAGCTGAAGCAGCCTCAGGCGCTGCATCCGCAGGGCCAGAGAGGCCGTCAGGAGCGCGGCAAAGCCGCTGGCCAAGATACCGATGGAGGCCAGTGTGCCCCATGCCGCCATCGGATCAGCCTCGCCGGACAGCAGCCCGCTGAAATACAGCGGCGACAAAACGGCGGGCGCAACGCCGATATAGGCGGAACTCGCCACATCATAACCCGACCACGCCATCGTACGCTTCGTCAGCCAAATCTGTCCCATCGGCTTCCGCTTTTTCACAGCAATTGTGTACAGACGGTCATTTGAACCGACGAAGGTCATATATACGACAACACATTGAAATACATCCGCGTGGTTGTAATAGTCATCGACTGTGAAGGAATGGCGCCTTTTCAGGCGAGATAAATCAATCCGGGCTTGCACATACGCATTTCTACGACCTGAAATGGCATTGCAAAGGTTTTCGAATGCTCTGCCCAATCCCCCCTTACTCTGGGAGACATCATGGACATGACACTGCTTAAACGCCTTCTCGGCCAGCGACTGCTGCTCTCGGCAGCGCTTGCCGCTTCGGTTTCTGTGGCTGTACTTCCGGCACGCGCCGAAATGCCGCCGGAAGCGGTGGAGGCCGCCGAACAGGTGCCTGAACCGCTCTCGGCCGAGGAACTCGAAATCCTCGTGGCCCGCATCGCGCTCTATCCGGATGAACTTGTGGCCCTGATCTCGGCCGCTTCGCTCTATCCGTTGCAGATCGTCGAAGCCGAACGCTTCCTCGAAGACATCAAGACCAAGAAGGATCTGAAACCCAAGGCCAGCTGGGACGGCAGTGTCGTTTCGCTGCTCAACTATCCTGAAGTCGTGAAGATGATGGGCGAGGACCTGGACTGGACCCAGCTTCTTGGCGAAGCCATCGTCAACCAGCAGCAGGACGTGCTGGCCGCCATCCAGCAATTGCGCGAACAGGCCGTGGCCAATGGCGTAATCAAGACCGACGAAAAGGTGAAGGTCGTCACGGAAGCCAACAACATCATCATCGAGCCTGCGAGCAAGGACGTGATCTACGTTCCGCAGTACGAGCCCGAGATGCTGTACGAGCCGGGCTATGTCTATGCGCCTGTCACCTATTACCCCGAGCCCTACCCCTACTATTGGAACCCGGCCGCAACATGGTTCGCGGGCGCGGTGACAGGTGCTGTGTGGGCCGCGGCAGTGGACTGGAATGATGGCTTCTGGGGTGGCGACTGGAATGACTATCACAACGGCGGCTGGGGCAACGACATCAACATCGACTGCAACAAGTGCATCATCGGCAGCGACTTCAACGGCAAGCTCAACATCAACAATGTTGACTGGCGCAAGGTTGACCGCAGCAAGATCAACTTCAACAAGAACGATTTTAACAAGATCGACAATTCGAAGTTCAAGAACGGCTTCTCGAACAATACGTCGATGCGTCTTGATAACAAGGCGAACACCATCAAGGGCGGCAACCGCGTCAGTGGTGTGAGCAACAAGGGCAACTTCCAGGGCAACGATATCCGCAAGTCAACGCTCGACAATCTGAAAAAGCAGAACGTCACCAACTTCAAGCCTTCTGACAAGATGGCGAAGCCCGGCGCGGGCAACCTGAAGCCCTCTGACAAGGCGGCGCGCCCGGCGAACCTTGACCGGCCGGTGGGCAAGCCGAAGCCCGCCAGCAAGATGGACAACCGCCCGGACAAGCTCTCCCCGCTGGGCGATGTGACGCGTGGCCGGGATGCGATGGAACAGTCGAAGCGTGGCAACAAGTCGATGGGTGGCGGCGTGCAGCACCCTGACTTCAAGCGCCCCTCGGGTGGCGGCGACAATGCCCCAAAGCTGAAAGCGCCAAAGCACAAGATGAGCGGCGGTGGCGGTGGTGGCGGCGGCGCGAAGCGCAAGCGGCGGCACTGACATAGAACAGCAGGACAGGAGAAGAAAATGATCATCAAGACTTTTGCTTCCGCCATGCTGCTCAGCGCGGCGCTCATGTTCGGCACCATGGCGGCACCCACGCCAGTCATTGGCGCTACGGCGGAACTCGAATCCTACCTCGGCGCGGAGCCGCCGCTGTTCGACACGCCGGAAGCGGCCGTGCAGGCCTTCAAGGATACGGTCGCCAAGGGAAACCTCGCCGATATGGCGAAGCTCCTGGGCCTTGATCCGGCCCAGCTCGAGAAGGCCGAGGGCATTTCCGGCATGATGGATAAGATCCGGGCCGCGACGGCGGAAGCCATCGTGGTAGAGGGCGAGGACGATGTGCAGATCCTCGATCTCGGCCGCCAGCTGTGGCCCTTCCCCTTCCCCCTCGTGAAGGGAGAAGATGAAAAGTGGGCTTTCGACACAGTCGCGGGGCTTGAGGAAATCGTCAACCGCCGCATCGGCGAGAACGAACTCACCGCCATCGAGACGATGCGCCTGTATGTCGATGCCCAGAATGCCTACGCCGCGCAGGATCGTGACGCCGATGGTGTCGTGGAGTTTGCCCAGAAGCTGTTGAGCAGCGAGGGCGCAACGGACGGGCTCTACTGGCCGTCCGAACAGGGTGATGGCGACAGCCCCGCAGGCCCGCTCGACCCGGACGCACTCGCAAAGGCTAAATCCGGCGATGGCTACTTCGGCTACAAGTTCCGCATCCTGACCAAACAGGGCGTAAACGTGGCCGGCGGAGCTTATGACTATCTGATCAATGGCAACATGATCGGCGGTTTCGCGCTTATCGGCTGGCCCGCAAAATACGGCGAGACGGGCGTCAGCACCTTCATTGTCAATCAGGCGGGTGTCGTCTACGAGAGGGACTTTGGCGTGGACACCGAGAACATCGTGTCCAAGATCAAGACCTTCAATCCGGATAACAACTGGGACCTGGTCGAGGACTGACCTGCCGGACACCTGAACATGCATGGGCGGCGCCACACTGCGCCGCCCGTATTTTTTTCCGGTTCAGAGCAGTTGTCAGCCCTTGCCGGGCGGCGGATCATCGCTCTCCATCGGCACCCGTGCCTCTGCCTCAAATTCTTTCTTCCGCTTGGGACTGAAGGCGTAAATCACCACGAACAGGAAGGCGAGCGGGATCAGCCACATCCACCACGCCGACAAAAACTCGCTCATCTCGTTCTCCCTTGCAAAGCATCGCCATTAACTTAGCACCGTGGCGCCCTTTGGCATTGGCCTGGATCAAATCGCCGCAACAGAGCAATCCCTCACAACGCGATCAGAGCCCCCAATGAAACTTGCGCGTCGATGTCAGTGATCTCGAATATGACCGCAATCAAATCTCGGATTGAGTGCCCCGAAACCGTTTCCGCCACAGTGAACTTCACATGCCGGGCGGGGAGACGGATAGCCTCATGCGGAACAGCAGACTGGCGCTCCCTGCGGGAATGAAAAAACCTGAAATAACAATGACTTAAAGTGAGGTGGGAGCAGCATTTCTGCCATTGTTTTCCATAGTTTTATTCGCACTGACTCCCACCGGTCTTCACGTAAAAACTCACCGGCAAGACTGTTCAGGGTCCTACCGCGCCGCCGGACAGATCACTCACCGGTCACGGTTGGCTTGATAGTCGGCAGTTATGAGGCTTCCGTTTTCGCTCTGGATTTTCGTTTCCCATGTTTGCGAACATTGGAGGACGACCAACGGGAGGGATTATCGACATTAGCCGGACAAAGGAAGGATCACGATGGGGCGAATCCCGTTTGCTTCCATGCTTTCTGTAACACCAATATAGCTAGCCCCCGGCCATGAGTTTACAGCTGCGGCGATGGCTTCGTTTAGCTGCATTCCTGCCTGCAAGCATTTAAAGGCCTCATATGCTGCTTCTGGCGGAATCTGGTCAGACCGGATCACATTTCACCTCAAATACGCTTTGCTTGATTACCGCAACCTCAAGGCACAGGTTGCTGCTACTTCGATTGATTTATCACCGTCGCCGAATCTGATCCATCCTGTTGGTGTTTTGTAGCACTAAACTTGGGCACAGTTCCGATTGGACCAGTTCCAAACTATGGATTTACAGTTTCGCGGCACGGGCTTGATCGGCCCCCGACGAGTGGTCCGGGTTGAATGTTAGTGCATGGGTGGCCTCGACGCCAGCGCGGGCGGCGAAGCCGGTCGGGGTAGCGCAGCCGCCCGCGCGGACTGCGGAATGAAGACCTCTGGGGCTGGGGGCCG
>JBEIDW010000071.1:0-14590 GCA_040383265.1 Hyphomicrobiales bacterium
ACCAATCCGATCGCCCGCGCATCCAGGATCATGGCCGAATGTTCGGCGCTCAAGAATGCGCGCAAACTCGAGGCCGCGGAGTAAACAATGACCGAGGCACTGCTTACCCTCCTGTTCTTCGCTGCCGTGAGCCTTGGCTTCATGGCTACGCTGCTGATGATCATCGCTTTTCTGCTTCTGGCTGACCGCAAGATATGGGCCGCCGTGCAGATGCGCCGCGGGCCAAACGTCGTCGGCCCCTGGGGCCTGTTCCAGTCCTTCGCCGATCTGATCAAGTTCGCGCTGAAGGAGGTGGTGATCCCCGACGGTGCCAACAAGGGCGTATTCATCATCGCCCCGCTTGTCACCGCCACGCTGGCGCTGGCCGCCTGGGCCGTGGTGCCGGTGTCTGAAGGTTCGTTCTTCGGCCTCGTCGAAGGCAAATGGGTGGTGTCCGACATCAATGTCGGCATTCTCTATCTCTTCGCGCTCTCCTCCCTTGGTGTCTACGGCGTCATCATGGGTGGCTGGGCATCGAACTCCAAGTATCCTTTCCTCTCGGCGCTTCGCTCCGCCGCGCAGATGGTGTCTTATGAAGTCTCAATCGGCTTCGTGATCGTTACCGTTCTGCTATGCGCAGGCTCAATGAACCTCACGGAGATCGTGCGCTCACAGTCTACCGGACTTGGCACGATGGTCGGTCTGCCGGGGTCCTTCCTCGACTGGTACTTCCTGCCGTTGTTCCCGATGTTCATCATCTTCTTCGTCTCGGCCCTAGCGGAAACGAACCGCCCGCCCTTCGACCTTGTGGAAGCGGAATCGGAACTCGTCGCCGGCTTCATGGTGGAGTATTCCTCCACGCCCTATCTCCTGTTCATGCTGGGCGAATATGTGGCGATCGTGCTGATGTGCGCGATGACCACCATCCTGTTCCTCGGGGGCTGGCTGCCGCCGGTGGATGTGGCGCCTTTGAACTGGGTTCCCGGCATTGTCTGGTTCCTTCTCAAGCTTGTGTTGGTGTTCTTCATGTTTGCCATGGTGAAGGCCATCGTTCCGCGCTACCGCTATGATCAACTGATGCGCCTCGGCTGGAAGGTGTTCCTGCCGATCTCGCTGTTCTGGGTGGTGCTGACCGCCGGCGTGCTTGTGACATTCGGATGGGCACCATGAGCTTTGCCGCACTGACCGGCGCGCTGGTTTTCCTCGTCCTCGGCCTTATCGAGCTGGCGGTGGTGAAGCGCGCATTCTACCCTGCGTTCCGCTGGCGTTACGAAGCCGCCAAGGTGACGCAGAGCCAAGGCCTCAAGCCCTCAACCCTCATGGCGCTGGTGAAGTTCCAGAGCCTCATTCTCATGCCGGTCGCCGGATATCTGCTTGGCGGCCGCATGACTTCCATGTCCGGGTGAATCAAGATGAGAGTTGCACAAGCCGCCCGCTCGCTGTTCCTGAAGGAGTTCGTATCGGCCACTGTCATGGCCATGCGCTACTTCTTCGCGCCCAAGGCGACGATCAACTATCCCAACGAAAAGGGCCCCGTGTCGCCCCGCTTCCGCGGCGAGCACGCGCTGCGCCGCTATCCGAGCGGTGAAGAACGCTGCATCGCCTGCAAGCTGTGCGAAGCTGTCTGCCCGGCGCTTGCCATCACCATCGAGGCCGGCCCCCGCCGCAACGATGGCACCCGCCGAACCACCCGCTATGACATCGACATGGTGAAGTGTATCTACTGCGGCTTCTGCCAGGAAGCCTGCCCGGTTGATGCCATCGTGCTCGGCCCCAACTTCGAATTCGCCACCGAAACCCGCGAAGAGCTGCTGTTCGACAAGCAGAAGCTTCTGGACAACGGTGACCGCTGGGAACGTGAGATCGCGCGTAACATCGCGATCGACGCGCCCTACCGCTAAAGGAGCCATCATGGTCGCCGCATTGTTCTTCTATCTCTTCTCGGCCATCGCGGTTGCATCTGCAGTGATGGTCATCTCGGCCCGCAACCCGGTGCATTCGGTGCTGTTCCTCATTCTCTGCTTCTTCAATGCGGCGGGCCTGTTCGTGCTGCTTGGCGCCGAGTTCCTCGGCATGATGCTGGTCGTCGTTTACGTCGGCGCGGTGGCGGTGCTGTTCCTGTTCGTCGTCATGATGCTGGACGTGGACTTCGTGCAGCTGCGCGAGGGCATGCTGAATTATCTGCCTGTGGGCATGGTCATCGGCCTTATCGTGCTGGTCGAGCTGGCGCTGGTCGTCGGAAGCTGGGTCATCAACCCCGCCGGCGTCAAGGCGCTGGGTGCGCCTACGCCTTCTGACGTTCCTAACACGGAAGCCCTCGGCCGTATCCTCTACACGGACTTCATCTTCTACTTCCAGACAGCGGGCCTCGTGCTGCTCGTCGCCATGGTGGGCGCCATCGTGCTGACGCTTCGCCACAAGGATGGTGTGAAGCGCCAGAACATCTCGGATCAGGTGGCCCGTACCCCCGCCACCGCCATCGAGGTCGTCAAGGTCAAGCCGGGGCAGGGGATCTGAGCCATGGAAATCGGCCTCTCGCACTACCTCACCGTTGCCGCCATCCTGTTCACGATTGGCATCTTCGGCATCTTCCTGAACCGCAAGAACGTGATCGTCATCCTGATGTCGGTGGAGTTGATCCTGCTCGCCGTCAACATCAACCTCGTCGCGTTCTCAAGCTTCCTCGGCGATCTTGTGGGGCAGGTCTTCGCGCTCCTCGTGCTTACGGTCGCAGCAGGCGAGGCCGCCATCGGGCTTGCCATCCTCGTCACCTATTTCCGCAACCGCGGCTCCATCGCGGTTGAAGACATCAATCTTATGAAGGGCTGACGGGAACCATGCACACCGTCTTAACCGCCATTGTCTTCCTGCCGCTCATTGGCGCGCTCATCGCCGGGCTGCTCGGCACCAAGGTCTTCAAGGGCCTTGGCCGCGATGCCGACGTCTACGGCGAACATGCACACGCGCATGAGTCTCACCATCACGGCCACGGCGATCATGGCCATAGCGATGACGATCACGGTCACCACGGTCATTATGACGGCCCCAAGTGGCCGATGTACCTCACCACGATCCTACTCTGCGTGGCCGCCGTGCTCTCCTGGTACGTCTTTATCGGCTTCATGCATGAGCCGCGCCTGGAAAAGGTGACGCTGCTCAGCTGGATCAATTCCGGCGCGCTCTCCGTCAACTGGATGATCCGCGTTGATACGCTGACAGCTGTCATGCTGGTGGTGGTGAACACGGTGTCGGCCCTCGTGCATATCTACTCGCTCGGTTATATGAGCCATGACGAGCATCAGCCGCGCTTCTTCGCCTATCTCTCGCTGTTCACCTTCGCCATGCTCATGCTGGTGACGGCAGACAACCTCATCCAGATGTTCTTCGGCTGGGAAGGCGTGGGCCTTGCCTCCTATCTGCTCATCGGTTTCTGGTACAATCGCGACAGCGCCAATGCCGCATCCATGAAGGCCTTCATCGTCAACCGTGTCGGCGACTTTGGGTTTGCACTCGGCATCTTCGGTTGCTTCGTCATCTTCCAGACGGTCGATTTCGACACGATCTTCGCCGCCGCGCCGGGCGTTGCGGGCAAGCCCATGCAATTCCTGTCGTGGGAGTTTGATACGCTGACCGTGCTGTGCCTCCTTTTGTTCATGGGCGCCATGGGCAAGTCGGCGCAGTTCCTGCTGCACACATGGCTGCCGGACGCGATGGAGGGCCCGACGCCGGTGTCAGCGCTCATCCACGCTGCCACAATGGTGACGGCCGGTGTGTTTCTCGTGGCGCGCCTCTCGCCCATGTTCGAGCTTGCGCCCCATGCCAAGGAATTCGTGGTCATCATTGGCGCGATCACCGCCTTCTTCGCGGCCACGGTCGGCCTGGTGCAGAACGACATCAAGCGCGTCATCGCCTATTCCACCTGTTCGCAGCTTGGCTACATGTTCGTGGCACTGGGTGTGGGCGCTTACGGCGTCGGCGTGTTCCACCTCTTTACTCATGCCTTCTTCAAGGCGCTGCTGTTCCTCGGCTCGGGTTCGGTGATCCACGCCATGTCGGGTGAGCAGGACATGCGCAAGATGGGCGGCCTCGCGCCATTGATCCGCGTCACCTTCATCATGATGATCATCGGCAACCTGGCCCTGACAGGGTTCCCCTTCACCGCCGGCTACTATTCCAAGGATGCGATCATCGAAAGTGCCTTCGCCGCTGGCTCAGGCTTTGCCTTCTGGCTTCTGGTGGCCGCGGCCCTGTGTACCTCCTTCTATTCCTGGCGTCTTGCCTTCATGACGTTCAACGGTGCACCGCGCGCCGACAAGAAGACCATGGAGCATGTTCATGAAAGCCCCAATGTGATGCTGATCCCGCTCTATGTGCTGGCGGTTGGCGCCATCGCGGCGGGCTTCGTGTTCAAGGATTACTTCATTGGTCACCACTACAAGGAATTCTGGCACGGTGCTGTGGCCGACAATGAGATCATGCATCTCTTCCATGAGGTTCCGAAGTGGGTCGTCTGGTCGCCCTTCGTCGCCATGGTGCTGGGCTTTGCGCTGGCGTGGCTGTTCTACATCAAGAACACCGAACTGCCGCAGAAACTGGCGGCCCAGAATGAGCCGCTCTACAAGTTCCTACTGAACAAGTGGTACTTCGACGAGATCTACAACGTGATCTTTGTTCGGCCGTCCATGTGGCTCGGCCGCTTCCTCTGGAAGAAGGGCGATGGATTCCTCATCGATGGCTTCGGCCCGAATGGCGTGGCTGCTGTTGTGAGTGACGTGACGCGCGGCGTAGTGCGGCTGCAGACGGGTTATCTCTATCACTATGCCTTCGCCATGATGATTGGTGTTGCCGCATTGATATCGTGGTTCATGTTCGGGGGCGCACACTGATGTCCAGCTGGCCCATTCTCTCGGTCGTCACCTTCCTGCCCCTGCTGGGTGTTCTCTTCATCCTGTTTGTGAAGGGCGATGATGAAACCGCGCGGCGCAATATCCGCTGGGCGGCCTTCTGGACAACGGCCGTCACCTTCCTGCTGTCGCTGTTCATCTGGGCGGGCTTCGACCAGTCTTCCCCAGGCTTCCAGTTCGTCGAGCAGCACTCCTGGTTGGGCGGCGCTGCTTCTTACAAAATGGGTGTCGATGGCATTTCCATGCCCTTTGTCATCCTGACCACCTTCCTGATGCCGATCTGCATTCTCGCCTCCTGGCATGTGACCAAGCGGGTGAAGGAATACATGATCGCCTTCCTCGTGCTCGAAACGCTCATGATCGGCGTGTTCTGCGCGCTGGATATCGTGCTCTTTTACCTGTTCTTCGAAGCAGGCCTCATCCCGATGTTCCTGATCATCGGCGTTTGGGGCGGCCCGCGCCGCGTCTATGCCAGCTTCAAGTTCTTCCTGTATACGCTGCTGGGCTCGGTGCTCATGCTGCTCGCCATCATCTACATGTACTGGACCAGCGGCACGACCGACATCGTGCAACTGCTCGCCAAGCCCGGCTTCACCCCTGAGGCCCAGACATGGTTGTGGCTTGCCTTCTTCGCCTCCTTTGCGGTGAAGATGCCGATGTGGCCGGTGCACACATGGCTTCCGGATGCGCATGTGGAAGCGCCAACCGCGGGCTCGGTGATCCTCGCGGCCATTCTGCTGAAGATGGGCGGTTACGGCTTCCTGCGCTTCTCGCTCCCGATGTTCCCGGATGCCAGCCTCTACTTCCAGGACTTCGTCTTCGTGCTCTCCGTCATCGCCATCGTCTACACCTCGCTGGTGGCCATGATGCAGGAGGACATGAAAAAGCTGATCGCCTATTCCTCCGTCGCCCACATGGGCTTCGTGACCATGGGCATCTTCTCCTTGAACCGGCAGGGCATCGACGGCGCGATGTTCCAGATGATCAGTCATGGCCTTGTGTCGGGTGCGCTGTTCCTCTGTGTCGGCGTCGTGTACGACCGCATGCACACGCGTGAAATTGCGGCCTATGGCGGACTGGTGAAAACCATGCCGCTGTTCGCCTTCACCTTCATGGTGTTCACCATGGCCAATGTGGGCCTGCCGGGCACCTCGGGTTTCGTGGGTGAATTCCTGTCTCTGATGGGGGCCTTCAAGGCCAACACCTGGGTGGCCTTCGTTGCCACGCTGGGCGTGATCTTCTCAGCGGCCTATGCCCTGTGGCTCTACCGCCGCGTGGTGTTCGGCAAGCTGGAGAAGCCGGCGCTCATGCATCTGCCGGACATGACGCCTCGCGAACTGGCCACGCTGCTGCCGCTGGTGGTGCTCACCGTTTTCTTCGGCGTGTATCCTTCGCCCATCCTGAACATCTTCGGCCCCTCGGTCGAAGCCATCATCAAGCCGTTGAACGAGGCCGCCGCCACAGCCCAAGCGCTGGCGCTGGCCTCGCTGCAGTAAGGACAAGACCTCCATGTGGCTTCTCGAACAGGCCGATGCCGTTGCAGCGTTACCCGAGATCGTGCTGGCGCTTGCCGCAATGGCACTCCTCATGCTGGGTGTTTTCCGCAAGTCCGATGCGACCGGAGTTGTCACCTATGGGGCGTTGATCGCGCTTGGCGTCACTGCGGTGCTGGTTGTTGCCGGTGGTCCCAATGAGGCGGAGGCGTTTCAGGGCGGCATGCTGATCGACACGTTTGCGCGGGTCATGAAGGTGCTGGCGCTGTTCGGCTCCGCTGTTGCGCTGGTTCTGTCGGTGAACTTCATGAAGCGCGATGGTTCGCAGCGCTTCGAATACCCCGTTCTGGTGCTGCTGGCCGCCGTCGGCATGATGCTGATGATCTCCGCCAACAACCTGATTGCGCTCTATATGGGCCTCGAGCTTCAGTCGCTGTCGCTCTACGTTCTGGCCTCGTTCAAACGGGATTCGGCCCGCGCTTCGGAAGCTGGCCTCAAGTATTTCGTGCTGGGTGCGCTGTCGTCCGGCATGCTGCTTTATGGTGCGTCGCTGGTTTACGGGTTCACCGGTTCGACGGCCTTCCCGGAGATTGCTTCCTTCCTCACCAACAATGGCGCGAACCTTGGCGTGATCTTTGGCCTTGTCTTCGTGATCGCGGGGCTGGCCTTCAAGATTTCTGCCGTGCCCTTCCACATGTGGACACCCGATGTTTATGAGGGCGCCCCCACGCCCGTGACGGCGTTCTTCGCCTCCGCGCCCAAGGTTGCCGCCATGGCGCTGCTGACACGCGCGATGATGGAGCCTTTCGGCTCCGTGCTGCCGGACTGGCAGCAGATCATTGTCGTCGTGTCGATTGCCTCCATGGCGCTCGGCGCATTTGCCGCCATTGGGCAGAACAACATCAAGCGGCTGCTCGCTTATTCCTCGATCGCCAATATGGGCTTTGCGCTTGTCGGCCTCGCGGCTGGCAGCAATGAAGGCGTGCAGGGTGTCGTCATCTACATGATCATCTACATGATCACCACGCTCGGGTCCTTTGCCTGCGTCATTGCCATGCGCCGCAAGGGCCACATGGTGGAGGAGATCAGCGATCTCGCGGGCCTTGCCCGCCACAGCCCGGGCCTTGCCTTCGTCTTTGCCATGCTGATGTTCTCGCTGGCGGGCATTCCGCCGCTTGCGGGCTTCTTCGCCAAGTACTTCGTGTTCCTCGCGGCCATGAAGGCGGGTCTCTACACGCTGGCCATTCTCGGCGTTCTGGCTTCGGTGGTTGGCGCCTATTATTATCTCCGCATCGTGAAGATCATGTATTTCGACGAGCCCAAGGACGCCTTTGACGGCATGGATGGCGAGGTGAAGCTCGTCGCCTATGCCTCTGGTGCCTTTACGCTGCTGTTCGTCATCCCGTGGATCGCATCACCCATCATTGAGGTGGCGGCTGCTGCTGCCAAGTCGCTCTATTGATCTTCGAAACGGGGCATCCGGTCCGCCACTTCGACCGGATTGATTCCACCAACCAGGAGGCCCGCAGGCTGGCCGATGACGGCGAATGCGGGCCTTTGTGGCTTTGGGCCGATGAGCAGACGGTGGGGCGCGGCCGCCTTGGCCGCAGCTGGGTGAGCGAGCCCGGCAATCTCTACGCCACATTCCTCTTTCCCATGGCCGAAGGCCCGCAGGCCGCCGCACAGGTGAGCTTCGTGGCCGCACTGGCTGTGCATGACACCGCGATGACATTCCGGCCTGAGCTGTCGCCCCGCATCAAGTGGCCGAATGACGTCCTGATTGGCGGCGCTAAATTCTGCGGCGTGCTGCCGGAGGTGATTGGCGTTTCGCCCACCCGCGTTGCCATAGGCTGTGGTGTGAATATCGCGCATGCGCCCGAGGGAACCCCTTATCCCGTCACCGCCCTTGGTGGCGGCCTTGCGGTGGAGGCGGTGCTGCGTGAACTTGACCGGAACCTCGCCACACGGCTGCGGCAGTGGGACGAAGGGCGCGGCTTTGCTCTGGTCCGGCAGGACTGGGCAAAGCGCGCATTGGGGCTTGGCGGGTCGGTGACCGCCACGTCCGGAACCGCCGCACTCTCAGGTGTTTTCAAGGGATTGGCGGCGGACGGTGCGCTGATCCTTGAAACGGCTGACGGCGATCTGCATGCCATTCACGCGGGCGAGGTGAAATTCGCCGAACTCGAAGCCTTGAGACGGAAGAGAGATCAATGACGCCCAAGCGCAGAGGCCACCTCCCCCATGAGCTCGTGTTCCTGCCCTTGGGCGGCACGGGCGAGATCGGCATGAACTGCTATTGCTACGGCTCCGGCCCGGCGGATGACCGGCACTGGATCATGGTCGATCTCGGCGTGAAATTCGGCGAGGAGACGGACCCCGGCATTGATGTCGTCCTGCCGGATGTGGGCTACATCACGGCGGAGAAATCGCGCCTGCACGGCCTGGTGCTGACCCACGCCCATGAGGACCACCTGGGCGCTGTCGCCTGGCTCTGGCCGCAGCTTGAGTGCCCTGTGTACTGCACGCCCTTCGCCGCCCAGATTCTGGCGCTGAAGCTGAAGGAAGCCGGGCTTGACGAGCAGGTGCCCGTGAAGGTGATGCCTGTCGGCTCCAAGGTAACGCTCGGTCCGTTCGGGCTTGAGTTTGTCTCCGTTACCCACTCGATTCCGGAACCAACTGCGCTGCTGATTGAAACCAGGGAAGGCCGTGTCCTGCACTCGGGCGACTGGAAGATCGACCGCACCCCGGTGCTGGGGCAGGGCATGGACGAGAAGCGCCTGCGCGAGATCGGCGCGAAGGGCGTTGATGTGCTCGTCTGCGATTCCACCAATGTATTGCGCGAGGGGTTCTCACCCTCTGAAGCAGACGTGGCCCAAACCATCATGGCGCTGGTGAGGGAGGCCACAGGCCGCGTCGCCATCACCACCTTCGCCTCGCATGTGGACCGTCTCGCCACAGCGATCCGGGCCGCGCGTGCCACAGGCCGCGAAGTGGTGCTGGCGGGCCGCGCCATGCGCAACACCATCGAGGCGGCGCGGGCCTGCGGCATGCTGAAGGATGCAGGCCGCCTGCTCGATGAAGAGGAATTCGGTTACCTGCCGCCTGACAAGGTCATGCTGCTGTGCACCGGCAGCCAGGGCGAGCCCCGCGCGGCCATCGCCCGCATTGCGGAAGACCAGCACCCGCATGTGGCGCTGGAACCGGGCGACCTGGTCATCTTCTCCTCCAAGACCATTCCGGGCAACGAGAAGGAAGTGGGCCGTGTGCTCAACAATCTCGCGCGCCTCGATATTGATGTCATCACGGGGGACGAGGAACTCGTCCACTCCTCGGGCCACCCGCGCCAGGGCGAACTGGCGCTGCTCTATGAGTGGGTGAAACCGAAGGCGCTTATCCCCATGCATGGCGAGCCACGCCACCTGCGCGCCCACCGCGACTTTGCCCTTTCACAAGGCATCGACGAGGTGCTGATCCCGCAGGATGGCTTCATTGCGCGCTTGGCGCCGGGCCCGCTCGAACATATCGATGAAGCGCCCTGTGGCCGGCTGCATGTCGATGGCCGTCTCATCGTTCCGGCCGAGGATGGGCCGGCGAAGCAGCGCCGCAAACTTTCCTTCACCGGCGTGGTCTTCGTCAGCGTGGCGGTGGATGGCAAGGGTGAGCTTGCCGCCGAGATTGACCTCGTGACCGATGGCGTACCGCTGGGCCTCGATGGCGACATGCTGAACGCCGCCGAGCAGGCCTTCCGCTCAACCCCCCAAGCCCCGCCGCAAGGACAGGGCGGCGCTTGCCGAAACAATCCGCACGGCGGTCCGCCGCGCGGCTGACCTTGCCTGGGGCAAGAAGCCCATCGTGAAGGTGCTGGTGGCGCAGGTGTAAGGGCGTCTGTCCACAGCGGAAGTCCGCTGTTCCCCTTCCGTGCCGCTCTGGTGCTATAAGGCGCGAATCATGAGCAAGCATGTTCCCCCGCCGCAAGGCCCCCGCGATATCGAGAAGATCGACCTCAAGGCAGCGCTCGAGGAGCGTTACCTTGCCTATGCGCTGTCCACCATCATGCACCGCGCGCTCCCAGACGTGCGCGACGGGCTGAAGCCGGTGCACCGCCGCCTGCTGCATGTGATGCAGCTGCTGCGGCTTGACCCGACCGCCGCATTCAAGAAGTCCGCCAAGATCGTGGGCGACGTGATGGGCGGTTATCACCCGCATGGCGACCAGTCGATCTATGATGCGTTGGTGCGCCTCGCGCAGGACTTTTCCTCGCGTTACCCGTTGGTCGATGGCCAGGGCAATTTCGGCAACATCGACGGCGACAGTGCCGCCGCCTACCGCTACACCGAAGCGCGCATGACGGAGGTGGCGAAGCTCCTCCTCGAAGGCCTCGATGAAGACACGGTGGACTTCCGCCCCAATTATGATGGCTCGGTGCAAGAGCCCGTGGTGCTGCCCGGCGCCTTCCCCAATTTGCTGGCAAATGGCTCTTCCGGGATTGCCGTTGGCATGGCGACATCCATTCCGCCGCACAATGCCGCCGAGCTCTGCGATGCGGCGCTGCACTTGATCAAGACGCCTGCCGCCACGGATGAGAAGATTGCCCAGCTGGTGCAGGGGCCTGATTTCCCGACGGGCGGCATCATCATCGATGACCGCGCGTCGATCACTGAGGCTTACCGAACGGGCCGTGGCGGCTTCCGCGTGCGCGCGCGCTGGAGTGTCGAAGAACTGCCGCGTGGCATGTGGCAGATCGTCGTCACCGAGATTCCCTATCTCGTGCAAAAAAGCCGGCTGATCGAGAAGATCGCTGAATTGCTCACCGCCAAGAAGCTGACGCTGCTGGCCGATGTGCGCGATGAATCGGCTGAAGACATCCGCCCGGTGCTTGAGCCCAAGAGCCGCACGGTGGATGCGACGCTGTTGATGGAGCAAATGTTCCGCAACACGGAACTTGAAGCCCGCATTCCGCTCAACATGAATGTGCTGAGCCATGGCAAGGTGCCGAAGGTGATGAGCCTGAAGGCGGTGCTGCGCGAATGGCTGGACCACCGCAAGGAGGTGCTCGTCCGCCGCTCCAACTTCCGCCTTGCTGAAATCGCGCGCCGCCTTGAGATCCTTGAAGGCTATCTCATTGCTTACCTCAACCTTGATGAGGTGATCCGCATCATCCGTGAGGAGGATGAGCCGAAGCCTTCGCTGATCAAGCGCTTTTCACTCACCGACAACCAGGCCGAAGCCATCCTCAACATGCGGCTGCGTGCGTTGCGCAAGCTGGAGGAAATGGAAATCCGCGGCGAGCATGCAAAGCTCGTCAAGGAACAGAAGAGCCTGCAGTCCCTTCTGAAATCGGATGATGACCAATGGGACACCATTTCCGGTGAGATCAGGGGCGTGAAGGAGAAGTTCTCCAAGAAGACGCCGCTTGGCCGCCGCCGCACCGACTTCTCGGAAGCGCCCGAGATCGACGTCGACTTCGAACAGTCGATGATTGAGAAGGAGCCCGTGACGGTGGTCTGTTCCGAGAAGGGCTGGATCCGCACCATGAAGGGCCACATGGAGGATGTCTCCAGCCTCGCTTACAAGGATGGCGACAAGGGCCAGTTCACCTTCCACGCCATGACCACGGACAAGGTGATGCTGTTCTCGTCTTCCGGCAAGTTCTTTACGCTGGATGTGGCGAAGCTGCCCGGTGGCCGCGGCCATGGTGAGCCGGTGCGCCTGATGTGTGATCTCGATGCGGCGGATTCGATCATTGCGCTGTTCATCCACCAGCCGGGGACCAAGCGATTGCTGGCCTCGACCGACGGCGATGGCTTCATCGTGCCGGAAGATGAGTGCGTGGCCACCACCCGCAAGGGCAAACAGGTGCTGAACGTGAAGGCGCCGGTGGAAGCCTGCGTCTGTGCCATTGTGCCGGAGGAAGCAACCCACATCGCCACCATTGGCGAAAACCGCAAGATGATCATCTTCAAGCGTGACGATGTGCCGGAAATGGCCCGTGGCAAGGGTGTCCGCCTGCAGAAGTTCAAGGACGGGGGCTTGAGTGACGCCCGCGCCTTCAAGCTGAAGGATGGCCTGAGCTGGACAGACTCGTCTGGTCGCAACTTCGTGGTGACCGACCTGAAAGAATGGATCGGCGAGCGCGCCTTGGCAGGCCGCGCGCCCCCGACAGGTTTCCCGAAGCGCAACAAGTTCGGGTGAACCTCAGGGCGCCGCGCCGCGTAATCATGGCATGTTCAGCCGCCGCACCCTGTTCTTGCTGCCTATCGTCTTGGCCATTGCCCCCACTGCAGCCGCAGAAGATGGGTGGAGCGAACTCGCGCGGCCCGGCGCCATCGTGCTGTTCCGCCATGCCATCGCGCCCGGCACGGGCGATCCGGCGGGGTTTGTGGTGGATGACTGCTCCACGCAGCGGAACCTCGATGAGCGCGGCCGGGCACAGGCCCGCGCCATCGGGGAGGAGTTCCGCATGCGCGGCATTGCCGTGGGCCGCGTTCTCTCTTCGCAATGGTGCCGGGCGCGCGATACGGCGGTGCTGGCGTTTCCGGGAGAGGTGCAACCGGAGCCGGCCTTCAACTCGTTCTTCTCCAACCGGGCCTCCGAACCTGCGATGACAGCGAAGGCGCGCCGCATCCTCTCGGCCTGGCAAGGGCCGGGCACCCTCGTCGTCTTCACCCATCAGGTGAACATCACGGCCCTCACCGGCATCGTTCCGATGTCCGGCGAGGGGGTGGTGGTCCGGATTCGGAACGGAGATCTGACCCCCGCCGGCCGCCTGCCGCCGCCCGGCTAGCGGCGGCAGCGAGGGTGACGCGACAGCCTTCAAGGCGCGGGCTGAGGGCCAGTGTTTTCCGGAGCGTCATCCACGAATGGCGGGCCAGCGAGATGCCGGTCCACGCTGACGTCTCGCTGCCCGTGTCAGCTTTCGCGGCGGGGTAGCGTTGGTGCTGGGCCACCTGAAGATGACGCTACGTTAGGAGTGTATTATATTTCGCAATTTATCTTTCGTCCGGTTCTGCAAGTTAGGCTCGGGTTCGGAAAGCTAGATGGCGAAAGGCGTTCATTGGATTCTCAACGGCAAGAGCATCGATGGCTTCGATGCCACGCCCGATGCCGAGCGTACTGAGCGCGATCTGCTCCAGCGCCAGGGATATGTGAAGATCTCGGAGAGCGCGGAGGGAGTAACGATCCGCTGGAGCATGTTCTCGGCCAACTGGGCCTCGCTCCACTTCGTCAGCGAGTGGGTGCTTGGCAGCTACGGTCCTTTCCAGTTGCAGTACTATTCCGCGGGCTGGTTCAACGAGCGCTACGAGGATGCGTCAAACACGTCAGGCCGCATTGATCAGCTCATCCACAAAAGCGACGTCCACCTTTCGCAGACGGTCTATATTCAGAAAGCGGGGGAAGGCCGGCGTGATGTGCCGGCACTGCTGCGCAAGGCACTGCGCGACAATGCCATCGAGGAGGATTTTTCCATCGACTGCACCTTCGACCCATCGTCCCAGAAATTCCGCGTCGCGCGGCTTGGGGCGCAGTCGACCATTGCGCAGCTCTGGGGCCTCAATCCGGTGTCCTATCCCTGCCTGATCGGCCACTCCTACGATCATGCTGTCAGCCGCGCCTATCCTGAGGTCACGCGAACCGGAGAGCCGCACTATGACCATATCTATGCAGCCATGGCATCCGCCCGGGGCGACGTGGTGTGGGTGCCTTACCAGCGCGTGGTGCTGCCCCTCCAGCAGGGCCGCCATAGAAAATCGGTGCGCGTCGTCACGCAACTGGCGAAAGTTGACATTTTGCCTCTGTAGCTGACATCTCGGCGATCGAGAACTCGAGGTGGCGGCGCAACGCCACACCGATCCATTCCACCTGCTCGGCGCCATCAGGCTCGGACTCCCAGGTGAGGAAGCGCTGTTCGAGGTGGCCGTAGCCCATGCGCACCATGTGGCCACGCGTCGCCATTGATTGCCCTGTGAGCGCCCATATGGCTTCCGGCTGCCACTTCACCATCGCCAGCATCATCCCGATCTTCGGGAAGAGGGGGAAGCAGCCCTTGGCGTGCTTATCCACCCACAACTCCCCATGATAGACGATCCGCCCACGGATCAAATGCGAAAGCGAGTGTTCGGGCGGCATCACGGCGCGCGGCACGATCATCTCGCGGCGGCGGGCATAGAGGCCCATCATCCAGCCCAGCACCCATTCGGCGAGGTTGGGGTCGGC
>JBEIDW010000072.1:0-14531 GCA_040383265.1 Hyphomicrobiales bacterium
GTGTGGCCTGAAAATGCGACGCAATGGGCTGCTGTGCTGGCCCTCGGGTTGCTGCCTGTTGGAGCCGCGTTCTACACGTGGGACTATGGCGTGAAGCACGGTGACATCATGGTGCTGGGCGCTGCCTCTTATGCCTCCCCTCTCCTTTCAACTCTGGTGCTTGTCCTCGCGGGCTTCGCGCCCTTCACCTGGCCTGTTTTGGTGGCTTGTCTTCTCATCACGGCGGGAGCCGTGATTGCCGCGAAGGAGATGCTGTTCAGGCGCGGGCCTGCCGCTGCTACTTGAAACTATCCTTGCGGCGGCGAAGTTCTGCGAACACGTCCATATCAGTCGCCTGCGTTAGTCCAAGAGCTTGCCTGATTTCAGGGCTTCCCGTCCGCAGGAACGGGTTTGTTTTCAGCTCAAGGCCGATCGTGGATGGGCAGGTCATATCTCCGGCCAAGCGCAACTGATCGACTTCCACTGCGCGCTGCTGCAGTGCGTCGTTCCCTGGCTCTACCGAAAGAGCAAAGCGTGCATTCGATTGGGTGTACTCGTGGCCGCAGTAGAGGCGTGTTTCCGGCGGCAGATTGGCGAACTGGCTTACAGCGCCAAACATGTCCTCCATCGTTCCCTCGAATACCCGCCCGCAACCGAGAGAGAACAGCGTATCGCCTGCAAAGACAACCTGTGCGGAGGGCACATGAAAGGCGATATGGCCCTTGGTATGACCAGGGCAGGCCAAAACATAGACGTCATGCCTAGCCCAGGTGAAACTGTCGCCCCCTGAGACTTGATGGGTGATACCGGGAATACGGCCAGCTTCTCCGGCAGGCCCAATGATGCTGCAGCCATACTTGGCCTGTAATGCTACGTTACCGTCCACATGGTCGCTATGGTGATGGGTGGTGAAGATATGCGTGAGAGTCCAGCCTCGCTCTCCCAACTGCCGGATGATTTCGCCCGCATCTGGCGCATCAACGCTGGCAGTATGGCCTGTGGTGGAATCATGAACCAAGAGCCCATAATTATCAGACCGGCAGTTGAATTGATGAAATTCGAGTTGAGACATGGGGTTTCTCACAATCCTGCTGTCGAACGGGGTGATCTCTCTATCGTATCAGGTTATGCTGGGTTTTGATGGATATCGTTGACCTTCGGGAATTTTATGGCAGCCGACTGGGTTTAGCCACGAGGCGTTCGCTTTCCAGCTGTCTCAGGCCGAGACTTGCCGGGTTTTCGGGCGGGCGGGTCATGGGGCTTGGTTATCCCATGCCCTATCTGGCGGATTGCGTGGTGAAGCCCGAAGCCCAACTTGCCTTTATGATGGCACGGCAAGGAGTTTTCCGCTGGCCGGATGAAGGCGCTGTCCAATCTGCCCTTGTCGATGAGTGTGATCTGCCGCTCCTTGAAAGCGTGGTTGACGTGGTCCTTGCCGTTCATGCGCTGGAGTTGACGGACGCTCCGGGGGAGATGCTGCGGGAAATCTGGCGCGTATTGGCGCCCCAGGGGCGGCTCTTCCTGGTGGTGCCAAACCGCCGGGGTGTGTGGGCCCGTTTTGACAGTTCCCCCTTCGGACATGGCCAGCCGTTCTCTCGCCCGCAGCTTTCATCCCTTCTGAAAGAAAGCCAGTTCTCGGTCGTTTCCTGGTCCCGCGCCCTTTATTTCCCACCCTCCACCAGCAGCGCCATATTGTCCGCCGCACCTGTTATCGAGGGTCTCGGTTCCCGGCTGATGCCTGCACTCTCTGGCGTCATTATCGTTGAGGCGGTGAAACAGGTCTATGCCTTGACTTCTGGCAAGCGGTTGAGGCGATTTTCACCACGGTTCCGCCCCGCCTTGGTGCCGGTGCCGGCCTCCCGGCGCATGGAGGCCGACCCCTCGGACAGGATTGCTTTTCGCGGGCCGGAGCCTATGAATACCCCCGCCTTGGCGGTTGTCCCGCCGGTTGTGGTCCAAGCCTGAGCGAGCCTGCCTGCCGATGATAAATCCGAAACCTGATAACCCCCTTGAAGCGTTGAGGCGCGAGATCGACATTATCGATGACGCGATCATTGACCTTCTGCTGCGGCGGTTTGCGGCGACGGCCAAAGTTCGCGCGGCGAAGGCGCAGGATGGCTCTATTGCTTCTTCCCCCTTTCGCCCGGCCCGCGAAGCCACCATGTTGCGCCGCCTTCTCGCTAGGGCTGGGGCAGGCCTGCCGCCTGACCTGGTGGTGCGCCTTTGGCGGGTGATTCTTTCGACGTCCACTCAATCCCAGGCACCCATCATTCTCCATATGGACAAATCGCTGGGCGAAGACATGACGACTCGGATTGCCGTTGCCCAGAACTTTCCGGGCATGGAAGTGCGACTTCATCCCGATGCGGGCGGAGCACTACAGGCTATCGGCGAGGCCCATGGCGACCTTACGATCCTGTCTACCACGTCAGAATGGGTCGATGCATTTCGCGCCGGCCGTGCAGGCGGCGCCACGGTGATTGGCAGCATGCCAGTGGCAGCAATGGGCGGTGCTCACCCCCTTCTTGTGTTTGGCCACGCTGAAGCGCAGGCCAGTGGCGATGATGAGACATTGATTGTGAGCCCGGCCAAAGTCTCGGGCCTTTCTCCTCTCTGGCAGGCCCAGTCAGGCGCATGGTTCCTCACCAGCCTGCCAGGCTTTCTGGACGATGATAACCAGCAGCTTCGACATGTCTGGTCTGCCCTTCCGGGCGGACGCGTCGCCGGGCGCTATCCGCGTCCCATCAAGGTGTTTCCATGATTGTTCAAGATTTGCCTCGCCCGCAGCCCAAACCCGGCATCCTGGAGATTTCGGCCTACGTACCGGGCAAGAGCAGCGCCAAGGGCGCCAAGGTTCACAAGCTGTCCTCGAATGAATCCCCCATCGGAGCAAGCGCCAAGGCGATCGAAGCCTACAAGGCTGCTGCCGGCAAGCTTGAGCTTTACCCGGATGGCGGCGCCTCGGCGCTGCGCCAAGCGATTGCAAACCGCTATGGCCTGCAGGCGGACAACATCGTCTGCGGTGCGGGTTCTGATGAACTCCTGCAACTTCTCTCTCATGTCTATCTCGGGCCCGGTGATGAAGCCATCTATAGTGAGTATGGCTTTCTCGTTTATCCGATCGCCATCCGCTCGAACGGCGCGACGCCGGTCATAGCTCCCGAAAAGGATTATCTGGCCGATGTGGATGCCGTGCTTGCCCGCCTGACAGAGCGGACGCGCATGGTGTTCCTTGCCAATCCCAACAATCCGACCGGCCGCTATCTACCCTTTAGAGAAGTGAAGCGACTTCACGCCGGATTGCCAAAGAATGTCATGTTGGTGCTCGACGCTGCTTATGCGGAATATGTCCGTCGGAATGATTATGAAGCCGGGATCGAACTCGTTGCTACGTCTGAAAATGTGGTCATGACGCGGACCTTCTCAAAGATCTATGGCCTTGCAGCCTTGCGTATCGGCTGGACCTATTGTCCGGTTCATGTCGCGGATGTATTGAATCGCGTTCGCGGCCCCTTCAACATGAATGCGCCCGCGATTGCAGCGGGCGCTGCCGCAATGATGGATGAGGATTTCGTGGAGCGTGCCATTTCTCATAACGAGAACTGGCTGCCATGGCTTACACGTGAACTTGAAGCGATCGGCCTCACAGTAACACCGAGTGTTGGCAACTTCGTGCTCGTCCATTTTCCCGCTGATCTTAAGCAGAATGCCCACGCGGCAGATGCTTATCTGCAGGACAATGGCTTTGTCGTGCGCCGCATGGATGCCTACGGCCTTCCAGGCGCGCTTCGTATAACGGTCGGCACGGAGGAAGCGAACCGTGGTCTCATCTCTTGCCTCAAGGCATTTCTCCCATGAGTGAGTTGTTCTCGCGTATCGCCTTGATTGGTATTGGCCTTATCGGTTCATCTCTGGCCCATGTCATCCGCCAGAAGAAGTTGGCGGGCGAGATCTCCGGGTATGCTCGGAGCGAAGCAACCCGTGCCAAGGCGCTAGAGCTTGGTCTCGTTGACAGGATTTATCCCACGGCGGCTGAAGCTGTTGTAGGTGCTGACCTCATCATCCTGTGCTCTCCTGTCGGCACCTACGGTGCGCTGGCGGCCGAAATCGCACCGGCACTGAGGCCCGGCGCGATCCTGACGGATGTAGGATCGGTGAAAGGCGCGGTGGTAAAGGATGTGTTGCCGAATATTCCGGCAGGCGTTCATTTTATTCCTGGCCACCCTATTGCCGGCACCGAACAATCAGGCCCCGAATCCGGTTTCGCCGAACTCTTCATTAATCGCTGGTGCATCTTGACGCCTCTGCCTGATGCGGACGCGGTTGTTGTCGACAGGCTGGCCGACTTCTGGCGGGCCTGTGGTTCGAACGTTGAATTAATGACACCAGAGCATCATGATCTCGTACTTGCCATCACCAGTCATTTGCCGCATCTAATTGCTTACAATATTGTCTCGACGGCTGCTGATCTCGAGGAAGTTACCTCTTCCGAGGTCATTAAGTATTCGGCCGGCGGTTTTCGCGATTTTACCCGAATTGCAGCGTCCGATCCCACAATGTGGCGGGATGTTTTCCTCAATAACAAGGACGCGGTTCTGGAAATGCTCGGCCGCTTTTCAGAGGATCTTTCCGCCTTGCAACGCGCCATCCGTTGGGGCGACGGAGATATGCTGTTCAATATCTTTACACGCTCGCGGCAGATTCGCCGTGGCATCATCGCCGCTGGTCAGGATACGGCGGCGCCGGACTTTGGCCGGGGCGCACCGAAGCCTATGGGTTAGTAAAGCGGCCTCAGCTGAGCAGCGGCGAAGGGTCCGATGTAGAGTACGCCATCCTTGGCGATGATCGCTGCCTTAGCCTCGTTGCCGAGCAGACCCAGAATGGTCCGTAGCCCGTTTACTTGTTGATCCGAGAGCTGACGTTGCGTGCGGAGCATGTCAAGCAGGCGGTTGAGGTCGTTGGTTTCCGTGTCGATGCGGCCTGTGATGCGATGTTCGGAATCCAGTGCCACAATCCCTGAGCCCCAATAGCGCAATGCACCCTGCTGTATTTCTGCGTTTTCGAGTTTCAGCGAGTGGTCGGGCAGCAATGTGCCAAGCACATCAGCTTGATCTAGCAAGACGGCCGGCTTGCCTTCAGGCTGGTAGGAGAGTTTCGTCACCGAAAGTGCTAGGTCGGTTCCACCGGACAGGGAGGGGCGACTATGAACCATCACTTTTCCCGCTTCGCCAAGACTTGGGATGGAAAGATCCGGAATATCAGCAGAAAAAAATGCCTTCCCGCTTCCCTCATATGTGAGAACGGCCATAATCCGCCCATGTGTTGCATCTTGGGCGGCCATGTTCCTGCCTGAGAACTGTGACGGACCGTCGATCAAGGCTGTGACCTGCCAGGGGGCATAGGCAAGGGCTACCAGAAGAAGGTTTGAGGACCGTAGCTCTGCCGTATCCTTGAAGGTCACGACAGGCGCCACACAGGAGAATTCGAAACGGAAGGGAAAGCCTCCCCAGTTTTCGCTCGAGCAAGCAAGCGAAAGACCTTGCGCAGCTAACGTCTTCCGCTCATCCGCGAAGCGCTGCTTTGCAATCTCCATGGCGGCGAACCAGTAGATGGACCAGGCAAGTGCGATGGTAAGGACGGCGCCCAGCGGAATCAATATCTTCCACGATCGGGCAGGAGTATTCGGCATTTGAATTCAGATCATGTTTTGCGTTACTGAGGGCCGTAGAATGGAACAGTTCTGGATATTTGGCTATGGCTCGTTGATGTGGCGGCCGGGCTTTGACTATCTCCGCAGCGAACAGGCTCTGGTGCATGGTTATCACCGCAGCCTGTGCGTCTATTCCTTCGTGCACCGTGGCACGCCGGAAGAGCCCGGCCTGGTGCTTGGTCTTGACAAGGGTGGCTCCTGTCACGGCATGGGCTTTCAGGTCGCGCCTGAGAAATGGCATGATACCATTTCCTATCTCCGTGCCAGGGAGCAAGTGACCTCCGTCTATATTGAGAAACGGAAGATAATCCGCCTCATCGGTAGTGGACGCGAGGTGGAAGCCGTTACCTATGTCGTGGACAGGGCACACCGCCAATATGCAGGCGTGTTAAGCCAGGATGATTTGTTGACCCATGTCAGGCGCGGTCAGGGCGTTTCAGGCGATTGCACGGATTATGTGCTCAACACTGTTGCCCATCTTCGCGAGATGAAGATCCGCGATCTCCGGCTCGAGAGACTGGTGGCAGGCCTTGCTCTTCAGGCAGCGAGCAGTTCTAGCTGAACCGGCTTTCGGTAAGCGCCTAGCTCAGGCGCCGGCATTGACCGAACCTCAATCGTCATTTCGAGATCGCGCAGTACCGTCTTCGCCGTTTCGGCATCGCGCGCGAGAAGGTGTACGTGCACTTCCACATCCTTTCCGCCCACATATGCGTGTTCCTTGGGCAGATTGCCTTCTCCGCATAAGCGGCCCGTGCATAATGCCTGCCGTCCGCTCCTAGACTTACGCACAAGCACGAAGACAGCGCCGGGTACCGGCGGGCAAAGATCATGTGAATAGATGGAGTGGATGTAAGACTGGCCCGAAGCGCCGCGCCAGTACCAGAAACGTTCACCGAGGCCGAAGTCCTCGGGCAGATTTGCGGAGAGGGGATAGCCATGCATCATGAGAACAAATATAGAACATTATGCCCGCCTGTCAAGAGGCATCAACTGCATTTCGAATAGCCGCAGCCGAGGCAGGTCGCACATCCTTCCTGAAATGTCAGCGTATGATTGCCGCAGCGGGGGCAGGAGGTCTTGCCTGTCGTCATCGGTGAAACGATGCTCCCCCTTTCCCCCGGTGGAAGAAAGCCGATATCCACCATGTGACGCTCAATAATGCCGCCGATGGCTGCCAGCAGACTTGGAACATAGCGCCCGTTCATCCATTGCCCGCCACGTGGATCAAAGACGGCTTTCAGTTCCTCTGCCACGAATGAAACATCTCCGCCGCGCCGGAACACCGCAGAGATCATCCGTGTTAGTGCCACGGTCCAGGCGTAATGCTCCATGTTCTTCGAGTTGATGAAGATCTCGAAGGGCCTCGGTCGTCCGTTCTCGATTACATCGTTGATGGTGATGTAGATGGCATGGTCACTCTCGGGCCACTTCAGCTTGTAGGAGAGCCCGGGTAGCGCCTCTCCGCGTTCAGGCGGGTGTCTGTCATCCCGCATAACACGCGCTGAGGTGGACAGCACAGAGCCCGTCACCGCATTGGGCCGGAAAGTGGTGCATCCCTTGAGGCCAATATCATAGGCCTCCTCATAAACATCCCTGAAGGAGTCAAATGGCAGATCTTCCAGAATGTTTATGGTCTTGGAGATCGAACTGTCAACATGGCGCTGCACGGCAGCCTGCATCATAAGGTGCGATGATGGCGTAAGTTGTTCCACCGTGATGACCGAGGGTGGAAGCGTCGCATCCTCGCCATGCAGTTGCCACCACAGCGCTGCTGCGTAGTCTGTTACCTTCTCAATGCGATGCGTGCCATCCGGCTGCAAGACTTTCCGGTCATAACGCAAGTTGAAGATCGGTTCGATACCACTCGATATGTTCCCTGCCAGAAGTGAAATGGTGCCCGTTGGCGCAATGGAGGTGAGCAGACCGTTACGGATACCGTGCCGCGAGATTTGATCCCGCAAATCCGGTGGCAGCTTCGCGGCATGCCCTACTTTTCCGAAATGCGCGGCATCGAAAAGTGGAAAGGCACCACGCTCTTTGGCCAGTGCGATGCTGGACTCATAGGAAGCACGCTCTATCGCCGCCATCCAGCTTTTGGCCGCCTCGCCCGCCTCCCACGTTCCATAAACATGACCGCACATTGCAAGTGCATCGGCCAGTCCTGTAATCCCAAGCCCAATGCGGCGCTTTGCAAAGGCCTCGTTCTTCTGTTGAGGCAGTGGATAATTCGAGACGTCGATCAAGTTGTCCATAAAACGCACCGCCACCGCTGCCGTCTTCATCAAGGCCTGCTCATCGAGGCGTGCATAATTTCCAAAGGGATCCACCACGAAGCGGGTCAGGTTGAGCGAACCCAGAAGGCAGGCGCCGTAAGGCGGCAGCGGTTGCTCCCCGCAGGGGTTTGTGGCGCTGATACTCTCGCAGTAAGAGAGATTATTTGCCGCGTTGATGCGGTCAATGAAGATCACGCCAGGCTCGGCGTAGCTATAAGTGGCGCGCATGATCTGATCCCAGAGGCGGGACGCAGGTATGCTGTCATATATGCGCCCCTCGAAGACAAGAGGCCAGTCGGAGTTCGATTTTACCGCCTCCATGAAATGATCCGTTACCAGAACAGAAAGATTGAAGTTCCGCAGCCGCCCGGCCTGCTGCTTTGCTGCAATGAATGACTCGATGTCTGGATGGTCGCAGCGCATTGTCGCCATCATGGCGCCGCGCCGCGTGCCGGCCGACATGATAGTCTTGCACATCGCATCCCACACATCCATGAAGCTGATCGGACCTGATGCGTCTGCACCGACACCTTTCACCTCGGCGCCACGTGGGCGGATGGTGGAGAAGTCATGCCCAATGCCGCCACCCTGCTGCATGGTGAGGGCAGCCTCCTTCAGCTGCGTGAAGATGCCATCGAGCGAGTCCGGGATCCGTCCCATCACGAAACAGTTGAACAGTGTCACTTGCCGGTTCGTGCCAGCACCGGCGAGGATACGGCCGGCTGGCAGGAAACGAAAATCCTCAAGAATATTGTAGTATGTCTCCGCCCAGTGGCTTTGATTTGATTCCGGTTCCGCCATCGCGATGGCATGGGCGACCCGGCGCCAGCTGTCTTCGATGCTCGCTTCCGCCGTGCCCTCTTCGGGCGTGTATCTGTACTTCATCTCCCAGATTTCACGGGAGATGGCGTCGAGGGCGCGTCGATTGAATGGATCCATTGCTGAGACTCCGACTACCGTAGAGTGTAGTCCGCCTGAAACCAAGAGTCGAGCATTTGTTCTCTATTTGTACTTTTTGACGCTGTTACGGCCCTCTGCCAGCAGTTTTGCTGTCTCCGTCTCGATCGCGTCTTCCAAGCGAGGCTGGAACGCTTTGCGGTCCAGCCCCGGCGGAATGGGTTCGAGAAATGAAAGAATGATGGTGCCAGGGTGCCGCAAAAACTGCCGCCTCGGCCAGAACAGGCCGGAGTTGAGGGCAAAAGGGACACAGGGAACGTCCAGTTTTCCGTAAAGTGCTGCTGCGCCCGGCTTGTAGTCAGGTGGATCGTCCGGCCCCCGCCGCGTTCCTTCCGGCATGATGACGACCTGCCGGTTCATAGCAATGGCTGCCTGCGCGTGGTTGATCATGCTTCGCAAGGCTTGGGTCCCAGCTGAGCGCTCCACAGGAATCATTCGGAACTTGTAAATGAACCAGCCGAAGAACGGGATGAAGGTGAGCTCTTTCTTCAGCACCATGGCAGGATCATCAAGTAGCGGCAGGATGGCGAAGGTTTCCCAGAGGGATTGGTGTTTACCCGCGACGATGCAGCCTCCATGCGGAATATTCTCAAGGCCGCGCACTTCCATTTTGATCCCGGCGATCACACGGAGCCAGAAGACCGACGAACGCCCCCAGACTTGCAGGGCGCGAATTGCCCACTTGCGCGGAGCGAAAAAGAAACCGGATCCAAGCACAAGGAACAGGATCAGGTTGATATAGAACACGAGGTTGAACAGCGCAGATCGGAGATAGATCACGTGACGACCCCCAGGCGTCGTATCAACGTGACGCGTGCGGTAATGAGGCAAATAAGCGTTGCGGCCAGAGGCACCGCGAAGAGAAAGCCATAACTCCAAATTGCAATGTGCGGGGCAGAAAACAATAGTCCGCGGCTTGCGTCCGCAAAGCCGCCACCGCTACCGCCACCAAACAGGCTGAGAAACAGGAATGTGAAAATCCCCAGTCCGACCCCGATGAAACCTGACAGCATGCCCGTTCTCAGAAAACGCCCATCGATCTGACGCGCGATATAGCTGTCACGGGCCCCAACAAGGTGCAGTAGATCGACAATGTGCCGGTTGGCCTGAAGTACGGCCCGGGTGGCAAAGATGACGATGGCAATGGCGGAAATGGATATGAGAAACAGGATAGCATAGGAGAGAACGGACAGCGCGCGCGCCATGCGGGTGAGTTCGGCTTCCCATTTCCGATGTGTGTCGAGCCTTACACCCTTCACCGTGGCCAGGGCTTCTTCAAGCCCCACAACATCCGGCGGATTGCTTGGGTCCGTGACAACGCGGATCAGGCGCGGTACCGGAAGCCCTTCGAGTGAACGCGTTCCAAGCCAAGGTTCGAGGAGTTTGGATCCCTCCTGCTCATCCAGAACGTCCGCCTCTGTGATCCCTGGAAAACTGGAGAGAATATTTCTTGCCTTTTCTACTTCCTGGCCGATGTCAGCGCCCCTCACCACGCGTACCTGCACGGTCATCTCGCGCGCCAGTCCGCTCGTCCAGCTGGTAACAGCCCTGTCCACCAAGATGAGAGCGCCAATCGCTAGGCAGGCGAGATAGCTCATCACTGCCATAGTAACGGTCAGTGATCGCAGTGAGGCCGCATTGGCGGGAATGATGGCGCCGGGTTTCATTGCAGGCTCAGTGTCCCTTCTTCAAGATGAAGGATGGGCCGGTCCGCCTGGCGAACCAGGCCCTTGTCGTGGGTGGCGATCAGCATCGTCGTACCAAGGCGGTTCAGTTCGATAAAGAGATGAAGAAGGCGCTTGGCCAGGACCGGGTCCACGTTGCCAGTTGGTTCATCGGCAAGGAGAAGCTGGGGCTTGGCGATGACAGCGCGCGCTATTGCTGCGCGCTGTTTCTCGCCGCCCGAAAGCACCGGCGGCAATGAGGCTGATTTCTGTGCGAGACCCACCCAGTCGAGCAGGTCCATGACATCCCGGCGGTAGGAGGATTCAGACTTTCCAGCCACGCGCAGGGGCAGGGCAACATTGTCATAGGTCGAGAGGTGGTCGAGCAGTCGGAACTCCTGAAACACCACGCCGATCCGCCGCCGGATGTAGGGAAGCTTGTTGTGGCTGAGGCTCCCGACGTCCTCGCCGAAGATGTGAAGGTCTCCCCGGGTCGGGCGCAGCGCCAGGAAGAGGAGCTTTAACAAAGAGGATTTGCCGGCACCCGAGGGTCCAGTGAGGAAATAGAAGTCTCCCGGCCTTAGGGCAAAGCTCACATCCTTCAGGATTTCGGGGCCGTCTCCATATCTGAGACCAACATTCTCAAGCCGCAGCACGGCGCTATTCTCCTCTCGACATAGCCTCTTTAAACCATTCGAGTTTTAACGAGGTATTAACCGTAACAGAGTCTAGACTAAACCAATACGCGCATCTTTATCCAATTTGAAACATCTGAGGACCATGATCGCACACTGCCCTTCCTGCGGCGGCCGAAACGATGCTCCAGCTATACCGCACCGGGCTAGCGGTACAGCGATCGCCTGTTCATTGTGTGGCAATGAATGGATGGAGGCTTGCGCTGCGAAAACTCAGCGTGGGCGGTTGGGAAGCAGTGATGCAGACACCGACATCGAGCCTCTTGTGCGCGCTGCGCACCAAGCCCGCGAGCTCTTCATAGCCCGTAGAAGGCAACGCCAGTCAAGGGTCATTGCATGGGTGGGGTTGTTGACCTTCGCCCTGTCTCCGTTGCTTGGTGTACTGGCAATTCCGGATCGTGTCGTCGCCGTCGCCCCCGCCAGCATCGCCTTCTATGATTGGCTGGGCCGGCAGGTGAATATCTATGGGCTCGACATCCGGGGGCTGACAGTCAAGCATCTGACCATCGATGGCCATCCGGAAATCACGGTGGCTGGCGAGCTTGCCAATATATCCACCAAGGACCGTAAACTACCCTGGCTCAGGCTTGGCCTCAGAGACCAAGGCGACACCGAAGTCTATACTTGGCAAATTGATGTTGGTGCTCAAACCCTGAAGCCCGGCGAAAGCAGGCGCTTCGTAACCAAGCTTGCAGCTCCTCCTCAAACTGCCCAAAAAGTCGAAATTCGATTTGCCCGGGCCGATGAAATCGGGTCAAATACCACGCCATGAGTGAAATAATGATCGACGGTCACCGCATCGGCGTCCTCTTTACCGAGGAAGACATTGCTATCCGAGTCAAGGCTATTGCCAATGACATTGCTCAGCGCAAGCCTACCAATCTCCTCGTGGTTCCCATTCTGAAGGGAAGTTTCGTTTTCGCGGCCGACCTCATCCGCGCAATGCACCACGCGGGCCTCTCGCCTGAAGTAGACTTCATGATCCTATCAAGCTACCGCAAGTCGACCAAGTCATCGGGACAGGTTACGGTGCTGCGCGATATTGAGACAGATGTTCGCGGTCGCGATGTGTTGCTGATCGACGACATTCTCGAATCAGGCAGAACCCTGGCTTTCGCCAAGGATCTTCTGGCGGCCCGTGGGGCCAAGGGCACTTATTCCGCCGTCCTGCTGAACAAGCCCGGGCATCTTGCCGCGCACATCGCCGCTGACTATCAGGGCTTTCTCTGCCCGGATAAATTCGTGGTAGGATATGGAATGGATATGGCGCACCAATTCCGCGAACTGCCGTTCGTGGGCCATGTCATTCCGGCACAGAAGGCGTCACCTGAGGCCGACGCCCAGCAGAAAGCCTGAAAACGCTACTACAGCCCCCAGCAGAAAGCCGAACAGAGCGGCATTGAAGAAAAGCCTGCTGTCCGTTTCCTCACGGCTTGAATGAATATGTAAAACCGCACGGACCGCGAAAGACTCAAGGTCGGGGCGTGGCAAATGCCGAATCTTCTCCAGTGTTTCTTCGTCCATGGCGAAATCCCGTTTCCAGCGCCATGACGAGCAAATCTCATGCCAGTCAAACCCAACTTCAACTTCCTCTGAGCAACAGCACCACAACTAGCAGTCCTGCCACCAGATATACCGGCACAAAGTCAGCCCATAAATGTAGGGGCTGGCGTATGATCACCGTATCCTTTGGCAAAGACTGGGCGTCACCATCCAAAGCCATTTCGCAATCCTCTTGGCTCGGTGCGAAATTGTAGGGTTGGGACGAGCTAACGGCATCAATCTCCGCCAAACAATATGAGCGTACCGTCCTGCATCTTGCGTCATTTTGGAACGGCCCTCCCTTTTGCACCGGGTGGACTATCACTGCTGCGGCGCAGTCGCGGCTTAAACTTGCCGTCGTCACCACGACGTGCCTGCGCTGCAAGATAGCACTGACAAGGAGTGGATCGTCTGCTAGCCGCAATAGTAACGCGAGATCGGTCTCAATATCGGGCAGTCGACTTTGACACTGGCTCATCTCCTGCAGGAGAACTGCCTCTTGCTCTGGTACCGACTTAGTTACTGGCTTCCCCACCACTCCCAATCCAGTTTGTACGAATATCATCCTTTTTAACAAAGTTGAATTGCTTCAGCAGCACGCTGCGGACCAGATCACCGCCAATACGAGTATTGGCTTCCTTCGCGATGCTTGCAGTCAAGTGATCAAGTTCGTTCTTTTGTAGACGACGGAAGTCAATGTCAGTGCTCGTGATGATCACTCTAAACGCGGCATCCTTCATAAATGGCATTGGATCAAGCTTCAATTCCTCGAGAAGTACCTTATCAGCAGCAAACGATAACTGAAGTATAAGATAACCGGAGATATCGCCTTCCCGCATGATGGGGATGCTTGTCATGTCAGATGTTAATTCCTCCACACCTGCATCATGTCTTTGGTCATTGTTCTTTGGCTTCTCCGTACTTAGATAGACGGAAGCGAAGGTCGCGCTCGCTGTAACGAGAATAATCCATATCCCGGCGGCAACAAGCTTCAGCATCTACATTTACCTGCAAGAGCTGATACGGCCACGGGAGTATGTGCCATCCGACTCCGCATCACGCAGGCTACCGATGATGATGTCGCTGATTTCACCTACTGCCGCTATGTTCAGCTTCAGAAGCCGCCCATTTTCCTGAAGGCAGTTGCCAAGCCGCTCCAGAAGTGGGCTGCAGGCCTTCTGAGAAGCCATCCCGCCAGTTGATCTCTGCACTGCCATAAGTTCCCGTAGTGCCTGATTTTTTCGGTCCGTAAACCCGGCATGAAGACATATGTTGTGCCTGCGCAGGACCAAATTTTCCTCTTCGAGAACATCAATGAGCTTTAACAATGCGGGCGACAATAAAGTTTCAGCCCCAGCAGATCCCACAACCAAATGCGAAACCATCTCCCGTCAACCTTCAAAACCATTGATCTTCGGTAAACTGAAGTAAGGCCATTGTGTTTGCGGGGTTGGAATATCTCCGTCTTTATTTGCCAACAAGCGCGAAATCCCAATACCACCCGCCTCAGTATATAATCCCGCTAGTTGATCAGCCGCCATCGAACGCCAGACCCCCGCAGAAGGACCCGTTGGGAACGGCGGTGGAAAACTAGACCACGGTAGCGGCGGGATTGGCCCGCTGCGGGCGGAGTAAAAGTCGCCCACTATCTATGCCCTTTCTGTGTGAGCAGGGAGGGCTGGGAGATCTACACCGTGGAATTGTACAGGAA
>JBEIDW010000073.1:0-14504 GCA_040383265.1 Hyphomicrobiales bacterium
GCCTGCGCCACCAGAAGGCTCGGTGCACCATACCTCTTGCGGATCGCATCCAGCTTGATGGCGTCGCCGTTCACCGCGTCTGCGGCGGTGATCGTCTCGGTGTCCTCCAGATCGCCCAGCGGCACGATGATGGGGACGAGGCCCTGCTCACCCTTGAGGTCAATCCACGCCTTGCGCCAGGGGTTGTCCTCCCACAGCTTGAGGCCCTCAGGCGCGCGGTAGACCGGCAGCACCAGAACCGGTTCGGCCTGGGTGGTGGGCAACCGAATGCCCCGGTCGGCAAAGAATTTCTGGATCTTCTCAGGCAGGAAGCGAACTGTGAAACGGCCGATATAGCGGCCGGGCGCAGAACTTTCCTGTTCAATCGACAAGGAGCGGAGATAAGGCACGATCTCCTCCGGCTTCATCTGCTCCTGCACTTTAGCCGCCATTTCGGGTGAACCCAGCCGCGCCACCAGTTCGATGAAAGCCTTGACCTGCACGTCCATCAGCGCCTGGTTCTTGGCGGTTGATGCATTGGTGCTGGTCACGTCGACATCCACGCCCTGAACGGCATAGATGCTCGTTTCTACCGGACCGCCCGCCGAGGCCACATGGCAGCCGGACCAGGCCGCCACCACGCCGGCAAGGACCAACAACACGGCACGGCCCAAGAAACTGCGAGAAATGATCAAAATGACGGTCCCAAGCTGTCCACACACACCTCCAGCGCCCATCCTGCGCTTTATTCCCAAAGCGCTTCGGGGTAAGCACGCCCCGAACGAGCACCACCCACCAGAGAATTGGGGCAAACTAGCGGCATGAGCACAGCGAAACAAGCACGAGCAAAGGGCGTCAGCTACGCCGACGCCGGCGTGGATATCTCGGCCGGTAACGCCCTCGTCGAGGCGATCAAGCCTCTGGCCAAATCCACCCGCCGGAAGGGTGCCGATTCGGCGCTTGGCGGCTTCGGCGGCCTGTTCGACCTCAAGGCCTGCGGCTTCAAGGACCCCGTTCTTGTGGCCGCGAATGACGGCGTTGGCACGAAACTCCGCATCGCCATTGAGACCGGCCGCCACCATGGCGTTGGCATCGACCTCGTTGCCATGTCGGTGAACGACCTCGTGGTCCAGGGCGCGGAACCGTTGTTCTTCCTCGACTATTATGCAACCGGCAAGCTGAACGTGAAGGCGGCGGCCGAAGTGATCGCGGGCATCGCGGATGGCTGCCGCCAAGCCGGCTGTGCGCTGATCGGCGGCGAAACCGCCGAAATGCCCGGCATGTATCATGGCGGCGACTATGACCTCGCAGGCTTTGCCGTGGGTGCGGCCGAACGCAAAAATCTGCTGCCTTCCAAGGATGTGAAACCGGGTGACGTGATCCTGGGGCTGGCCTCCTCCGGCCCGCACTCCAACGGTTATTCGCTGGTGCGGAAACTGGTCGAGCTCTCCGGCGTATCCTATTCCGCAAAGGCGCCATTCGACAGGTCGAAGAAGCTGGCGGAGGCCCTGCTCACACCCACGCGGATCTATGTGAAGCCCGTGCTCAAGGCCATCAAGGCCACTGGCGCCATCAAGGCGCTGGCCCATATCACCGGCGGCGGCTTCCTCGAGAACATTCCGCGCGTGTTGCCCAAGGCCACCGTGGCCGAGATCGACCTTGACCAGGTACCCTTCCTGCCGGTGTTCAAGTGGTTGCAGGATGTGGGCCGGGTGACCGAGCGAGAGATGCTGCGCACCTTCAACTGCGGCGTCGGCATGATCGTCGTTGTCGCCCCGAAAGACGCGAAGAGGGTTGCCGCGTCTCTGAAGAAATCCGGCGAACAGGTCGTGACACTGGGCACCATCCGCAAGCGCAAGGGATCGGAGGAGCAGGTCGCCGTCCGCGGTGCGCTGACGGTGACGTAATGCGGAAAGCCCGCACCGGCATTTTGATTTCGGGACGCGGCTCCAATATGATGGCACTGGTTGAGGCGGCGCTGAACCCGGCCTTTCCAGCCGAGATCGTGTGTGTGGTGTCTAACAAGGTCGATGCCAAGGGGCTTGATTTCGCCCGCGCCAATGGCATTGCCGCAAGGGTCATCGACCACAAGGCCCATACAAGCCGCGAGGCATTCGAAGCATCACTCGATGCCTACCTCCGCTCCATGGATGTGGAGATCGTGGCGCTCGCCGGCTTCATGCGCGTGCTGACAGCGGGGTTCATCGCAGGCTGGGAAGGCCAGATGATTAACATCCATCCCTCTCTGCTTCCAGCCTATAAGGGTCTTCACACCCATGAACGCGCGCTGGCCGATGGCGCTGCAAAGCACGGCTGCACGGTCCACCTTGTCACAGCAGACCTTGATGCAGGGCCGATCCTGCTGCAAGCAGAAGTGCCGGTGCTGGCGGGCGATACGCCAGACACACTGGCAGCCCGCGTGCTAAAGGAAGAACATCGCATCTACCCGGAGGCGCTGGCCATGATGGCCGCCCGCCGTCATGCTTGAGGAGCAGTCATGACGAAGCCCCTTCCTATCATCATTGATACTGATCCCGGCCAGGATGATGCAGTCGCTATTCTGCTAGCGTTGGCCTCGCCCGAGTTCGAGGTACTGGGGATTACCGCCGTGGCCGGAAATGTGCCGCTGGCACTCACCGAAGTGAACGCCCGTAAAATCTGCGAACTGGCGGGACGGCCCGATGTGAAGGTTTATCCGGGTGCCATTCGCCCGATGCTGCGGCCACTGGTGACAGCGGAAGAGGTCCACGGCAAGACCGGCCTGGATGGCCCCGTGCTGCCCGACCCGCAAATGCCGCTGCAACAGCAGCACGCGGTGGACTTCATTGTCGAAACTCTGATGGACCGCCCAGCCGGAACGGTGACACTTTGTACGCTGGGCCCTCTGACCAACATCGGTCTTGCGCTGGTGAGGGAACCGCGCATTGCCTCCCGCATCAAGCAGATCATTGCCATGGGGGGCGGCTACTTCGAACAGGGTAACGTGACGCCCGCAGCCGAGTTCAACATCTATGTCGATCCCCATGCGGCGCGCCTTGTCTTCGACGCAGGCATTCCCATCACCCTCATCCCGCTCGACTGCACGCATCAGGCGCTGACCAGTGTAAAGCGCGTTGAAGCCTTCCGCGCCATGCCGAACCGCTGCGGCCCTGCAGTTGCGGCAATGCTCGACTTCTTTGAGCGCTTCGACGAAAACAAATACGGCACCGACGGCGGCCCGCTGCATGACCCCTGTGTCATCGCCAGGCTTCTCAAGCCGGAACTCTTTTCTGGCAAGTTGGTGAATGTCGCCATCGAATGCGAGTCCGAGCTGACCATGGGCGCCACGGTGGTGGACTGGTGGCACGTCACCAGGCGCCCGGCGAATGCCACGGTGATCCGCAATGTGGATGCGGAAGGTTTCTTCGCATTGCTGACAGAGCGGATTGCGCGGCTGGCGTAGAGCGACGGATGAGGTCCAGCCTCAAGCCGCCCTGATCCAAACACGGTTATCATGGAACGCGCCGCCGCCATTGGGGGCGGGCTGGTCGCAGCCCGTAAGCGTGTTGATACCCTGACCGTCCTCGAAGGCCTCATTGGGCCAAATCGACTCGGCGATCAGCACACCGCGCCGCTGGCCCTCATGCGCCTTGGCATGAAGCGTGACGACACCGCGCGCGCTGCCGACCTTCACCTTCTGCCCATCTGACAATCCGAGCGCCGCCATATCCTGCGGATGCACGAAAACCGTGGGCCGCCCCTCGCGCTTCCGCGACGATGGCGTTTCGGTGAAACTTGAATTGAGGAAGGTGCGCGCCGGGCTGGTGGCGAGGCGGAACGGATAGTCCGCCGTCGCCTCTTCGATCACATCGCAATGGTCCGGGAACGAGGGCAACCTGTCCATAGGCCCCACCGGCTTCTCGACACTGCGAAAACGCACCTTGCGCCAGTCGGCCTTGAAGCGGAACTTGCCATCCGGAAAGCCGAAGCCTCTAAGGAAATGTGCCCGCTCGAACTCCGGCATCACGTCAATCCAGTTCTCGGCATCAAGGCGATCAAGGCCTGGGCGCTTGGAGTTGACGAGCGTCCAGTCGATCAGTTCGCGCGGGCTCATGTGGAAACCCGGATGTTCCGCGCCCACGCGGGCTGCGAGATCGCAGATCACGTCATGATTATTCCGGCACTCACCGGGCGCCTCCACCAGCTTGCGGCCGAACATGAGGTGCGAATGGCCGCCGCCCTGATAGATGTCGTCATGTTCGAGGAACATGGTCGCAGGCAGTACGATGTCGGCGAATTTTGCTGTCTCCGTCATGAACTGCTCATGCACAACGGTGAACACGTCCTCCCGCGCCAGGCCCTGCTTCACCTTGGTCTGGTCCGGCGCCACCGAGGCCGGATTGGTGTTCTGCACCAACAACATCTTCACCGGTGGCCCGCCCGCGAGGTCATAGGGATCGTTCAGCAGCACCGGCCCGATGCGGCTCTGGTCGAGAATCCGGATGCCGGGCTTTCTTACATCCAGCCCCTCGATCATCGTCTTGTTCATGCCATACATGCCGCTGTTGGAGTGGAGCGCGCCCCCACCCTCATGCGCCCAAGCGCCCGTCACAGCCGGAATGCAGGTAACGGCGTGCATATTGACCGCGCCATTCCTTGAACGCGTAAATCCATAGCCGATGCGGAAGAAGCTGCGCTTCGTCTTGCCGATCAACCTGGCGAAGGCTTCGATCTCGGCAACCGGAATATCGCAGATCTTCGAAGCCCACTCCGGCGTCTTGGCGATCAGGTGTTCGGCGAAGTCCTTCGGCGCATCGGTGAATTTCTCAAGATACGCCCAGTTGGCATAGCCGTCACGGAACAGCACATGCATGACGGCGCAGGCCAGCGCCCCGTCAGTGCCGGGGCGGATCAGCAGTTTCACATCCGCCTGCTTCATCGTGCCGGTTTCATAAATGTCCACGCAGGCGATCTTGGCGCCGCGGTTCTTGCGCGCCATCATCGCATGGGTCATCACATTGACCTGCGTATTCACCGGGTTTCCGCCCCAGATCACGATCAGATCGGATGTCTGCATCTCGCGCGGATCAACGCCGGAAATGCTGCCAGTACCTGCCAGATAGCCAGACCATGAGAGCGCCACGCAGAACGTATCGCCCAAGTTGGAGTAGCCCTTGGCGTGGCGGAGCCGGTTGATGCCATCCCGCATCACATAGCCCATGGTGCCGGCATAGAAATACGGCCACACGGACTGCGCGCCATAGTCTCCCTCGGCCTTCAACATGGCCTCTGCCGTTTCCGTCAGCGCCTCATCCCAGCTGATGCGATGGAACTCGCCCGAGCCCTTTGGGCCCTTGCGCTTCAGGGGATGGAGAAGACGGTCCGGATGGTGGATACGCTCGGCATAGCGGCCCACCTTCTCGCAGATGACGCCCAGCGTGTAGGAATTCTCCCTGGCACCGCGCACACGGCCGATGGTGCGTTCATCCAGTACCTCCACCTCCAGCGCGCAGGCCGAGGGACAATCATGCGGGCAGACCGAGATGCCGGTCTTGATGTTTGGACGGATGTTCATGATTTCAGTATAGCGCACTCCCTGCCGTCCGTCATTCCGGCCTTCGCCGGGGTGACGCCATGAATGGATGGGGGTATGAAGCGTCCATGCTCATCGTCACATCCCCACAGAACCCCACCCTCAAGCTCATCCGCTCGTTGGACGAAAAGAAGAACCGGCAGGAACACGGACTGTTCGTGGCCGAAGGCGAGGAGGTGCTGGAACGCGCCCGGCAGGAAGGCTGGGAGCCGGTCTACCTGCTCTCCACCACCCACGCGGAACCCTGGGGCGAAGCGGCGCGGATGCTGGTCAATGAAAAGATCATGGGACAGGTGAGCGCGCAGAAGAATTCACCCCGCAAAATCGGCGTATTCCGGCAAAAATGGACCGGAGAGGTGGACCCCGAAGGCGTCTGGGTGGCACTGGAGGACATGCGCGATCCCGGAAACCTCGGCACCATCATCCGAACAGCGGATGCGGCGGGGGCATCGGGCGTCATCCTGACCGGCCAATCCTGCGACCCGTTCTCACCCGATTGCGTGCGCGCCACCATGGGCTCGATTTTTGCCGTGCCGCTCGTCAGGATGGAGCAGAAGGCCTTCCTCTCCTTCTGCCGGGGATGGCCGGGCGAGAGCGTCGGCACCCACCTCAAGGCCACGGAAAGCTACCGCCGCCCGTACAGGACCCCCACGCTTCTGGTCATGGGCAGCGAGGGACGCGGCCTGTCGCCCGAGGTGTCCGAGGCCTGCTCAACGTTGGTCCGCATCCCGATGAAGGGTGGGGCGGAGTCCTTGAACGTGGCCATCGCCACCGGCCTCATGCTGTTCGAGGCGCAGAAGCTCTGATGAGCTGATCTCACCACCCCCTGCCCGATTTCCCCTTCAATATCCGCCTTGGCTGGTGAAAGAGGGGTGACTGGACCTTGAGCCTCGGCGGGGGAAGGTTCTATTCTTTCCGCCAGCCATTCTTTCGGAGATTGAGATGAAGTCGCATGCGCGTGTGGTGATTGTTGGCGGTGGCGTGATGGGCGTGGGGCTCCTCTACCATCTGGCTCTAGAGGGCTGGACGGACATCGTCCTCATCGAGAAGGGCGAGCTGACCTCTGGCTCCACCTGGCATGCCGCAGGGCAGTGCCCGCATTTCAACGGCTCTCTCAACATGACCAAGGTGCATCTCTACGGCACACAGCTCTACCCGCAGCTGGAAAAGCTCACCGGTCAGGCCGTCTCCTGGCATGGCTGCGGCGGCCTGCGCCTTGCCACCACCGACGAGGAAGTGAACTGGCTGAAATATGTCTACGGCATCTCGCGGCTGGCCGGTTACGAATGCGAGATCATCGGCCCATCCGAGATCAAGCAATATCACCCCTATCTCGACACCTTCGGCGTGAAGGCCGCCTTCCACACCATAACGGACGGGCACGTGGCGCCTGCCGACATCACCAACGCCATGGCAGCGGGCGCACGCCAGCTCGGCGCTGAAATCTACCGCCGCAACCGGGTAACGGACATCAAGCTGCTGCCCAATGGCGAATGGCGCGTGTTCACCGAACAGGGCCACATCGACTGCGAACACGTGGTGAATTCCGCCGGTTCCTATTGCGATGTGGTGGGGTCCTGGACCGGGCACAATGTACCCATCGCCAACATGCTGCACCACTACGTCATCACCGAGCCGCTGAAGGAACTGATCGATCTCGACATCGAACTGCCCGTGGTGCGCGACCCCTACTCCCATGCCTATATCCGCGAGGAAACCAACGGCGTGCTGGTTGGCCCCTATGAGACGGCAACCGCGCATCTGTGTTGGGATGGCCAGCCGCCGCGCTGGGATTATGAAAGCGAACTCGAAGCCCCCGAACTCGACCGCCTGATGCCGTGGCTGGAGAGGGCCACTGAGCGCCTGCCGCTCTTCGGCCAGACGGGTGTGAAGTCCATCATTGCGGGTGCCATTACCCATACGCCCGATGGCGTCTATCTCTCAGGCCCTGCGCCGGGGCCGAAGAATTACTGGATGCATTGCGGCGCGTCGATTGGCATCTGCCAGGGCGGTGGTGCGGGCAAGTATCTCGCGCAGTGGATGGTGCATGGCCAGGCCGAAATCAACATGCGGGAGTTCGACCCCCGCCGCTTCGGCAACTGGGCCACGAAGGACTACACGGCGGAAGTCTCCGTCGCTGACTATCATCACATGTATTACTGCTACAAGCCGGCGGAACAGCATGAGGTGGGCCGCGGCCTGCGCAAGTCTACCCTCTATGACAAGCTGAAGGCCGAGGGAGCGCAATTCGCCCAGATCTTCGGCTGGGAGCGCCCGCGCTGGTACGACACGTCCGGCGAAGGCGAGACGTATTCCTTCAAGCGTTCCAACTGGTGGAACCCGGTGAAGGAGGAGGCCCTCGCCGTGCGTGAGCGCGTGGGGCTGATGGACCTTTCGACCTTCTCCAAATATGAGGTGAAGGGCAAGGATGCCTACAGCTTCCTTGAGCGCATTTGCGCCAACAAGATCCCCACCAAGGATGGTGGCATCATCCTCGGCCATCTGCTCAATGCCAATGGCTTCATCGAGTCCGAGATCACGGTCACGCGGCTTGCGGCTGATCACTTCTATGTGCTCTCCGCCGCCGTGGCGCAGCTTCACGACTTGGACCAGATGAACTGGCGCAAGCGCGATGATGAGCAGGTGACGATCACTGACGTGACAGATGATTTCGGCGTGCTGGTGCTTGCGGGCCCGCTCTCGCGCGAAGTGCTGGCCCAGTGCACGGATACCGACCTCTCCAACGCATCCTTCCGCTGGCTGACCGGCAAGACGACCACAGTTGCGGGTGTTCAGGGCGTGCGCCTGCTCCGCGTCAACTATGTGGGCGAACTGGGCTGGGAGCTGCATGTGCCCATGGGCGAGATGCCAAAGGTGTTAGACGCGCTGATGGCGGCGGGCAAACCACACGGTATCCGCCTGTTCGGCACCTACGCCATGAACTCGCTCCGCATGGAAAAGGCCTATCGCGGCTGGGGCTCGGAACTCACCACCGAGATCGACATGATCGAAGCCTCGATGGAACGCTTCCTCCGCCTCGACAAGGAGGACTTCATCGGCAAGGCGCCGACGCTGGCCAACAAGCAGCGTGGCCCCCGCATGAAGCTCGTCTATCTGGAAGTGGACAACACGGACTCGGATTGCGTGGGCAATGAGCCGGTCTATCACGGAGACAAGGTGGTGGGTGTCACAACCTCGGGGGGCTTCGGCCACAAGACGGGCAAGTCCCTCGCCTTCGCCTATGTGCCGCCGGAACTGACCGCCAACGGCACGGAGTTCGACGTGATGGTCTTCACCGAGAAGCGCAAGGCGCGGATCATCCCCGAGTCGATCTGGGATCCGGCGAACGACCGGCTCAAGGCTTAGAGCATGGTGTAGGGCTGTGGCGGAACGGTTTCCGCCCAGTCCTCGCCGGCACTGACAATGCAGCTTGAGCCATTGGAATGGGTCAGCAAGATTGTCCATGTCCCGGACCTTGAGGTGAAGATCTCGATGACCATGGTGGGGTTCGCAATGCCCATTGCGCGCCGTTTTTCGCTGTATTTCGACAACAGGGTCTTGACCACATCCTCCCGCTTGCCGCATGCCGGTTGCTGTTGCGCGGTTCCGGACTCTGTCCAAGACCCAGCGAGCACGGCTGACAGCAGAAGGAACGGCAATTTCATGGCGGCCTCCGTGAATGAAGTGCTGGCGTTTGACGCGCCTTTCAATCCCTGCACTCCACAGGCCAGCGAACGGACCCTCAGTGAGAAAACGCAAGCCACGAAAATGGGTTCCTTGGCATGAGCAGAAGCCGTTCTGCCAGCCCCCTCTTGGGCATCGGCCTCATGATCACGGCCATGGCCTTGCTTCCCTTTCTGGACGTGATCGCCAAGTATCTGGGCCAGCAGGGCGTCCCCGTGCTGCAAATCGTGTGGGCACGGCTGTTCTTCGGCGCCATGCTTACCTTCCCCTTTGCGCTGAAGCTTGTTGGGCCCAGGGGGCTCATGCCCAACATGCCGCTGATGCACATGGTGCGGGCCACTTTCATGATCGCGGCGACCGCCTTTTTCTTCGCCGCCCTCCACTACATGTCGATTGCCGATACGCTGGCCATTTTCTTCGTTCAGCCGCTCATTGTTACGCTGCTCTCGCCGCTGGTACTGGGCGAGCGGGTGGGCATCCGGCGCTGGGTAGCGGTGATAATCGGATTCCTGGGAACGCTCATCATCATCCGCCCCGGTTTTCAGGAGTTGAATCCGGGCGTTCTCCTCGCACTCGGATCTGGCGCGTCGCTCGCCATCTATCTGCTGCTCACCCGCAAGATTGCGGGATCGGCGCCTGCCATGGTGACGACTTTTTATACTAGCCTATGCGGCGCGCTGATCATGAGCGTCATCGTCATCTTCATCTGGCAGCCGCCCACGCCAGCGCAATGGGGCTTCTTTGTGCTGCTGTCATTGATCGCCAATGGCGGCCACTACCTGATCATCAGGGCCTATGACCACGCCGAGGCCTCGCTCTTGGCCCCGCTGGCCTATACGGAAATGGTCATGGCGACGCTGGCGGGCTGGTACTTCTTCGGCGATTTCCCGGATGTCTGGACCTTCACCGGGGTCGGCATTCTGATTGCCTGCGCCATTTACATTTCCTGGCGCGAGCAGGTGCGCAAGATCGCGCCAATCCGGGATTTCGAGCAGCCATAAAAACGAATGGCCGGGCGAACCCGGCCATTCCAATGATCTGAGCCACGGCCCAACCTTACCGGTCCAGCCCGTCCACGCAGACTTCAGCAAACCCACGGAAGGTGGGAATAGCCCGATAGATCATCTCAACCCGGTCGATCCCGCGGTAGGAACCGTTGAAGTCGATCATGCGAGAGACGCCGCCCGGCGGGATGATTTCACGCACCGGCAAGTCCTTCACCGTCCCATTGCCGAATGTCACGCGGACATTGAACATCTCGATGGGCGCATGGCGCACCTTGAGGCGCAGCGCCGCAAAACGTCCTTCTGCACGGCCAACTTTCAGCGTATCGCGGTCGATCAAGAACTTCACCTCCTTGCAACCGAGTCGCACCCAGTATCCGGGGCCGGGCGGCGGAGGCGGCGGATTGATACCGCCGCCCTCAATGCCTAAGAAGACCAGGCGTGCCGGCCCCTTGGGCACATAGGTGATGATGATCTGCCGCACCAGCCCGCGCCGCCAGTTCACGATGTCAATGACGCGCGAAGACGTTCCAGCCCTGAACATCTGACGTACGCGGATATCCTCCGATTGGCCGTTCTGATAGACGACGCGAAGATCGAGCACCTCGACATCGCTTTGACGGACCTCGAACCGCATCGCGCGTATGTCGCCATCGCGGCCGTTGAGATTGATAACCTCGCGTTCCGGGCGTCCCTCATAAGTGATGCTGCCGATCTGGAACTCGCGGGCCTCAGCCGTCGCGGCGAAAAGCCCGGCTGCTCCCAGAATGACTGCCGCAGCCAGCATGCGCAGGGCTCGTGCCATCAATGATCCTCCTGTGTAACCGGTCAATGGTTAGCGCAGAGATTGAACATCCGTCAACTCAGGCTGCGCCATCTTGCTCAGGCTTCCCTTCGACAAGCGGCACAAAGCGGACAGCGATCAACTTCTCCCGGGAGAAACCATCCGCATCCCGGGTGATCCTGTAGAGCACTTGCTGTTTCCACCGTTCCGCAACGGGGATCACCATGATGCCGCCCGGAACCAGTTGGTCGAGCAGCGGTTGTGGAACCTCCTCTGCAGCGGCCGTGACGATGATCCGGTCAAAGGGCGCCTCTTGTGACAGGCCCTTTGTTCCATCACCCACCGTCTGCATGATATTGGCGATGTTTAATGCCCGGAACCGTTGCCTGGCCTGATCCGCCAAAGCAGCATGGCGCTCAATGGTATGAACTTCGCGGCAAAGGCGGCTTAGCACCGCTGCCTGATAACCAGACCCTGTTCCAATCTCGAGAACCCGGTGGCCAGGGTTCACTTGCAACGCCTCTGTCATCAGCGCCACGATATAGGGCTGCGAGATGGTCTGGCCGCAGGAAATGGGCAAGGGCTGATTGGCATAGGCCTCCGCCGAAAAAGACTCATCCACGAAGGCTTCGCGCGGCACAGCAGCGATTGCCGCCAGCACACGCTCATCGCTGATGCCCTGATCCCTCAGAGTTTCGAGAAGCGCATGCCTGCGGCGGTCTTGCTCCAATGCTTACTCCAGAATGGCCCTCACCGCGTCCATGGCTTCGAGCTGCGTCAGGTTCATATGCAGCGGCGTCACCGAAATGCGGCGGTTGAACACCGCCCACAGGTCAGTCCCCACCGGCGGGTTGCCTCGCTCCCGCTTGAAGCCCAGCCAGTAATAATTGTTCCCGCGCATGTCGGTCCGCTCATCGACGTGCAGAAGATTGACGTCACGCTTACCTTGCCGCGTCACTTCCACGCCCTGCACATCATCCGGGCGGCAGTCGGGGAAGTTTACGTTCATCAGAACGCCGGGGCCGAAGTTCAGCCTCAGCAGCTTGGCAACGATCCCGGGGCCGTGCTGTTCCGCCACCTCATAGGAAAATCCATTGCCGTGAATCCCCGTCACCTGCGAAAGCGCAATGGACTTGAAGCCCAACTGGGTTCCCTCCATCGCCGCCGCGATGGTGCCTGAATAGGTTACGTCATCGGCAATGTTCTGGCCGCGGTTTACGCCTGAAAGCACGAGGTCCGGATCGCCGGGCAGAATCTTCCGCGCCGCCATCACCACGCAATCGGTAGGCGTACCCGCCACTTCAAAGCGCTTGTCCGCGATCTTGCGATAGCGGATCGGGTCCGCCAGCGAGAGAGAGTGACCAGCGCCGGAATTCTCCTCCGCCGGGGCGACAATCCACACATCATCCGAGATGGTGCGGGCGATACGCTCCAGCGTTTCAAGTCCGGGTGCGTGGATGCCGTCATCGTTGGTGACAAGAATGCGCATGTTCAACCCCGCGTGATCTTTTCAAGCCCGCCCATATAGGGGCGCAGCGCCTCCGGAATGGTCACCGACCCATCGGCGGCCTGATAATTCTCGAGAATTGCCACCATGGTTCGTCCCACGGCAAGACCAGAGCCGTTCAGCGTATGCACATACCGCGTACCCTTGCCATCCACCGGCTTGTAACGCGCCTCCATCCGGCGCGACTGGAAGTCACCGCACACCGAGCAGGAGGAAATCTCACGGTAGGCGTTCTGGCCCGGCAGCCACACCTCAAGGTCATAGGTCATGCGGCTGCCGAAGCCCATGTCACCCGTGCACAGCCGCATGACGCGGTAGGGAAGGCCGAGCATCTGCAGCACGCTTTCGGCACAACCCGTCATGCGCTCCAGTTCCTCGCGCGACTGCTCGGGCGTGGTGATGGAGACCAGTTCCACCTTGGAGAACTGGTGCTGGCGGATCATGCCGCGCGTATCGCGCCCCGCCGAACCCGCTTCAGCGCGGAAGCACGGCGTGTAGGCAGTGAGCCGCATCGGCAGGCTGCTCTCTTCAAGGATCATCTCGCGCACGAGGTTGGTGAGAGAGACCTCCGCCGTGGGGATCAGCCAGCGGCCATCGGTCGTGCGGAACAGATCCTCAGCGAATTTCGGCAATTGCCCGGTGCCATACATCGCAGCGTCATTCACCATGTAGGGCACGTAATGCTCGGTGTAGCCGTTCACGCCGGTCTGGTGGTCCAGCATGAATTGGGCGACGGCGCGTTCGAGCCTCGCCAGCTGGCCCTTCATGACGACGAAGCGCGCGCCTGAAATCTTCGCGGCGGCTTCAAAATCCATCAACCCCAGCCACTCGCCGATATCGAAATGCTGGCGCGGTTCATAGGCAAAGCTGGCGGGCGTGCCCCAACGGCGCACTTCAACATTGCCCGTCTCATCCTTGCCCTCCGGCACGTCATCAAGCGGGATATTGGGAATGACGGCCAGCGCCGCAGTAAGGCGCTGGTCGATGTCGCGCTCCACTGCCTCTCCGTTCGCGATGAAGTCCTTGATCGAACCCATCTCAGCCTTCAGCGACTCGGCTCGCGTTTTGTCGCCCGACTTCATGGCCTCGCCAATTTCCTTGGAGGCAGCGTTGCGACGAGCTTGGGCATCCTGCAGTTTCTGAACATGGTCGCGCCGCTCGGCGTCAATCTTCAGAAGGTCTGCCGCCATGGGCGGCAGGCCCCGGCGGGCGAGGCCTGCGTCGAAAACTGCCGGATTATCGCGAATGGCCTTGATGTCGTGCATGTCATAAATCCCTTGAACCGCCCTCCTATAGGACGGCGCGCGGGCTACGGGAAGATTGAATGCACCAGATCTGACCGCAGCGCAACGCGGCAGGCGTGGCAGCTCACTCTGACGAGGCCTTCGCCTCTGCGGCCTCTTTGGCCTCTTTGGCCTCTTTGGCCTCTTTGGCCTCTTTGGCCTCTTGGGCCAATGCGGCTTCTTTGGCCTCTTGGGCTTCCTCGGCGGCCTCCTTCGCTTCCCGCGCGGCCTCCGCCTTCTTGCGGCGGTGCTCCAGGAAGCGCACCGCTTGCACCGATACCTCATAAAGCAGCATCAGAGGCACAGCCATGGCGATCTGCGAAATCGGGTCTGGCGGCGTCAGCACAGCCGCAACGACGAAGACGCCCACGATGGCGAACTTCCGGCCACTCTTCAGCTGTTCATAGGTCAAGACGCCCATCTGGCCAAGAAGCGTCAGGACCACGGGAAGCTGGAAGCACAGCCCGAAAGCCAGGATCAGCATCATCACGAAGTCGAGATAGGCCTCGATATCGGGCATCACCTCAATGCCCGCCTGCCCATCCGAGCCTGTGCCTGCAGCCAGGGCATAGAAGAAGTGGATAGCGACCGGCAGCAGGAAGAAATAAACAATCGCCGCGACCATCAGGAAGAATACCGGCGTATCTATGAGATACGGCACGAACGCCTGCTTCTAATTAGAGTAAAGCCC
>JBEIDW010000074.1:0-14476 GCA_040383265.1 Hyphomicrobiales bacterium
GCAACCGTGATGATAAGCGGCTGTGAATCCCAGGACATATACCGTTTCCTTCTGTTTGAGAGTTTCTCTAATCAGTAAAGTGGACTGGAGAACTGCAGCCCCCTGCTGACGGAGCTTGGACAAGGTCAGGCCAGTACACTGCGGACGGCAAGATCGGCGTGATGTTCCGCTATGGCTCTGACGTCAAGTCGGCCGGAACCGGGCCGGTACCAAGCCGACACATATTGGGCAAGACCAAGCAGAGCAAAGGCCGTCGGCGCCAATTCGCACTTCCGAAAGACGCCGCTTGTTTGTCCAGCTCTGAGAGTCGAGCGATAGAGATCAACAGTGTGGCGTTGGAGCACGCGCAACCGTTCAACTTGCCCGGCCGAAAAATGAGCAGCATCGCGGAGTGCACCATAGAGATAATCATTGATCATCGGCATCGTTTTCGCCGCACGAACTTCCTCGATGACCTGAGCTGCAACCAATATGCGCAGCCTTGTCGCCGGATCTGACGATGCGGAGGCGGAGATCTGCTGATCAAGCGTAGCGTTGAGTTGCACCATCGCGCGCTCCAGAACTGCAAACAGCAACGCTTCCTTGGAGGGAAAATAGTAGTAAAGTGCGGGCGCCCTGAGCCCCAGCGAATGCGCCACATCGGCCACCGTCGTCTTGGCAAAGCCCCTGCTGGCGAAGAGGGCTGTGGCGGCTTCCAGAACTTCAGCTCTGCGCGTCTGCCGTTGTTCGGTCTGGCTCGAATCGGCATCCTTCATTCTACGTCCCTTCAAGCACACCCTTTGACTTCGACAAACCCGCCGGTTCCCCGCCACGCACCTATTTGAACGGCGTTCGAAAATACACATTGCATTTTTTTGAATGGCATTCAATAGTGAGTTCGCATCCGCGCACTGAAGAATAATCGGATAGCGAAGGAGACGAAGATGGCCGGCGCTTCATTGACTTTCCGTGGATGCGTAATGCCATGGCACTGCGACCAGATGGGTCACATGAATGCCCGGCATATCTATGCTTGTTTCGATGACGCGACTGGCGTCTTTGCAGCGCAGCTTGGTGCGGATTTCGGCAAGGTGGCCGCTTCTGGCCTGGGATGGGCCGATGTACACCAGGAAATAAACTTCATTCATGAACTGAGAAATGGCAGTGCGATCACAGTATCGACCAGCCTCCTTGTGCTTGGTCGTTCTTCCATCCAATTCAGGCACGACTTGCGTTCCCACGATTCAACCGATGTCGCCGCGTCGATGAACTGTAAGTCCGTGCGCTTCGATACGGCGACGCGGCGTTCGGTTCACATTGATGACGGCTTGCGCAGGGAAATAACCGCGCTTCTTCCCGATAAGGTGGAAACATGAGCGATTCCGCTGCCTGGCGTGTTGCGATCGATACCGGCGGTACGTTCACCGACGCTTATTTCTTCAATGAGAAGACTGGAAAGAGCCATGTGGCCAAGGTTTCCTCAACGCCCGCATCACCTGAACTCGCGGTACTGGAAAGCATCCGTGCAGGCGGCATTACGCCAGCGGACATAAGGCTGCTCACACACGGAACCACTGTCGCAACAAATGCCCTGATCACCAGACGGCTGTCCAAGGCAGCCTTGGTCACGACCACGGGGTTTAGGGATGTCATTGAGATAAGGGACGGCACCAAGGAAGACTTGTGGGATGCCTACAAGGATTCATCACCGCCCTACATCAGGCGGCGCGATCGCTTCGAGGTCAATGAACGCATCGACCATGCAGGAAGGGTGGTGACACCACTCGATGTGGCAGGTTTGCGCGCCCTGGCCCGCCTTCTCGCCAAGCGCGGCTACGAGGCCGTGGCGATCTGCTTCTTGAACTCCTACATCAACATCGCCCATGAGAAGCTGGCTAGGGAAATCCTCGAAGAGGAACTGCCGGGCGTGTTCGTTTCCGCCTCGGCTGAAATCACGCCGGAAATGTTCGAGCACCCGCGCTTCTCGACAGCCGTCATCAATGCCGTCACGGGTCCTGTGGTGGGCCGCTACATCGGCGCTCTCGACACGGCGCTGAAACAGCAGGGCTACAAGGGCGATCTTCTCATTCTGCATTCAGGCGGCGGCGTTCTGACGGCCGAGGGTTCGAGGCGCTATGCGGCACGGCTTGCGTCCTCAGGCATTGTGGCAGGTGCGATCGCAGGTGGCCACATTGCGCGCGAGTGCGGCTTCCAGAATGCCATCAGCCTCGACATGGGCGGCACGAGCACGGACATCTCGCTGATGTACAAGGGCCAACTCCGCATGCAATCGACCTGGTCGGTCGAGTATGGCCACCCTATCATGTTTCCTTCCGTGGAGGTGATCACCATCGGCGCCGGCGGCGGCTCCATCGCCTGGCGCGATCCCGGCGGCAGCCTGCGCAACGGCCCGCAAAGCGCCGGCGCAACTCCGGGGCCTGCGTGTTACGGCAAGGGCGGGCTCGAGGCCACCAATAGTGACGCCAATGTGGTGCTGGGGCGGCTCGGGACAACGCTGCTGGATGGCAAGCTCAAGCTCGACAGCGCCAGCGCCAGAGATGCCGTCATGAACAAGATCGGCACCCCGTTATCGCTGACGGAGGCGGCCGCCGCACACGCAATCGTGCGCGTGGCGAATGCCAACATGGCCAACGCAACCAAGCTGATTTCGGTCGGCCGAGGTTTTGATCCGCGCGATTTCGCACTCGTGGTGTTTGGTGGCGCCGGCCCCTTGCACGGCTGCGACCTGGCGCGCGAGCTTGATATTCCCGTCGTTGTGTTCCCGCGCCATCCGGGCATTGCCAGCGCCATGGGGTGCCTGCTGGTCGATATCCGCCACGATCTCTCGTCCATGTGCCTGCTTCCTGCGGATGAAACCTCGGTCCAGGCCGTCGAGGCCCTGTTTGCAGGGCTTGAAGCGCAGGCGCGCGAGCGGCTTGCGGGAGATGGCGTCCAGGACAGCGACATGCAGATCAGCCGCGCCGTCGATATGCGCTACACGGGGCAATGGAGGCAATTGACCGTCAACATGGAGAGGGGCGAAACCATGGCGGCGGCGCTGAAAGCCTTCCACGCCGAGCATGAGCGGGCCTTTGCGTTCCGTGACGAGGACCGCGCCGTCGAAGTCTATGCGGCGCGCGTCGTGGCAATCGGCCAGGTGCCAAAGCCGCCTTCGGCCTCTGCAGTGTCCGGCTCGGGCGAATTGCCCGCTGCAATCGGGCGGCGCCAGGTGTTTTTCAGCGAAGCGAATGGCTATGTCGATACACCCGTCTACCGCCGCGATGAGCTGCCGGTCGGAGGCACGCTCACGGGTCCCGCCATCGTCGAGCAGCTTGACAGCACCGTGGTTCTGTCACCCGGGACGACAAGCACGATCACCGCTGACCGGCATATCGTGACACGATTCACTGGAGGTGCATGATGACCAGTCTGGACCGGGTGACATTCGAGGTCTTGAAGAACGGCTTCGTCAATCTTGTCGACCAGATGTCGGAGCAGCTGCTGCGCACCTGCTATTCCTTCGTGATATACTGCCGCGACTTCTCCAATTGCCTGTGCGACGCCGAGGGCAATACCGTGATGCAGGGGTCCGGTGACATTGCCGTGCATGTGGGCACGCTGCACTTCACCGCCAAGGCAGTGATCTCCCGCTTCAAGGGCGACATCCATCCCGGTGACGTCTTCATGATCAACGACCCCTATCTCGGGGGCACGCATTTCTGCGACGTCCGCGTGCTGCGGCCGGTGTTCCACCAGGACAAGCTGATCGCCTTCACTCAATCCTGCGGCCACTGGGCCGACATGGGAGGCGCGGTTCCCGGTTCATTCGACATCACGGCCAAGGAACACTTCGGCGAAGGCCTGCGCCTTCCGCCCCTGAGGGTGTGGAGCAAGGGTGTATTCCTCAAGGACGTGGCCGAGATGATCGTCTCGAACACGCGAGCACCCGCCGACGCGATGGGCGATCTTCTGGCGCAGGCGAGCTCCACTCTCACGGGCGCCAACCGCCTGCTGGAGCTGGTGGAGAAATACAGCGTCGATGTGGTGCTTGCGGCCTTCCAGGAATGCCAGGACTACGTCGAGCGCTATGCGCGCAGCCGCGTCGCCGACCTGCCGGACGGCACGTGGTCAACGCGCGACTTCCTCGATCAGGACCCCGGCCAGCCGGAGGGGCTGATCCCCATCGAAGTGAATATGACGATCAGCGGCGGATCCATTCACTTCGACCTGAGCGGAACGCATCCGGCGATTGGCTGCTTTCTGAACGCCGGTGAAGGCAGCGCCTTCAGCGCGGTGGTGGCGGGAACAAAGACGTTCTTCCCGGAAATTCCGCTGAATTCGGGTTTCTATCGCTTCATTACTGCCTATCTTCCGCCGGGTTCCGTCGTCAACGCGCCCCATCCCGTGGCCGTCACCGGATTCTGTTCGGGCGCCTATGAGAAGATCATGAACGCCGTGTTCGAATTGTGGTCGAACATCCTTCCCGAGCGCGCGCTCGCTTGCTGCTTCAACCTCGAATATCTGCTGGTGGGCGGACGCGACGAGCGCGAGGGCACGGCGGGCCGCTACTTCATGTGGTACGACTGGATGGCCGGTGGCTGGGGTGGCCGCGCGGACCGCGACGGATCATCCGCCACCTCGCCGATCTTTGGCGTGGGCCTTGCCGTGCAATCCGTCGAAGCCCAGGAAAGACTGACCCCGGTCGTGACCAGCGAGCACGCCATCATCGCCGACAGCGGGGGCCCGGGTCGGTTCCGCGGTGGCTGTGGCGTGGTCAAGGGTGGTGCTCTCACCGCGATCGGCCGCACGGTCATGAGCTATTCATGCGACCGCGCGCGGAGCGTGACCTGGGGCATCGACGGGGGACTGCCGAGCACGCCACACGGTGTCACGCTCATGCGCCCAGGCGAACCGCCGAAGTTCCTTGGCGCCGTGTTCTCCGGGGTGCCGATGCAGCCGGGCGACCGTTTCACACGCCCCTCGGCAGGCGGTGGCGGACTGGGCGACCCGATGGAACGCGCACCCGCTGCCGTCCTCGAAGACATCATCGATGGCTATGTGACGCAGGATGGTGCTGCCCGCGATTATGGCGTCATCGTCCGGGAAATCGACGCTGAACTTGATCAGTGGGATATCGACGAAGCTGCCACCGAGGCGGCACGGGCGAAGATCCGCATGGAACGCAATCAGTGGCTATCGACGGATCCCCAATCCGTCGCGGCCCGGCTGCGCAAGGGCGAGATCAGCATCGAGGAAGCGATCAGGCGACATGGCGTCATCTGCGACTGGAACGACGGGACCCTGCTCCCGAAGACAACGGAACAATTCCGCGCCGCAATGCGGATGAGGGGTGCTGGACGGTAGAGTCCGGCCAGGCAGTCAGACCGCGATTACAAGAAGTGCCTTCGGAACGGCCAACGTCGGTTCAACATCAACAAAGGTGATAATATGAAGAAGAGTTCCTTTCTGGCTCTCGTGCTCGCCTCGACCTTGGCGATGCCCTCATGGGCCATGGCAGACGACATATTGATCGGTGCTGCCACGTCCTTCAGCGGCTGGATGGCCGCCTTCGACACCTCTCCGACGCGCGCGGCCGAGTTGGCGATTGCAGACATCAATGCCAAGGGCGGCGTGCTGGGCCGGCAGCTGAAGCTTGTCCATGTGGACACCAAGACCGACACCGCGATGACCGCCAAGGCGGCGCAGGACCTCGTCGGCCAGGGCGTCTCGCTGCTGCTGACGGCTTGCGACTTCGACAATGGCGCGCCGGCAGCACTGGTAGCTCAGAAGGCAGGCGTGATCGCCATGTCCAGCTGCGGCGCCGACATGAAATATGGTGACCTGACAATTGGCAACAACGTCTTCACCATGGCCACCGACGCCGCCGGCACCGGCCAGATCATGGCGGATTGGGCCACCCGCAAGAAGGGCTTCAAGACAGCCTATGTTCTGGTCGACACGTTCATCGAATACGACAAGTCCCTGTGCCGCGGCTTTGTCGAGCATTTCAAGAAGCTGAACGGCGACGCCTCGGTCGTTCTCGAAGACAGCTTCAAGAATGCCGATCCCTCCGTTGCCAGCCAGGTCTCCCGCTATCAGGAGCTGAAGGGCGGCGCGGACGTGATGATGATCTGCTCGGTGCCCCCTGGCATTGGCAGTGCTATCCGCCAGTTCCGGGCAGCGGGCGTGGATATCCCGATCCTCGCAGGTACGGGTGGCGACGGCAGTGCGTGGCATGAAAGTGTTCCCGGCCTGTCCAACTACTTCTATCTGAACAACTCGGCTGACGCCGGTGTGGCCGAGCCGCGCCCTGCGGCCGATGCCTACCAGAACGCCTACAAGGCGAAGTGGGGTGAGCGCCCCGGCTCGGGCCAGGGCATCACCGGCTATAGCGTGATCGAAGGCTGGGCGATTGCGGCTGAGCGGGCCGGATCGCTGGAGACCGACAAGGTGCGTGCCGAACTTGAGAAGTTCAAGGACGAGCCGCTGCTTGCCGGTCTCACGACCTTCACTCCCACGCTTCACACCAACGTCAACCGCCCGATGCTGATCGTCAGCGTGAACGACAGCAAGCCGGAACCGCTTGGCTATTATGACATGCGCACCGGTGACTATGCCGTCTGGTGGAAATAGGCCGATCCGCACTGGAGAACGCCGTGCTCACAATCTTGAATGTTGGCGTGACCTTCGGCGGTCTCAAGGCATTGAGTGGAATTGAACTCGCCGTCTCGCAAGGCGAAATCGTCGGTCTTCTCGGCCCCAATGGGGCCGGGAAGACCACCCTCCTCAATGTCATCAGCGGCTATACGGCGCCCAGCACGGGTGCCGTCCTGCTTGACCAGAAGCCGATCAACAGCCTGCCACCCGAAGCCCGCGCGCGCAGGGGAATTGCACGCACGTTTCAGGCCGTCCGGCTGTTCGGCGCCTTGACGGTGCGAGAGAACATCGAGGTCGCGGCACTGTCCCACCTGCACCGAAGCCGGGCGCGCGCCGAAGCGCAGACGCTGATGGAACGTTTCGGAATTGAGGACCTCGCGGAGCGTGCATGTGCATCGCTCCCCTATGCACAGGAGCGGCTGGTGGGCATCGCCCGCGCCCTCGCGCTGAAGCCGCGCTTCGTGCTTTTGGACGAACCCGCAGCAGGAATGACAGAGAGCGAAATCGGCGTACTGGCAAGCATGCTCGTCAGCGTCCGGAATGACTTTGGCTGCGCCCTTGTCCTCGTGGAGCACAACATGGCGCTGGTGAAGGCCGCCTGTGACCGGCTGCATGTGCTTGCCGAGGGACGGACACTGGTCACCGGCGAATGGGACAGTGTCTCCTCCGACCCGGCCTTTCGCGATGCCTATCTCGGGGCCGCGGCATGAACCGGCTCTCCGTCAAGGGACTGTCCGTGTGCTATGGGCCGATCATCGCCGTCCGGCAGCTCGACCTCGACGTTGACGCTGGAGAAATCGTCTGCCTCGTGGGGCCCAACGGCGCGGGAAAGTCATCCTCCACCTTGGCAATTGCCGGCGCCCTGCTTCCGAGTGCGGGTACCATTCTTCTCGACGGCAAGGACATTGCGCGCCAGCCTGCCGAACGGCTCGCCATGGCGGGGGTATCCCTCGTTCCCGAGGGACGCCGGATCTTCGGCCGCATGACGGTATATGACAATCTGGTCGCGGCGTGCCTGCCGGGGCGCACGCCCTCCGATGATCCGGAGATCTTCTCCCTGTTCCCCATCCTGAGGGAGCGCATGGGCCAGCTCGCCGGGCTTCTCTCCGGCGGCGAACAGCAACAACTGGCCATCGCGCGCGCCATGCTGAGAAAGCCACGCCTGATGATCGTCGACGAACCTTCCCTCGGACTGTCGCCGCGCTTCGTGCATATTGTGTTCGACGCCCTCCGCGAGCTCCGCAGCCGGGGCGTTTCCCTTCTCGTGGTGGAGCAGAGCGCCCGGCGTGCCTTCAGCCTCGCCGACCGCATCTATCTGATGAGGTCAGGCGAGGTCGTGATGACGGGGCATTCACACGCCCTGGCTGAGGATCCCGAATTCGAGGCAGCCTATTTCGGCAAGGAAGCGGTGAGATGAACCTGATCCAGTTGCTCGTCGACAGCCTCGCCCTGGGCAGTCAGTATTCCCTTGTGGCGCTGGGCATCGGACTGATCTTCGGTGTGATGCGCATGATCAATTTCGCGCAGGGCGACCTGATCACCTTTGGGGCATATATGCTGGTCGTGCCGACGGTTGCCGATGTCGCACCGCCGATGATTGCGGCGCTGCCCACGCCGCTCATCATCGCGGCGACCATCGCCATCGTCGCGATCGCGGCCTTGCTGACGGAGCGCCTTGCCTTCCGCTCGGTCCGGCGCAAGGGTGTCGATGGCCCCACCCTGCTCATCACGTCGTTCGCGATCGGCTACTTCATCCAGAGCGTCATCCTGTTCCTTCACACGGGGCGCCCGAAGTCGGTCAGCATCTTGCCGGAACTGTCCCAACAGATCGTCATCGCAGGGGTCCGCGTGGCGCTGGTCGATCTGGTGACGATCGCTGCGTCGCTGGGATTGCTGTTGACGGTCGGCGTGTTCCTCAACCGAACCCGCGGTGGAATTGCCTTGCGAGCAGCGGCCGAGGATTTCCTGATGGCGCGCCTGATCGGGGTCAAGGCTGACCGTGTCATTGCGGTCGCATTTCTCGTCTCCGGCGCCCTGGCGGGCGCGGTGACACTCATGTTCGTGGCAAAGACGGGCGTGCTGGATTTCCGGATGGGCGTGCCGCTAGCCATCGCCGGATTTGTAGCGACGGTGATCGGGGGCATGGGCAGTCTAACCGGAGCTGTGCTCGGCGGCTTCGCCCTCGGACTCGCATCCACGCTCTTGCAGTCGCTCTTGCCTCCAGACCTGAGACCGGCGCGCGATGCATTTCTGTATGGTCTGGTGATACTGGTGTTGCTGGTAAGGCCCCAGGGCCTCTTCGTGTTCGGCCCCGGGCGGGAACGCGTATGAAACGTCTGTCCCCAGCCGCCGGAACCTTGGTTTCACTGGCCGTCGTGGTTATAGCGTTGGCTGGGTTCGGCTACTTGATGCCCGGCTTGTCTCGCACGGTCATTGAAAGCTTCATTTATGCGACTCTGGTTGTGGGGCTGGGCGTCTTCGTCGGCAACACCGGCGTTGTGTCTTTCGGCCATGCCTCATTTGCGATGATAGGCGCGTATAGCGCGGCGTGGTTCACCTGCTGTGAAGGGATGCGGCAAGTTTTCCTGCCGGGGCTTCCTGATGTGATTGCGGCAATCAACTTGCCGTTGCCAGTCGCGGCCCTGGTCGGGATGGGCGTCGCGGCCGTGGTTGCCATCTTCGCAGGAGCGGTTCTTCTGAGGCTCAATGGCGTTGCCGCTTCGATTGGTCTGCTGTCATTCCTGTTCATGATGAAAACCATCTATGAGAATTGGGATGGATGGACGAGCGGCCAGAGTTCTCTCGTTGGCTTGCCCATGGAGGTCGGCATCGTCCAGGCGGCTGCAGGCCTCATCTTCGTGCTCTGCCTTGCCTTGCTCTATCAAGGTTCAGCCAGCGGCCTGCTCGTGCGTGCCGCCCGTGAAGATGAAGTCGCATCACGGTCAGCGGGCGTTCGCGTTTGGCGCGAACGACTGATCTGCTTTACCCTGAGCGCGGCGATCACTGCGTTAGGGGGTGTGATGTTTGCGCATTACCTCGGCTCGATCTCAGTAGTCCAGTTTTGGCTGGACCTCACCTTCCTGACATTAGCCATGTTGGTTGTCGGGGGACGCAACACAATAACTGGAGCGGTCGCTGGTGCGCTGGTGATCACATCGCTGCGGGACGGGTTGAGAACATTGGAGAATGGTGTGCCAACGCCCTTCGGCATGGCGGAAATTCCTGAAGGTGTTCAAGAAATAGCATTGGCATTTCTCTTACTCGTAGTGCTAGTCGCGCGCCCGAGGGGCCTCACGGACGGCCGAGAGTTTAACTTGTTCCGTTGAGTTTGAGGTCTCGCAGAGTTACAAGCTTCATCTGCTCCCATGGGCTGCATGGCTTGCCAAGACCTCTCCCATCGCCGCATTCACAGAAGGTAAAAGACACCTTGGGAGTGCGGGCCCGTTGATCGATGCCCTTTGACCCCCCCCCCCGGGACTGCCGGAGGCTTGTTGATTTGAGTTATTCGGCGATGGGGAGATTGTCCGTGGCAGCGGTTGCTCCGTAGTAGTTTACCTCGGCTTCAGCTGGCGGGATGCTGCCGATGGGTTCGAGCAAGCGCTTGTGATTGAACCACTCGAACCATTCCGGTGTTGCGAGTTCGACTGCCTGCAAGGAACGCCAGGGCTCCCGCCTGTGGATCACTTTGGCCTTGTAGAATCCGTTGATCATGTTGGCGAGCGCGTCTTCGTACCAACTGACCCAGGTCCTATTGCTTCCACTTACAAAATTCCGCTCCCGCCTCGTTGTGGGCTGCGATCTGCTCCTTCGTCTGCCGCGTCAGCACATCCTTGCGCGATGGCTTGATAGGCTGGGCCCATCCCCCGCGAAAAGCTGGCCGCACACGCCGAGCCTTACAAACGTCTCTCGGGCTTTTCGGTCGAGATGCTGAACGCACAGCCACCCATCCTAGGCGCCATGGAGGCAAGCCCGGCGTGACCCTATTTACAGAATTCCACATCAAGGTGGGCCCGCCCGTCAAACTCGGTGACGACGGCTTTGGCGAGGCGCGTATCGTGCCGATCCTCGGTGGCACAGTCACCGGGCCGGGGCTGACCGGCACGATTTTGCCCGGCGGCGCAGATGAACAGCGCATCCGTGCCGATGGCCTGACCCGCATCCATGCCCGCTATGTGATCGAGGTCGCGGACGGCGCTCTGATCCGCGTCGACAGCCAAGGCCTGCGCCACGCACCACCCGAGGTCATGGCAGCCCTGACACGCGGCGAGAGGGTCGATCCCGCGCTGATCTATTTCCGCACCGTCATCCGGTTCGAGACCGCCGCTCCCGCCCATGATGCCTTAAACCGCTCTCTGTTCCTGTCGGTCGGAGAGCGCCGGCCCGATGCGGTGGTGTTGCAACTCAGCGCCCTTTGACTGCCAGAAAAGCTTGCCGACGGCGATGAGACACGGCCTATCCCGTGGCACGTTCGTGTCATCTTGGTGGCTCCCGCAATTGTCAATGAATGTGGCCGTGCCGCCAGCCCCCGCACCTGCTTGCGCTCCTACCACCAGAGTCGTGGCTTAGCCCACGTCAAAGCCAATACTACAATTGGTTGAGTATAGTCAAAAACTTGCAGTACCTTGGTCTGACCGTCATTTTGTACCAGGTCGAATGAGAGACTATTGCATGCCGGCACCGCTGCTTCAGCCACTCGCCCCCTGCCCCCGCCTCTCGGCCTGACGCCATGCAGCCTCATTCTCCGGCGGCATCCTCTTCGAGACATAACGCCACGCCAGCGGGTACAGCGACTTGCCCAGCCGCGACACGAGCTCGATCCAGAAGGAGGGCCGCTGCGCGACGAGGAATGCCCGTCTCGTGGCTCGGGGCCGAGGACCGCCGCCGTGACGGGAACGCTCTCGTGCCAAGTCAGCCTATGTTCATATTTTGTTGGCATTCCGCGGCCGATATCGCTCAACACTCTGTTCGATGGCCCCAAAGATAGAATGGCCATCGATTCCCTTCATCTCGATCCGTACTCGGTCGCCAAAGCGGAGGAAGGGAGTCTTGGCGGCACCTCCGGCGATTATTTCGATCATGCGGATTTCAGCGATGCAGGAATATCCGAGGCCTCCTTGACTGACCGGAAGCCCGGGGTTGCCGTCGGCGCACTTGTTCGACACGGTACCGGACCCGACGATGGTTCCCGCTGCCAGGGGGCGCGTCTTCGCAGCGTGCGCGATCAGAGCGGGGAAGTCGAAGGTCATGTCAACACCGGCATCCGCCCGGCCGAACGGCTTGCCGTTGAGGTCCACGTTCAGCGGGAGATGGACTTTTCCGCCATCCCACGCCGCGCCCAGTTCGTCCGGCGTTACGACGACCGGAGAGAAGGCCGAGGAGGGCTTGGAATGGAAGAACCCGAAACCCTTCGCGAGTTCGGCAGGAATGAGGTTGCGGAGGCTAACGTCGTTTACCAACATGATGAGGCGAATGCATTTCCCCGCCTCGGCTGCAGTGACGCCCATGGGAACGTCGCCCGTCACGACGGCAACTTCACCCTCAAAGTCAATGCCGTAGGCCTCATCCGCTATCAGAATCGGATCACAGGGAGACAGGAAGGTGTCGGAACCTCCCTGGTACATCAAGGGATCAGTCCAAAAGCTCGGCGGCATTTCGGCGCCGCGTGCCCGGCGAACGAGCTCGACGTGATTCACATAGGCGGAGCCGTCCACCCACTGGAAGGCGCGCGGCAGGGGAGAGGCACACTCATTCTCGTGGAAGCGGACACTCGGAACGGAATCGTGTTCTAGTTGCTCTGCAAGTTTGGCCAGCAGGGGAGCCACCTTCTCCCAGTTGTCGAGAGCTTGTTGCAGCGTATCGGCGATGTCGTAGGCTGATATAGCGCGAGTGAGATCGCGCGACACGATGACGAGCTTCCCATCGCGACCGAACTTCAGTGATGCGAGCTTCATGGGTCTCCCGTAAATCTACGATCAAGCCCATCCCAGCACCGGTCATAATCGTGCTGAATCGTAGCGAGAGAGGCAGCATAGGCGGTGAGGTGCTGAGGGTACCGGGTCTCGAACATGAAAGCTAGCGTATCAGTCAGCTTGTGCGGATTGAGCTCTTCTGTAGAAGCCTTAGTGAAGGCCGCGAGATCCGGTCCGTGCGGCAGCATGCAATTATGCAGACTGATACCGCCTGGGAGGAACCCGTTGGGCTTCGCGTCATAGCGGCCGTAGATCAGGCCCATGAACTCCGACATGATGTTCAGGTGATACCACGGCGGCCGGAAGGAGTTCTCCGCCACCATCCAGCGCTCTGGGAAAATCACGAAGTCGACGTTCGCGGTTCCCTCCTCTCCCGTCGGGGCTGTCATGACCGTGAAGATGGATGGATCCGGGTGGTCAAACAGAATCGATCCCACGGGTGAGAAGGTGTTGAGGTCATATTTGTAGGGCGTGTAGTTGCCGTGCCAGCCCAGAACATCAAGCGGCGAGTGGCCGATATTGCAGTGGTAGAACTTGCCGCACCACTTGACCCAGACCCGGCAGGTCGTTTCCTTGTCCTCGTATGCGGCAACGGGCGTCTTGAAGTCTCGCGGATTGGCGAGGCAATTGGCACCTATCGGGCCACGATCCGGAAGCGTGAACTTGGCACCATAGTTTTCACAGTAATAGCCTCGTGCCGGGCCTTCCACGAGTTCGACCTTGAACTTCATACCTCGAGGCATGACGCAGATCTCCCCGGGCTTCACCTTAATGCGACCCAGCTCCGTGAAGAAGCCGAGGACGCCCTGCTGCGGCACGACGAGAATCTCGCCATCGGCATTGTAAAAGTAGTCGTCCACCATCGAGCTGTTGACGAAATAGATGCCAGCCGACACGCCGACTTGGGTGTGGACATCACCCGCCGTCGTCATGGCGCGAAGTCCGGACAGGAAGGTCAGCTCGCCCGTGGGCTGCTCCGGCGGGCTCCAGCGCAATGGGCCAATCGGCAAGTCATGCTGGTCGATGCAAGGAGCTGTCTTCCAGAAGGGAAGCTGTACTTCGGTGACTCGCGAGGTGTGGCGCACGCTGGGCCGCATCCGGTAGAGCCAGGTCCGTTCATTGGTGCCGCGCGGCGCGGTGAAGGGCGAGCCCGATAGCTGCTCTGCATAGAGGCCGTAGGCGCATTGCTGAGGGGAGTTCTGGCCATAGGGCAGAACTCCCGGCAGGGCTTCCGTTTCGAAGTCATTTCCGAAGCCAGACATGTAGTCCGGCACAATGGCACTCCGCATGGTCTTGTCCAAATTAGTTGCGCTTGCGACTAACTGATTTCGTTGCATATGCAACTAGTTTCTGTCAAGCTTCAATCATGGAAAGCAACTTCGCGCTCAATGATTTTCTGCCGTTCCGGCTCAATGTCCTCGCACAGACCGTGTCGGAGCGACTGTCGGCAATCTACGCCAGCAAGTTCAATCTCGACATTCCACAGTGGCGGATCCTGGCGAACCTCGCCTCGCGAGGCGACATGACGGCCCAGGATATTGCCAGCATCACCTACAGCCACAAGTCGACGGTGAGCCGGGCAGTCCAGGAACTGCAGAATCGTGGCCTCATCGCGCGGAAGGTTTCGTCGGCGGACAAGCGAAGCTTCACCTTGGCGCTGACGAGCGAGGGCCGCCGCATGTTCCGGCAGTTGCTGCCCCTTGTCCTCGAATTTGAGCGAAAGCTCATGGCGTCCATCTCCGATGCCGATGCCCGCGCCCTTCTCAAGGGACTGGCCGCACTGGAGACTGTCCTGCTGGGTTCGGATGGAGAAACCGAGTGAGGCTATATGACTACTTCCGGTCCTCGGCAGCGTACCGGGTGCGCATTGC
>JBEIDW010000075.1:0-14386 GCA_040383265.1 Hyphomicrobiales bacterium
ACCGAGATCAACACGCGGCTCGGCTGGTATTCGGCGAGCGTCACCACAGGCACGGACAGCGCTGCCAAAGCGGCGGAGCACAGCGCGGAACAAAAGGCGGATGGCGGCTGGGACAAGCCAACGCCCTTTCCCTTCATTCAAGGTACGGATTGTTGTGGCCGCGTCGTGAGCGCCCATGACGCGGGCGACGCCCACCTCATCGGGCAGCGCGTGCTCGTAAGGGCCTGCATGCGCACGCACGGATTTGGAAACCTCGACAATATCTGGATGGCCTCGGACTTTGACGGTGCCTTTGCCGAGTTCGTGAAAGTGCCTGCACGCGAAGTTTTCCCTGTCGATTGCGGCTGGAGTGACGCTGAACTAGCCACCATCCCCTGTGCTTATGGCTCGGCGGAAAACATGCTGCACCGCGCCGCACTTGGCGCCGGAGAGATCGTTCTGGTCACCGGTGCCTCAGGGGGCGTGGGCTCTGCCGCCATTCAACTTGCCCGCCGCCGCGGTGCCAGCGTCATCGCAGTCACCAGCCATGACAAGGCCGAAGCGGTGAAACAACTTGGCTGCAGCACGGTGCTGTCGCGGGATGATGATTTGCTTGTCACACTTGGCGAGAGCAGCGTTGATCTTGTCGCCGACAATGTCGCCGGGCCCCAGTTCAGCGTGATGCCCAAGCTGCTCCGGCGCGGCGGGCGCTATGTGTCATCCGGCGCCATCGGCGGGCCGATTGTCAGCTTTGACATGCGGGATTTCTACCTCAAGGACCTGACATTCATTGGCTGCACCGCCTGGGACGAGCCGGTCTTTCCGAACCTCGTATCCTACATCGAACGGGGTGAGATCAGGCCGCTGCTCGCAGCCACATTTCCGCTCCGCGACATCGCCGACGCACAGCGCACCTTCATCGCCAAGCGGCATGTCGGCAACTTCGTGCTTGTCCCGTGAGGCATCCGGACTCGTTTAGGAGTGGTTCGCTTTCAATGCGAATGGCCCTGATGTCCAGCACCGGGCTCAATCATCATGGTACCTTCAAAACTTGAGAACTTGGCAAGCACCGCAGGATCGAGCCTTGCTTCCGCTGCCGTCAGTTGCGCGATCAATGCTTCGGCATCCGCGGCCGGGATCTTCGCCGTCTCGAGCAACTTCGGGTCCTTGAGGCCGTCACCGCTGCACAGCCGAACCTGCCACTGACCATCAACGCGCCAGAGAAGTGCGCGGCCGCCCTTGTCGCCCTGCACCCAGCCCGCAATCGCAGTGTCACCAAGGATGACAACCGGTTCAACGGACAGCGGTGTCTCGGGCGTATCGAACATCCCCTTCAACAGATGGATGATGGCGGTCGCGTCATCATGACTGAAGGCTGGCACGGGCAGCACAGCCACCATCACTGCGGCAGTGAGAAGCCTACGGCGGGACATGGTTTTCATGGTTTGTTTTCGCTCTTGACTTGGGTGTTGATGAGTTCACTTGCCGCGGCACCGGGACAACAAGAGACCGAAGGGAAACAAACGCGAGGTTCATCTCCTCTCCGGTCCCGGGCTTCAGTGCATTCCGGTATTGGGCGCCATGACTTCGTATTGGATATCCACTGGTCCGGCCTTTTCGAAGGTGAGCGTACCGGCAACAACGTCGCCCTCCTTCACGGGTGCCTTGAGGTCCATGAACATGATGTGCTGCGACATCGGCTTCAGCTCAACCGTTGCGCCCGGCGGAATGGCGATGCCGCCCGCGATCTCCACCATCTTCATCACATCGCCATCCATCTTCATGTCATGCAACTGGACGTTCGGCGTAATGGCCGCTGTGGCCTTGAGGAGCCGGTCCTCTTCCTTGCCATTGTTGGTGATGGTCAGAAAGCCGGCGGCCACAGTCGCACCCATGGGCGACTGCCGCGACCACGGATGATCGATTACGAGATCGCCAATCTTCATCTCATGCGCCTGGGCGTCCGCGAAGCTGGCGAGCGCTCCCAGCGTGAGCGCTGCGGTGAATGCGAAGTCCCTAAAGAGTCTCATGTCTGTTTTCCTGTGTTTTTCGGTTCGATCAAAGTGGTTTGATTGGCTGCCCGGGGTTCCAAGCGGCGTTGTCTGGACCTGGGGATTACTGAACGCCGGCGCGCAGCATGCTTGATATGCGGCGCAGGGCATGGCGGCATGGGCCGCGCCACATCAGGCTATCAAGACGTTGGAACGGTGAGTGCCTGCAGGCTCCCGGCGATCAGGCCGACGCAGGCGGCCCCCGCAGGTGCGGAACGTGCTGCAGCGCCTGAACAAACAGGCGGCCCAAGGGTGCCGAAAATGCCGGACTGGTCAAGGCCTGCCGGACTGGCACCCAACATCCGGCGGATGGTACAGCGCCTGGCGCAGCGGTGAGAAGGCAGGCATCGCAAAACGCTTTGGACGCGCCCAGCGGCACGCCGGTCTCAGATGAATTTGTCCCCTCTGCACAAATGCCGGGAAGCGAACCATCGGGAAGAACAAAGGCCGAAAGATCCGGAGAGGGTGCCGCAGTGGGCAGCGCCTGATGGGAAAGCCCAACAGCCGCAACCGCCAGCACATAACATGCGATGACGAAAGTCCTCAGTATGCGGAGTTTCCGGAGCCTTTCCATGGACCCTTTTTGGCCAACGAATGTTTACAGGTCAAGTAGGCAGAGGCATTGCAGGCGCAACGAAGCCGCCCGCGGCGTTCTGGCAGCTGCCAGCCAGAGATCAGGCAGCGGCGTCCTTCAGGATGTCGATCAGAGTCGCAAACTGCTTGCCCAGCGGGTTGGTCTTGCGCCAGACGAGGCCGATTGTTCGCTCAGGCCGGGGTTCGCCAAGACGGGCGATGGAGACGGCGGTCGTGCGGGTTTCAACTTCCACCGCCATCTGCGGCACCAAAGTCACGCCGATCCCTGCGCCCACCATCTGCACAAGGGTGGACAGGGAACTCGCCTCCATCAGGTCTCGCGGCCCGGGCGCGGTCATCTTGCAGAAGGAAAGCGCCTGATCGCGGAAGCAATGGCCCTCCTCCAGCAGGAGGAGGCGCATCTCGCGCAGGATCTCGGGCCGCGGGACTGGCTTCGCGGCATCCGCCAAAGGCCGGACAAGCACAAACTCCTCGGTGAACAGCGGATGCTCGACAAGCGATGGCTCCGATATGGGCAGCGCCACAATGGCAACATCAAGCCGCCCTTCGATGAGATCGCCCACCAGCTTCTGGGTCACGGCCTCACGCAGGCGGAGGTCAAGGTCCGGAAACCGTTCCGACAGGCCCTCGATGACCCGCGGCAGAAGATAGGGCGCTACGGTCGGAATAACACCGACCCTTAGTCGGCCGGTTAGGTCCTCACTCGCGGTGCGCGCCAGGGAGGCGAGCTCATCGACAGCGCGCAAAATGTCTCGCCCCCGCTGCAGCAGCACCTCGCCCAAGCCCGTCAGGCGCACCTGCCGCGCGCCCCGCTCAACCAGCGGTTTTCCAACGATGTCTTCGAGGTCGCGCATCTGGATTGAAAGGGCCGGCTGAGAAATGCCAAGCGCCTCGGCAGCACGGCCGAAGTGTCCATACTGGGCCAGAGCTTCGAAGTAGCGGAGATGGCGCAATGTCAGGTTGTTCATATTTGTTTCTTATCGGTACGATAAAAAAATGAAACTTCTCATTATCTCGGTTTTCGACTATCTCAAAGCCATACCGGTATCAGTTGCGGGGAACAGACGCGGCGGAGCAGCAGGCCGGTTGCAACACGCAATTTTCGCTATTCCCAGAGGATGAGATGGACAAGTCAAGCAAAGGTTCGGGCAGCTGCCCGTTTATGCACGGCGCCAACACGTTGAGCAGCAGCTCCGTCGTGGAGTGGTGGCCCAAGGCGCTCAATCTCGACATCCTGCATCAGCAAGACAGCAAGACCAACCCGCTCAAGGGCTTTGACTACCGTGAAGAGGTCAAGAAGCTTGACGTGAAGGCGCTGAAGGCCGACCTCGCCAAGCTGATGACCGACAGCCAGGATTGGTGGCCGGCGGATTGGGGTCACTATGGTGGCCTGATGATCCGCATGGCGTGGCACTCGGCCGGCACCTACCGCACCGCCGACGGGCGCGGCGGCGGCGGCACCGGCGCCCAACGCTTCGCACCGCTCAACAGCTGGCCGGACAATACCAACCTCGACAAGGCCCGCCGCCTGCTGTGGCCGATCAAGAAGAAGTATGGCAACCGCCTCAGCTGGGCGGACCTGATGATCCTTGCAGGCAACGTGGCCTATGAGACCATGGGCCTCAAGACCTTCGGCTTCTCGTTTGGCCGCGAGGACATCTGGCATCCGGAAAAGGACATCTACTGGGGTGCTGAAAAGGAATGGCTGGCCCCCAGCGACAGCCGCTACGAGGATGTGAACAAGCCCTCGACGATGGAAAACCCGCTGGCTGCCGTTCAGATGGGCCTCATCTACGTGAACCCGGAAGGCGTAAACGGCAAGCCTGACCCGCTGAAGACTGCGGCTCAGGTGCGCGAAACCTTCGCCCGCATGGCCATGAATGATGAAGAGACCGTGGCGCTCGCGGCGGGTGGCCACACCGTGGGCAAGACCCATGGCAATGGCAATGCCGCCAACCTCGGCCCCAGCCCGGAGGGTGCTGACCTCTCCGAACAGGGTCTTGGCTGGATGAACCACAAGACCCGCGGCATCGGCCGCGACACCGTTACCTCGGGCATTGAAGGCGCGTGGACGACGCATCCGACCAAGTGGGACAATGGCTATTTCGACATGCTCCTCGGCCATGACTGGGAGCTGAAGAAGTCCCCCGCCGGCGCCTGGCAGTGGGAACCTGTCAACATCCGCGAGGAAGACAAGCCCGTGGACGTCGAGGACCCGTCGATCCGTCACAACCCGATCATGACGGATGCCGACATGGCCATGAAGATGGATCCGGAGTACCGCAAGATCTCCGAGCGGTTCCACAAGGACCCGGCCTATTTCTCGGATGTCTTCGCGCGCGCCTGGTTCAAGCTCACCCACCGCGACATGGGCCCCAAGACCCGGTACATCGGCCCTGAGATTCCGGCCGAAGACCTGATCTGGCAGGATCCGGTTTCCGCCGGCAAGACGGGCTATGACGTGGCCGCCGTGAAGGCGAAGATTGCCGCAACGGGCCTTTCGGTGTCCGACCTCGTCGCCACCGCCTGGGACAGTGCCCGTACCTTCCGCCACTCGGACATGCGCGGCGGCGCCAATGGCGCCCGCATTCGCCTCAGCCCCCAGAAGGATTGGGAAGGCAATGAGCCCGCCCGCCTCGCCCGCGTGCTGGCCAAGCTGGAGCCGATCGCCGCTGAAACCGGCGCTTCGGTTGCCGACGTGATCGTGCTCGCAGGCAATCTGGGCGTGGAGCAGGCGGCCAAGGCCGCGGGCTTTGCGGTAGAGGTTCCCTTCGCGCCTGGCCGCGGCGACGCCACGGCCGCCCAGACGGATGCGGCCTCCTTCGCGGTGCTGGAACCGGTGGCCGACGGCTTCCGTAACTGGCTCAAGAAGGACTATGTGGTGACGCCCGAGGAGCTGCTGCTCGACCGTGCGCAGCTCATGGGCCTCACCGCGCCGGAAATGACGGCGCTGATCGGCGGCCTGCGCGTGATCGGCACGAACCATGGCGGAACCAAGCACGGCGTCTTCACCACTCGCCCAGGTGCGCTGAGCACAGACTTCTTCGTCACGCTCACCGACATGGCCTACAAGTGGGAGCCGAAGGGCAGCAATCTCTATGAGATCGTCGAGCGCAAGACGAACGCCGCAAAGTTCACCGCGACACGCGTTGACCTGGTGTTCGGCTCCAACTCGGTGCTGCGTGCCTATGCCGAGGTCTATGCCCAGGACGACAACAAGGAGAAGTTCGTCAAGGACTTCGTCGCCGCCTGGACCAAGGTCATGAACGCCGACCGCTTCGACCTCCACTAACCAACAACACAGCCCCCCGCACGCCAAAACGCGTGCGGGGGCGTTCCATTTCGGGGGACCGCTTCTGGCAACCGATCATCCTGCGGTCGGCAATAAGCACAATGCAGCATGGCGATGCGGTCTTCAAAACGTGCTCGCTCAGATATGCGACCACTTCTCGCTCCGCACCCAACCTTCCGCTTGTTTGTTAGCACATCCTTCAGTGCCGATGCGTCTAGCGCGGCATCCGCCAGCGGCCTCTTCAGCTTGCTGCTTTCGCCTTTTATGGCCTTGAAAGGTTCAGCGTCCTCAACATCCATCCCGCCGAACTTCGCCTTGCAATCATCCGGTGTCGCCTCGGAGGCCCCATGCTTCCACTTTCCATTAAATCCAAGCCAACTTTCAATATGGCGAGAAATTCAGGCCGCCATAACTGAAAAGCTATTTTCGTCTAATGCGCAGAAGTCGATTTTACGCGACCTCGAAAATCTAAACACACGTCTAGAGCCCCCGGGCAACGGCTAACCATCAAATGCGAATACTGAATATGTAGACGGGTGTCTCAATCAATCAGGAACAAATTCTGAAACGCCGAGCGGCAACGAAAATCTTATACGATGAGATAGTCAAATCAACAGTTCACACCAAACAGATCTAAGCCAGCTGAATAACGGAGGTTACAAAGCCAAGGTATCGAAGCGTCGTCTGCTCTACATGAATGATCCCAGAGTGACTGGAGAGTTCGCCACTACTGCCTGTCTCACCCTGCGGCCGATCACATCCTTCAAGTACTTGGGCGCAAGGCCAAAGCCAGGGCGAACACTTCTTACGGAGTCAATAGTTATGACATCGCCTGGCTGCAGATCTTTGACGAAGTAAAGAGAACGCCTGAACCTCACATTGCCCTGTTCACTCGACTTGCGGCCATAGTTCACCATACCGATCGATGAACAGGCTGTTTTCACGTCCTGACATAGCGCCGCCAGCTCCGGCGGCGTCAGCGAAAAACTATCGTCAGGTCCGCCGCCGTTACGGTCGAGCGTGATATGCTTTTCAATGATCGCAGCGCCAAGGGCTACGCTTGCAATTGCAGTCGTATTGTCCAGCGTGTGGTCTGACAGGCCGGTGACGACACCAAAGCGTCTCATCATGTCAGGAATGGTGGCAAGATGATAATCACCCGCTGGAGCAGGATAACCACTCACGCAATGAAGAATGGCGAGCTCGCGGCAACCTCCAGCGCGAGCGGCGTCAATCGCTTCCTGAATTTCTTCCGCGTCAGCCATTCCGGTGGAGATGATCATCGGCTTACCGGTACGAGCAACATATTCGATGAGGGGAATATCCACAGCTTCAAAAGAAGCAATCTTGTAAGCCGGCGCATCGAGGCTCTCGAGCAAGTCTACGGCAGTGACATCAAAAGGCGTGCTGAAAATGGTAATGCCCAATGAACGCGCATGCTCAAAAAGTGGCCTGTGCCAGTCCCAAGGCATATGAGCTTCACGATAAAGATCGTAGAGTGTTCGGCCATGCCAAAGGCCACCTTCAATGGTGAAATCCGGAGCATCCGAATCAAGAGTTATTGTATCGGGACGATAGGTTTGCAGTTTTACAGCATCAGCCCCCGCCTTGCTCGCCTCGGTGATGATCTGCAGGGCAGTCTCCAGCCTGCCATTGTGATTGGCGGACAGTTCGGCAATCACGTAGGGAGGTATGCCAGAGGCAATTCGCCGGCCAGCAATCTGGATTTCAGGTATGGTGAACATGCGAACCTCTCAGGTTGTAGTGTGCCAGTCCCGGGCGAGCATGCCGAAACAATACACATCATGAAATGCTACGCCATCAAAGTGCTGCTCGCGCAGGATGCCCTCCTGCTGAAAACCGAGCGACAGATGAAACCGGATAGATTTTTTATTATAGGCCAATGCCTGACCACAGACTTTATGAATCCTTAGAGACCCAAAAATAAACTCGAGCGCGGCCTGCCCCATCCGCCGTCCCGTCCCACGGGGAGCATCAGGCGACGTGTAGAAACCCCACTCAGCAACAGGGTCTGCTTCCTTAGACGTCACCTGCACGAAACCCCTGGGCTGAAACTCCGCCTCGAAGATCAGAAGATGACGCCCAATAAGCTGGGAGGCTCTTTCAAACCAACCGTGATGCTCATCCTCGGAAACTTCGTGCTGGGAATACATGTTGTGTCGGATTGAAGGATGATTCCGCCAACTTCTCACAAGAGCGAGATCATCATGCGTCATCGGGCGTACCCGATCTTCAGCATCCGGTCTCATGCCGCCCGTTCCATCTCTGCGACGACGCGAAGGGCCCCTTCACCGTCTGTGATCATGCTGGCTGAATAGCTCATCTGCGCTAGGGTTCGATGCTCCAGAGCCCGATTCAATTGCTCGGGCAGCGTTTGCGTAACCTCCTGAGGCCACCCCAGGCAAAGACAAGCGCCCGCTAGTTCCAGCGCTGCAGCCCCATGTTCCTGATTCTGCGCAATAACCACCTGGAGTGTGGGCAAACCAAGGCAACACCGCTCCAGGGCAGTCGTGCCGGCCGCGCCAATCGCAAGATCGCTATCGGCCATGAGCCGAGCCATGCTGGGTGGATTGACGTGTACCTCTGTCGCGCAGGGCATCGCCCTCACGCGGTCACGTATATCGGCAAGCCAAGGCGCATGGGCACTCATCACGACATCAATTTTCGCGTCTGGCGGCAGCAGACCTCTCTTTAATACCTCCAGTACGGCACCGGTCGCATTGGGTGCATCCACTCCACCCATGGTTACCAGCAGCCGGTGGGCACGAAAGTTTCTTCTGCGGGTCATGCTATAGTCACGCCACTCCCGAAACTCGGGCCTTAATAGCGCATACTGTGATCCGGCAAGGCAATGGCAATTCAGCCCGACAAGGCCATTGTAATCGGAACTGCGCCTGCCCACGCCCTGATCGAGCAAAAGTGTGCAGTCATGCGGCCGGTCGGCAAGGTCGTCAATTACCAAAAGTCGGCCACAAGCATCAGCCAGTGATTTCTCCCAGCGTCGATCGACTGCATAATGATCGACAACAAGCCAATCAGGCGTACTTTCCCCCAAGAGTGCTCGGACTTGCTGAGAATCTTCCTCCCAACCTGTGGAAAGCCAACTCGAGTGACCGCCACTCTCCGACCGTGGAGAAGGCGTGCCTGTCCCCTGCGCCAGTAACTGAACAGCATAGCCACGCCCACGTATCACATCAGCAAGATGACCAGATAACTCAGCGCAAATGAACTGGCATTCCATCCCATTCACCGCTAGCGCATCTGCCAACGTGAGACAGCGCATCACATGACCGGTGCCGATCTTAAGAGAGGCATCGGCGCGGAACACTGCTGTTCGCGTTCGACGACGGGTCATCGCATGTCCTTCAACATCGCCTTGAACAGCCACTCCGCCCGCACCCAGTCCTCTTCCGTGTCAATGTCCTGTACACGGTGTCTGGGCAGAATGACCGGCGCTGAATTTCCGGAAAAAATTGGCTTCTCCGCAAGCCAAGCGGACCGCCGGCCCCAATAGAATTGACCGGCATCATGATAGGAATCCTCAAGGTCCTGTGAACGGCGGTTCTGGTTCTCCGGCCAGAACATTTGCAGCTGGCCACTTGGTAAGAACCGCAAGGCTCGTTGTATCGGAAACGGATAGCTTGTAACCGTAAAAGCGTAGTCGAAACCCTTCGAGACAATCAAATCAAGTCCCTTGAGTATGTCAGCAGCCATGACAAAGGGAGCCGTGGCATAGATACAGCAAATCTCCTCTGGAGCCTTTCTTTGCGCCTCAAACCATTGGATGGCATGCCGGACAACCGGAACGGTTCCCGTATGATCATCCGCAAGCTCAGTTGGGCGGATGAAAGGCGTAGAGGCCCCCCATTCTACTGCGACAGCCGCGATCTCGGGAGAATCTGTTGAAACAATGATATCATCAAAGCACCCGCTCCGGATTGCCGCTTCAATCGACCAAGCGATCATAGGACGGCCACAGAATGGTCTAATGTTCTTGCCCGGTATGCGCCTACTGCCACCCCGGGCTGGAATGACCGCAATCCTCATGTCAGGAGCGCATGCACAACCGCGTCAATGACGTGGTCTTGTTGATCGTGGGTAAGCCCAGGATAAAGTGGAAGACTTAAGGCTTCAGCATAATAGGCCTCAGCCTCGGGATAATCTCCCTCTCGGAAGCCGAGGCGCTGATAATAAGGTTGGGTGTGGACAGGAATGTAATGGAGGTTCACCCCGACCCCCTGCTCTCGAAGAAAAATGAATATTTCCAAATGACTTCGACGCGCAATACTCTTCCGAACTCTGACCGGATACAGATGCAGTGCAGAGTGAGTATCTGGGAGTTGCCAGGGCAGCACCAGCGGCAACTTCACAAGCCGCTCATCATAACGACGCGCCAAGGCATGCCGCTGACCTACATATTCATCAAGGCGCTGCAGTTGACTCAGCCCAAGAGCCGCCTGCAACTCTGTCATCCGGTAGTTAAATCCGAGATCAATCTGCTGATAATACCATGGCCCGTCGGGCACATGCGTCATTTGCGCTGCGTCACGCGTAATACCATGACTACGGAAAAGTGACATCCGGTTTGCAAGATCTGAGTTGTTTGTCAGCGCCATGCCGCCTTCAGCGGTGGTGATGATCTTCACAGGATGGAAGCTGAATACCGTGATGTCGCTATATCGGCAATTGCCGACAGGTTCCCCATGGTATCTGGCGCCAATGGCGTGGGATGCGTCCTCGATGATCTTAAATCCGTAGCGCTGGCCGAGCGCGTGAATGGCCTTCATGTCGCATGGCTGACCGCACATGTGCACAGGTACGACAATCTTTGGAAGGCAGCCATCTCTCTCAGCCGCCACCAACTTGCGCTCCAGTGCCTGTGGGCAGAGATTGTAGGTTCGGGGATCAATGTCAACGAAGCTAACATCCGCGCCACAGTACAGTCCACAGTTCGCAGAAGCCACGAATGTGATCGGGCTGGTCCAGAGCACATCGCCCTGCCCTAGGCCAAGCGCCAAGCATGCAATGTGAAGCGCAGACGTGGCACTGTTCACTGCGACGCCGTGACGGGCGCCACAAATCTCCGTCACCGCTGTTTCGAAGCGCGGCACGGCGGGTCCCTGCGTGAGAAATTCTGACGTCAGAACGGCACTTACCGCATCGATGTCAGCTTGGGTAATGTCCTGACGACCGTAGGGAATCATCTTTTAAAAAGCACCTATCTTCTGGGCATTTCGCTCAATCCAATCCTGCAACTTGCTCTCACTCATCCACTCGCTGTTGTTATCGCTCGTGTAGCGGAAGCCATCAGCCACCTTGCGGCCATCCTTGATCCGCCGCGCACAGTTTGACCAGTTGTTGATCGGCGGCAGTATCTTGAAATGCTCTGGGTACTCATATGTGTGTGCGGAATCTTCCTCACTGATCATTTGCTCATGCAGTTTTTCACCAGGCCTGATGCCGACGAAATCCAAAACTGCATCCGGCGCAACAGCCTTTGCGAGATCAACGACTTTCATCGATGGTATCTTCTTCACATAGGTTTCCCCACCCTCCATGTCATCGAATGCATGCCAGACGAGTTCAATTCCCTGCTCCAGCGTGATCATGAAGCGCGTCATGCGGGCATCGGTGACCGGAAGCACACCTTTCGCCCGAATGCCCATGAAGAACGGAATCACAGAACCGCGGGAACCCATCACGTTACCATAACGGACGACAGCAAAGCGGGTCTCATGCGTTCCGGAATAGGAGTTCCCGGCGATGAAGAGCTTGTCGGATACAAGCTTTGTTGCTCCATATAAATTAATGGGGCTACTGGCCTTGTCGGTCGAAAGCGCAACGACGCGCTTGATGCCCCTGTCGATGCAGGCATCAACCAAGTTCATTGCACCGTTGACATTCGTTTTAACGCATTCAAAGGGGTTGTATTCTGCCGTCGGTACGATCTTGGTTGCGGCCGCGTGGACCACATAGTCTACGCCGTCAAGAGCTCGATAAAGGCGCTCCCGATCCCGTACATCACCGATGAAAAAACGAACGCGCGGGTCACCCTGAAACAGCTTGGCCATCTCCCACTGCTTCATTTCATCCCGGGAGAGAACAATAATTTTCTTCGGATCGTATTTTGCAAGCGTCATTGGCAAAAACGCATGACCAAAAGAGCCCGTTCCACCTGTTACGAGTATTGTGCTGTTTCTCAGCATTTCATATCCTTAAGTCAATTTACGCGTACGACGTTGACGAGAAGACCTGCGAAGCGGCTGTCCAGTCCGCTAGAGATGTTGGAGTTAAGCCAGTTCAGAAATGATCTCACATCATCGTTCTCGTATCTGGACTTCAGAAACGCATCTGTCTCTGCCTGGCTGTCATAAGTCATCGCAAGAATCGGATTGCGGTGCAGGAAATCGAGCGGTGCCCGCCGCTCGAGAGTCCAGCTATTCTCCGCGCAGAAAACTCTGATGTCTTCATCCGAAAAACTTGGCAGAGGATCGTAGCACTTCTCCATAATTTCCTCCGCGCTTCGACCCGTCACTGATGAAGCATAGTAAACTGACTCATCCGACAATGAATCAAACACGATAACGCCACCCGGCCTGACAAAACGGGCCATGGCTGCCAGTAACTTTCGGAAATCCGAGTAATGCGTGAACACGAAGCGGGATATGGCTGCATCAAACCTTCGCTCGGAAGGCAGGCTCATGACATCCCCAGCTATAAATTCAATCCCGAGATGCGCGGCATTCCTGCGAAACTCAGCCGCGAGATTCTCAGAGATATCAAGTCCGGCTACGCGGTACCCTGCATCGGCAACCATGAGCGTCACCTCACCGGTTCCGCAGCCGATGTCCAGAACATCTGCCTTGCTATGTGGTGGAACGAAGTCCCGCAAGGCGGACACCATGCGGCGTCCGATCTCAACAGTGAGACCTTCCGTCCGCCAAGTGACACCCATGGCGGCAGCTTTTGCGGCCGAGTAGTTGCGCCATAACTCCAGTCGATCGACGGCTTGCCTAGGACGCATGTTTAAGGCTCCGGAGCGAATACTCTTTGGCGAAATTTCTAACCCGGGTGACAAGGTTGGAGACGAGGGATGCCTTGTCACCGAGTTCGGAGCTCTCCACATGTTCTACCGAGGCGTGCCAGACATCAACGACCGTGCCGGGGCGCTTGCGCCAGTGCAGCTCAGAGGAATTAGACAGAAGAAGTGCAGGTCGCCCCAAGGCGCCTGCCAACTCAAGGACAGTCGTGCAAGGCGCAATCACAAGATCCAGATTCGCCATCAGAGCGGCCACACCATCCAGATCATTGTACTGGTCAAGATCAGGGAAGTGGAGGAGCTTTCCGGGGTAGCGTTGCTCAACCCAAGCCAATTCGTCGGAACACTCATCATACTGCAGGTTGACGAAGCGTACGCCGGGGATTTCAAAGAGTGACGCTAACTCCTCGACATCAAGATAATGCTGATTGCGGAAGTTTGTCGTCAGGCTGCTGCGCCACGATAACCCAATCAGGGGCTCTCCTCTGATTTTACAGAGTCGTTTACTCCAAGCTTTTGATGCTTCCTCATCAGCATTTAGGCTGGCTTCCTCTGAAAAAGAAGCATACCCTTCAATAACTTCACCAAGGAGATCCGTGACGAGACTGAAGCGATCAGCCTCTAAGAGCACCTTCCATCCGCGATTGTCGGTGAAAACATGAAGATCAGAACCAGGCAAGTCGTCGAAGTTGCTCAAATCAACCGTGCCAACGAGACTTCTAGTTCGACCAACTGGCACAAAGTCTATATTCGGGAGACTTCGTTGCAGTAAAGAGTGCAGTCGAGGGTCACACGCAATCTGAACCGACTGCTTTGACAGTCGGTGCGAGAACTCCTCATAAAAACTGGAAAAGCGAATTTCATCTCCAGGTCCAAAGCATGCAAGGATCATTACTCGGCTAACTTCTGACAGGCTCGCGAAATTCTTCACGTAGCGCTCGCCAAGATAGTTTGTCAGCATATCAGAAGCACGCATTTCTCGAAAAGTGAGATAGCTGTCCTGTATCTTGCCAAGCCCAAGGAGGATCTTGCGTTCATTGGCGTCACCAGCATCAAGGTTTCGGTGGGTCGCCTCTCGAAAGAGCGTCCAACCCCACAGATAATCATTCTTGATCACCGCGAGCTGAAGCCCTTCCTTGTAAAGTGCGAGTGTAGGATAGTGTGGCAACCAGTTATTGATGAGTGACTTTGCCTCCTCCAGCTTGCCTTGATAGGTGAAGGCCTGAGACAGCATGAGGCAGTATTTCTGTGCTTCGGTAGGTTTTGGGGCATAATTCAGCAACATGGCTTCGGCAACGTCGGGTTTTTGGTGTGCGATCAATGCTTTGGCCCGCCCGATGACGCTGCCGTTTCCTGTCGCTTCGATAGCTTTGAACATGGCTTCGCCGAAAGGCAGCGCGCCGATCTCAG
>JBEIDW010000076.1:0-14315 GCA_040383265.1 Hyphomicrobiales bacterium
GCAATGCGCCAAGGCCTTGCGTTGCACGAGCGCGGGCCGTTTGCACGAAATGCGGCTTTTCTGCACGAATGGCGGCGTTGAAAGCCGCCACTGCATGATTGGCGGGGATCTGCAGTAACCGCAGGATGGGGTGGCCCAGCGAAAGCGAATGATATGGCTCGCGCGGGCGGGGTTAGGCGCCCGTCTCGTCGCGCGGCCGCGCAGCGCCAGCGCTGCGAATCTTTTGGCGAAGCCCCAACCTAGCCTTGAGTTCGGCATAGTGTGAACGGCTCACCGGCACCACGCGTGGCAGCGGTTGGCCAACTTCCACGGCGGCCCCGTCTCCCGCCCGGCGCAGGGACATGATCTTGTCGAGGGCAACGATATGGCTGCGGTGGACCCGGATGAAATCCTGCGCGGGAAGCTTCTGCTCGGCCTCGGTAATAGACCAGGGCGACAGGTATTCCTTCTGCCCATCATACACCATCGTATAGTGAGTGGTTGCCTGCACCGCGCAAATCATCTCACACGGAATGAGCCGCGTCGCCCCCTCGGTTTCAACCGGCACCGTCACCGGCTTTGCCGGCATGGCAGTGGCGGGTGCCGACGGCAACTCAACGGACGATGCAACCTGTGACTGTGCACTCGCCGATACGGTCTGCGGCGCCGGTTTTGCTTCCCGCCGCCGCCCCTCAGGCACGAGATACAGCAGAAAAAAGCCAGAGATGAAAAAGGCGAGGACTGCCACAGCGACAGTCAGGATATCGCTCGATATGGCGAGGCCCATCTCATGGCGAGTGGCAACCTGCGGCCCCAGCGTCATGCCTGCCATGGCGGTATAGTGCATGCCGGAGACGGCGAGGCCGAAGGCAACGGCACTGACAGCAAGCGCCCATAGTCCCAACTGCGCCTCAAGCAAGCGGAGTGCAGCATAGCTTGCGCCCACCGCAAGGACTGCGGCGGCAATGGCGTGCAGTCCTTCATGGTTCATGCTGAAGGGGCCGGAGATCGCATGCATGCCGAGATAGTGCATCGACATGATCCCGCCCCCCATGAATACGGCAGCAAGCAGGGTGGCAAGGCGGCCTGTCGCCAGTGCCGTCTTCAGAAAAGCGGCGATGCCAACAACCAGAACGCACATCAGGAAGGACATCATCGTCAGCAGGACAGAGAAGGTGACCGGTCCGGGAAACTGCGCAGCGAGAATGCCGACAAAGTGCATCGTCCAGATGCCGAGACCCAGGCACCATGCCGCCGCTGCCAGCATGATGCGGCGGCGCCCGCCCTGCTCATCGCGCGCCTGCGCGGCAAAGCCTAAGCCCAGGTAACCTCCAAGCACCCCCAGCAGGACCGACAGGCCCACCAACGGCACGGAGTGTGGCAGTCCAAAATCAATCTCCAAGGCGATCCACGGCGCTCCCTCTCAATTGGCAATCTATTACATCGACTGCCGGGTGAGGAAGCAGAAGTTCGGAACGTCGCCGGATCGTAAACCCGAGCCAGTGAACGTGCGGCGCGCACCCTCTTTCCGTTACGTCGTTTTTGGCACCACGGAACGGTCCTCCGGCCCGGGCCCGAATGGAAAGACAGTTAGCTCCCCCAAATTTCACTTAACTTTGCTTCAGCAAACATCGTAGTACTTGAGTTGATAAATACGGAGTTATCGATGCACCTGTCCATGCTCAGCAGATTGCTTTTTGCCCTAACCGTTATGACTGGATTGGCTGCCGCAACGCCAGCCCAGGCTGCTTATATGAAACCATCCGCCTGCACGCTCATCGATACCGACTATGACATTGATGACATGATGGCGATCCCGATGCTCCTCGGGAACCGCTATGTCGCGGCCATCATCACCAGCGAGGGTTACACGCTTCCTGCCGCCGGTGCCGGAGCGCTGGCCCGCCTGATCGCGGAACCGGGGCAACGCCCCATCCCTTTGATTATCGGACAGACCACCAATCTGCCGCGCAACGAGATACTCACGAAATGGGGCCAGTTCGTTCTCGACTACCGGGCGATGATGAACAAGTCCTTCGCTCTCATGTCGGCGCCTCTTCCGCCCTCGCCGCAGGACCGCAACAAGTATGTCAGGAAGGTTGTCGATTCTCTCAAGTACTGCAAGTCAGTTGATATTCTCATCATCGGCACATTTTCGTCCTTCATCAACTACAGCCCGGCCATCCGTTCGAAGATCAAGAATGTCGTCATCATGGGCAAGCCGCTGCGCGGCGACCCAAACCAAGCCCCCGGAAACTACTCCTTCAATTGCGAGTATGACCTGGCGGCCTGCAAGCTGGCCTTCAAAAAGCAGCTTCCTGGGCTGAAGTATTTTTATGTCGATCCAACGCGCTCGGCCTTCGACAGCAATCCATTGGGCAAGCAGGATTTCGTGTATGGCCCGACACGCGATATGGTCGAAGCCCTGGGTCAGCGCGGTCTTCCCTATGCGTTGAAGCAGGCGCTTCTGGGCACGGTACGCGATGGATCGCTTGGTGCGGCAGTCGACGGCGCGGACTATTGGGCAATCGATTGTTGCTTCAGGGCCGGAGGAAAATCGCTGTTGTGGGACCAGTCAGCGGCGCTGTTCATGCTGCACCCTGAGATCTTCCGGAACGTTGGCGGCGCTGGTGGCCACTATGAACCAACGGTCACGCCCAACCGGCTGCGGCAGTTGTGGACCGATGCCTCCAACAAGTCTGTCAACTACGTGGATTCCCAATCCTCTCAGTAACGTTCACCAGGGCGATTGACCAAACCAAACGGGAGAACGGCGGCGACCGTTCTCCCGTGATCTTCGCGCCGCGCAGTGGCTGACATCCCGATCAGCTCGAAAAGCCTTATCCTAAGGCCACCCCATCAGCGGCGCCGTGCTTCAGCAGCCGCAGACCTCGATGCGGGGGTGCGGCGGACCTTGCCAAGCGACCAAAAACAAAAGGCATAGCTGATCGCAGCACCCGCCAGCCCCAGCGGTATGGCGCCAACGGACATCGGCCAGATGGCATCGCCAAGCAACTCCCAGTAGCCCTGCCAGTCGTTCGCCTCCGCGAGGGAGAGACCGATCGGGTCCATCCCCGCCACATGCCCGGCCGGCGGACCGACAATGGCGCTTCCGATCTGGAAGGTTGCCAGCCAGATAAACGGGAAGGTCAAGGGATTCCCCACAACCGTTCCAGCCGCTGATGCCAGCAGATTGCCGCGCATGACGAGCGCCAGCGCCGCAGCAAGCAGAAAGTGGAACCCGATGAAGGGCGTGAAGAACGCAAACGCCCCCGCCGCGAAGCCAAGAGAAATCCTGTGTGGGCAGACACGAAGCCGTGACAGCCGGCACATGCGGTAATTCCACGCTCTCCTGAAGCCATGGCGGGGCCAGACGACGTCAGACAAACGTCTGAACCACGTCCTGCGCTGCGAAGACCTGAACATGAAGGCTCCTCCGGCACACTCAGACCGCCCCGGATAATCCGGGCGGGACACGACCCTCGAAATAATACTACCTATTGGCAGCACGGTATAGACAGCACAAGGAGAGCCAGGTGCCCCTCGGCAATCCACCTGGGTTCCCGCTCGCCCGGGGGCGATGCATCTCTCGCCCCACAAGAAAAGCGCGACCCCACGAAATTCTGACAGGCGGTGCGATATGCGGGAATGGAACGCGGTTGCGAGTTCGATGACCAGCCCCCATGGCTTTGCAAGGCAGATCAAAGATATTCCCGGGTGAAATGTCCTGCGAACGCTCGCTCTGTATGTCGAACTGGCCGCCGCATTCACTCTCCTGTCGCGTCTGTCGTCGCTTTCCAGATGACCGAGCTTCGCTCAACGCCGTGGAAGCCGGAAACTGGCCTGGCCATTGCAGCCGGGCTTCTTCTTGGCCGCCCCGCTGTCTTCACGCTTGCCTTAGCCATATTTGTCAGCACGCGGCTTTGCGCATGGCCACTTCCCGACCTGTGGGAACATGCGTCAACGGCCCTGCGCGCGCCGCAACTGGCGCCCTCCCGGAGATCGGCTGCACCTGCAGTCTGCTCGATGTGCGCATGCCGGATCTCGATGGCCTCACGGCATCGAGGCTCATCCAGTCACTTGCGGACTGCCCCCGTGATCATGATGCCGCTCGACCGATGAGAGGCAAGCCAAACGGCAGGTACCTAGACATCCGCCATGCGGACATCCACACCGGAGCTCTTCAGCGCCGCAGCGAGGCTTTCCTCCGGCGTGCGATCCGTCACCAGTTCGCTGATGGCGTCAAACCCGCAGACCTTGACGAAACCCTTGGCACCAAACTTGGACCCGTCGCTCACCACAACCCGGCGCTCGCCGCGGGTCAGCACGGTGCGGGCGAACTCCGCTTCATGAAGGTCGAAATCCATGATGCCCGTCTCATCGATGGCGCCCGCCGAGATGACGGCATGCTGAACATGGAAGCGGCTGACAAACTCCACGGCGGAGTTGCCGAAGGCCGCCCCGGAATCACTCCGCAATTCGCCGCCTGCCATATACACGCGGTTGCCGTTCACCGTGGCGAGGGTGCGGGCAATGTCGGAGGAGTTGGTCACCACCGTCAACCGCCGGTGCCCGATCAGCGCCCGGGCCAGGAAGCTGGTGGTGGTGCCGGTGTCCAGCATCAGCGAGTCACCATCGCGGATCGTCTCCGCAACGTGGCGGGCAATCGCCTTCTTGGCGGCCGCATTGTCACGCATGCGGCGCTCGAAGGGGGCCTCCCCCATCTGTCCCGCCAAGCCCACCGCGCCATGAATACGCAGCACCTTTCCCCATTCCACGAGCGGGCGGATATCGCGCCGCACCGTCTCCATGGAGACATCCAACTCGCGGGCGATGGCGGCGATGGACGCACTGCCCTGCAACTCGAGCAGTTTCAGAATGTCGCTATGTCGTTTCGAAAGCATGGTGTCTGATAGTCGCAAATATTGAATGCCACAACAACGGTCAGCAATACCGCAAATTCCCACAAAATGCCATTGACAGGCACCCGCGCTGAGGCATTATCGCTGCGGGCAGCAGACCCGGCACAACAATTCAGGGAGCAAACGATGACCAGCAGGACGCGACTTCGCCACCTCGCAAGTTTCGGATTGGCGGCTTTTCTATTGGCGGCACCGGCCTTGCCGGCTGCGGCGGCGGATTCAACAGACCCGATCAAGCTGACACTCCATGACTGGACAGGCCAGCTCATCACGACCCAGCTCATGGGCGAAGTTCTGAAAAAGGCCGGGGCCAACATCGAATATGTCCAGGCTGACTATCTGGCCCAGTTTGCCGGTCTTGAAGCCGGCGACCTGCATGTGGCGATGGAAATGTGGGAGACGACTGGGCGCGATGCGATGGATGCCGCAACGGCCACCGGCAAGGTCGAGGTTTTTGGCCCAACCGGCATGAAGGCCAAGGAGGAGTGGTGGTACCCGAGCTACATGAAGGAAGCCTGCCCGGGCCTTCCCAACTGGGAGGCGCTGAAGGATGAGGCCTGCGCCAAGGCATTCTCGACCGCGGAAACCGCGCCCAAGGGCCGTTACCTTGGCGGCCCGGTCACCTGGGGTGGCTTCGATGATGAGCGCGTCGAGGCGCTTGGCCTTCCCTTCGAGGTGATCCATGCGGGAACCGATGCCGCGCTCTTCGCCGAACTGGAAAGCGCTTATCAGCGCAAGGCCCCCATCATGCTGTGGATCTATGCGCCGCACTGGGCCCCGGCGAAGTATGAGGGCGAGTGGGTTGCCTTCCCCGAATACACCAAGGAATGCTACGCCGATCCCGCCTGGGGATCGAACCCCGACGCGGCCTATGACTGCGGCAAGCCCTTCGGTGAAATCTGGAAGGTCGGCTGGGCCGGCGTGAAGGACAAGTGGCCTTCTGCCTACAAGGCGATCAAGGCTTTCACCATCGACAACGACGAGATGGGCAAGATGATCACCGATGTCGACCTCAACGGCAAGAAGGTCGAAGAGGTGGTCGCTGCGTGGATGGCCGCAAACGAGCCGCGCTGGAGCGCCTGGATCAAGAACTGACGCATATGCGAGGCCCTGGCCCGTCGGCTGCTTGATGCAGCGGGCCGGGGCCTCTTCTGCTTTTCCCTGTTTTCCCCGTTTTGACATGAGCCTCATGCCACAGGCCAAGCTCGTCTGCCGCAATGTCTGGAAGCTCTTCGGCGCAGGCTCCTCCGCCGCGCTCGCCGCGCTGGGCGATAAGCCTGGCGTGGAGCAGCTCCAGGCGGCGGGCCTCGTTCCCGCCGTGCGCGACGCCAGCTTGGAGGTGCGCGAGGGCGAGATTTTCGTGATCATGGGCCTCTCAGGATCCGGCAAATCCACGCTGGTGCGTTGCATGTCGCGCCTTGTGGAACCCACAGCGGGCGAAGTCATCTTCAATGGCCGCGACCTTCTCTCAGCGTCGGAACCTGAGATGATCGAGATCCGGCGGCACAAGATGGGCATGGTCTTCCAGCACTTCGCCCTGCTTCCGCATCTGACGGTTCTCGACAATGTGGCGTTTCCGCTTGAGGTGCAGGGCGTGGAGCGCGCCAAGCGCGAAGCGCGTGCCCGAGACATGATCCAGCTTGTCGGCCTTGCCGGCCGCGAGGGAGCCTATCCGCGCCAGCTTTCGGGTGGGCAGCAGCAGCGCGTCGGCATCGCCCGGTCACTGGCGGTCGAACCGGAGCTGTGGTTCCTCGATGAACCCTTTTCCGCACTCGACCCGCTGATCCGCCGCGAGCTGCAGGAAGAATTCATGCGCCTCCAATCCGTGCTGAAGAAGAGCATCGTCTTCATCACCCATGATTTCGACGAGGCAATCCGGCTGGCCGACCGCATCGCCATCATGAAGGACGGCGCCATAGAGCAAGTGGGCACGCCGGAAGAGATCGTGCTGGCGCCAGCCACGCCTTACGTGCGCGAGTTTACGCGCGCTGTGCCCAAGGCCAAGGCCGTGCGCGTTCGCTCCATCATGCAGCCCGGCCCGGCCCCGGATGATATTCCCGCCATTCCAGTCACCGCCGCCGTGGCCGATGTCGCACCGCGCTTTGCGGATGGTACCGCGATGCTGCGCGTCGTCAGCGACACCGGCAGCACGCTTGGACTGCTGCGGCGCGACGACGTCGTGCGGCTGATGCTGGGGGGCTGAACACATGGCCGCGACCCTCCGCAGGCATTCCGCCTGGCTGTTGCCGGTTGCGGCCGTGCTAATCACCATCTTGTTGATGGCCGTGGGGCAAGCATCTGCCAAATGGGCATTCGACTGGCCCAAGGCATGGACGCTGCCCGCCGCACGCTGGATCGGCGGCTTCGTCAAATGGCTGACCAATGAGGCCGCCATCGGGCCCGTGGGCTTCTCCGACGTCACGCGCCTTGCGGCCGCCATCGTGGATATTCCCTATCGCATCGTGCTGTCACTGCTCTCCACCGGCTTCCTGTCCGGCGAAGGCAGCACGGCGGTTGTCCTCGTGCCGCGCGTCTCGTGGCTTGCGGTCATCGGCGTCTTCGCGCTGCTCGGCTATTATGCGGGCGGCATGCGCCTCGCGCTCCTGCAAGTCGTGTGCCTCGGCTTCGTCGTCGTGTTCGGGCAATGGGACAGCGCCATGGTGACGCTGGCCTCGATCCTCGTGGCGGTGCCGCTGGGTGTGGCGGGCGGGCTGCTGCTCGGCATCCTCGCCTATCGCATCGCCTGGGTGGATCGCGCGCTGAGGCCCATTCTCGACCTGATGCAGACTATGCCGGTCTTCGCCTATCTGGTGCCTATCCTCATCCTCTTTGGCTTTGGTCCCACGGCAGCGGTGGTGGCAACCCTGATCTATGCCATGCCGCCGATGACGCGCCTTACCACGCTGTCATTGCGCCGCATTGCGCCTGAAATCCACGATCTCGGCCGCATGGTGGGCTGCACCCGGCGGCAAATGACGTGGCGCGTTCTGGTGCCGTCCGCCAAGGACGCGCTGATGGTCGGGCTCAACCAGGTGATCATGCTGTCGCTCAACATGGTGATCATCGCCTCGATGATCGGAGCGGGCGGGCTGGGCTTTGATGTGCTCGCCGCCTTGCGGCGGCTTGACTTCGGCGCGGGCCTCGAAGCAGGCTTCGCCATCGTGGCGCTGGCGATCGCGCTTGACCGGCTCAGCCAGGCTTTTGCCCGCCGTAGCAATGCCGCCCCGCCGGCAATCGGAAACATCGTGACACGGCACCCCTATGTCTCCGCCGCGCTGGCGCTCCTGCTGGCGGGGAGCCTCGCAAGCCTGCTGACACCGGCGCTGCAGACCTATCCGGACTGGGCCAGCCTCTCCACCGGATCATTCTGGTCGCGCGTCATGGAGTGGATCAACGTCAATTACTTCGACGCGCTTGAAGGCTTCAAGAACGCCGTCCTCACCGGCCTGATGCTGCCAGTGAAGCGCTTCCTGCTGTCGCTGCCGTGGCTGGGCGTGGTGCTGTTCCTCGGCGCGCTGGGTTACCGGTTGGGCGGGATGAAGCTTGCCGCGCTCGTCTCGCTGCTGGCGCTTCTCATCGCCGTGACCGGCCAGTGGGAGAAGGCGATGATCACTGTCTACCTCTGCGGCATCGCCACGATCATCGCCATGGCCATCGGCATTCCGATCGCCATTGCCGTTGCGGAGCGGCAGATGCTGTGGCGCGGCGCCCAGGCGGTGATCGACACGCTGCAGACGCTGCCCTCCTTCGTCTATCTGATGCCCGCCGTCATGCTGTTCCGCGTGGGTGACTTCACGGCGCTGCTCGCCGTCGTGGCCTATGCCATCGTACCCGCCATCCGCTACACGGCCCTTGGCCTTCAAAGCGTCGACCCGCGCCTCATCGAAGCGGGCAAGGCCATGGGCTGCTCACCCTTCCAGATCCTCACCCGCATCCGGCTGAAGCTGGCGCTGCCGGAAATCCTGCTGGGCCTCAACCAGACGATCATGTTCGCGCTGTCCATGCTGGTGATCACGGCGCTGGTCGGCACACGCGACCTGGGGCAAGAGGTTTACATCGCCCTGACCAAGGCCGATCCGGGCCGCGGCCTCGTCGCGGGGCTTGCGGTGGCCTTCATTGCCATCATCGCTGACCGGCTGATCCATGCCGCAGCACAAAAGCAGCGTGAGCGGCTGGGCCTGCAGGAGACGTGAGCATGACCAACCAACCACCACGCCACTTGCAGGCGCTGCCCTGCTGGACAGGGTCCATGACCGCAATGCCGCTCACCGGTGGGCTGTCAAACGAGAGCTGGAAAGTGACGGATGCCGCAGGCGTCCATGTGGCCCGCTTTGGCCGCGATTTTCCTGTCCACCATGTGGAGCGTGCGCGGGAGGTAATGACGGCACGCGCAGCCCATGCGGCAGGCTTTGCGCCGGCCGTCGAATACAGCGCGCCGGGCGTCATGGTGTCGGCCTTCATCGCGGCGCGCACTTGGGCGGCGGAAGACGTGCGCGCCAATCCGGTTCGCGTGGCCGAACTCCTGCACCGCTTCCACCATGAACTGCCTGCCCATGTCGGCGGAACGGCAGTCATCTTCTGGCCCTTCCACGTCATCCGCGATTATGCGCGCACACTGCAGGCAGGCCAAAGCGCCTTCGTGCCGCAACTGCCCAGGTTGCTCCGCCTGGCAGACACCTTCGAGGCCGCGCAGCTGCCGCTTCCGATCGTTTTCGGCCACCATGACCTTCTGCCCGCGAACTTCCTTGATGATGGCAAGCGGCTATGGCTGATCGATTTCGAATATGCGGGCTTCGGCACCGCCATGTTCGACCTCGCGGGGGCTGCGGCGAATGCCGGCATGCAGGATGACGAGGCGGCGCTGCTGCTCTCGACCTACTTCGGCCATGAGCCCGGTGACGCGCTGTGGCGCGCCTTCGACGCCATGCAGGGCGCGGCTCTGGTGCGTGAGGCGATGTGGGCGATGGTCTCCGATATCCACCTCGCAGCCCCCGGTGCCGACTACGCGGCTTACGCGGGCGAGAACATGGCGAAGCTCGACAGCTTCCTTCAACGCTATCAGACCAAACATGGGACGCTTACATCATGACGCTGCCAACCCACGCCCAGATCATTGTCATCGGTGGCGGAATCATCGGCTGCTCGACCGCCTATCACCTTGCACGCGACCACAAGGCGGATGTGCTTCTGCTGGAACAGGGCCAGCTCACCTCCGGTTCGACCTGGCACGCGGCGGGCCTCGTCGGTCAGTTGCGCGCCTCTGCCTCGATCACGCGGGTGCTCAAGTATTCCGTCGAGCTCTACAAGGGGCTTGCCGCCGAAACCGGGCTTGAGACCGGCTGGAAAATGACCGGCTGCCTGCGCCTTGCCACCAACGAGGACCGCTGGACCGAGTACCGCCGCCTCGCCACCACGGCGCGCAGCTTCGGCATGGAGATGCACCTCATCTCACCCGCAGACGTGAAGAAGATGTGGCCGCTGATGGATGTGTCGGATCTCGTGGGCGCAAGCTGGTTGCCGACCGATGGCCAGGCGAGCCCGTCCGACATCACCCAGTCTCTTGCCAAGGGTGCGCGCATGCATGGCGCGCGGCTGGTGGAGAACGTCCATGTCACGGGCTTCCGCATGAAGGATGGCCGAATCACCCATGTCGAGACGGACCAGGGCGTCATCGCCTGCGAGAAGGTGGTGAATTGTGCCGGCCAATGGGCCCGCCAGCTCGGCGCGCTTGCTGGCATTAATGTGCCGCTGCAGCCGGTAAAGCACCAGTACATCATCACCGAACGCATCGAAGGACTGTCGTCCGATGCCGCCACCATCCGCGATCCCGACCGGCGCACCTACTTCAAGGAAGAAGTGGGCGGCCTCGTGATGGGCGGCTACGAGCCGAACCCGCAGCCTTGGACGGCGGGCGATGTTCCGCGCGACTGGCAGTTCCGCCTGTTCGATGATGACTACGATCATTTCGAGCAGCACATGGAGCAGGCCATTGCCCGCGTGCCAGCCCTCGCACATGCGGGCGTGAAGCGCATGATCAATGGGCCGGAGAGTTTCACCCCCGATGGCAACTTCATCCTCGGCCCGGCACCCGAATGCGCCAACATGTATGTGGGCGCGGGCTTCAATGCCTTCGGTATTGCCTCAGGGGGCGGCGCGGGCTGGGTGCTGGCCCAGTGGGTGATGTCCGGCGAAGCGCCCTTGGACCTCTGGGTCGTCGACATCCGCCGCTTTTCCGAGCTTCACCGGGACCGCGACTGGGTGCTGGCCCGCACCTGCGAGGCCTATGGCAAGCATTACACCATCGGTTTCCCGCACGAGGAATATGAAAGCGGCCGCCCGCGCATCGTGTCCCCGCTCTATGAGAGGCTCAAGGCGCAGGGCGCGGTGTTCGGCTCCAAGCTCGGCTGGGAACGGCCCAACTGGTTTGCACCAGCGGGCGTGGAGCCGCGCGACATTTACGCCATGGGCCGCCAGAACTGGTTTCCACATGTCGGAGATGAGCATGCCCATGTCCGCAGCAAGGCGGGTATCTTCGACCAGTCGAGCTTCGCGAAGTATGAACTCTCCGGCCCCGGCGCTGCGGAGGCGCTGGAGTGGATCTGTGCCGCTGGCGTTGCCAAGCCACCGGGCCGCATCACCTACACGCAGCTCCTCAACAGCCGCGGCGGGATCGAGGCTGATCTCACCGTCGCGCGGCTGGCGGAGGAACACTTCTACATCGTCACCGGCACCGGCTTCCGCACCCATGACCTGGCGTGGATCAATGACCATCTTCCCGCCGGTGCGCCGGTGAAGCTGACGGACGTGACGGAGCAATGGGGCACGCTCTCCCTCATGGGCCCGCTGGCGCGTCAGATCCTGCAGGCGGTGACAGCCGATGATGTGTCGAATGCCGCCTTCCCCTTCGGTCATGTGCGCGAGATCACCATCGCCGGCGTCAGGCTCCGGGCGTTGCGCATCACCTATGTGGGCGAACTCGGCTGGGAACTCCATGTGCCACTTGGCGACACCGGCCAGGTCTATGACGCCCTGATGGCGGCGGGTGGCCCGCTTGGCCTCCGCCCCGTGGGGTATCGCGCGCTCGAATCGCTGCGGCTCGAAAAGGGCTATCGCGCCTGGTCATCCGACATCACGCCCAATGACACCCCCTTCGAGGCGGGCCTTGGCTGGGCGGTGAAGATGCGGGCCAATACGCCCTTCCTCGGCCGCGCCGCGCTGGAGGCACAGGCCGCGAAACCACTCGCCAAGCGGCTTGCGGGCTTCACCATCGCCGACCCCCGGGCCGTGCTGGTCGGCCGGGAAACCATCCTGCGCAATGGCGCGCCGGTGGGCTACCTCACCTCGGGCGGTTATGGCTACACGCTCCAGCGCAGCATCGGATATGGCTATGTGCGAAACCCCGACGGCGTAAGCGATGCGTTCCTGCGCTCTGGCACCTATGAGATCGTGGTGGCGAGCGAAACCTTCCCGGCAGAGATCGGGCTTGAGCCCTTCTATGACCCTACACATACAAAGGTGAAAGCCTGAGGCCCCATCGCCAGCGGGAGATGACTCGCATCGCGCCGTTTCACTGATGCAGGGGCACACCAGAAGGCCCTCCGGCTCGTCCATTGCGGCCTTACACAACCCGCCTATTCGCGCTATCCAATTCAGACACTACACCTTCGGGAGAACCAGGAATGTCGACAGTACGCCGCCTGGGCCGTGAGGCCCGCACCGCCGCAAGAGCGGCAGGGCTTCCGCCGGAGCAGCGCCCCGTCTGGCCGGGCCTGGCCGGTGGCCGCTACCTGCCCCTTGATGAGGCCGATGTCGCGCGCATTCATCGCGCCGCACTGGACACGCTGGAACAGATCGGCCTTTCCGATGCCCCGCCAAGCGGCGTTGAAGCGCTGACGGCGGCAGGCGCCATCCTCCAGGACAACGGCCGCATCACATTCCCCCGCGCCATGGTCGAGGACGTGATCGCCGGAGCGGGCCGCCGCTTCGTGCTGCATGGCCAGGACCCACGCCACGACCTTGAACCATGGGGACAGAAGGTTCATTTCGGAACGGCGGGAGCCGCCGTCAACATGGTCAATCATGCGACGGGCGGATATCGCGAGTCGACGGTGAGAGACCTTTATGACATTGCCCGCACCGTTGATGCGCTGGAGCATGTCCATTTCTTCCAGCGCTCGGTCGTCTGCCGTGACATCGCGCTACCCTTCGAGATGGATTTCAACACCTGCTATGCCGCCGTCATGGGCACAGCGAAGCATGTGGGTACCAGCTGGGGCGAACCGGAGTTCATGGCTGCTTCGCTGGAGATGCTCCATCTGATCGCGGGTTCAGAGGCCCGGTGGCGGGCCAGGCCCTTCGTCAGCCAATCGAACTGCTTTGTCGTGCCGCCTTTGCGCTTTGCGCCTGAGGCCTGCCGCTGCCTTGAAGTGGCGGTACGTGCGGGAATGCCGGTGTTTCTTGTGTCAGCCGGACAGGCAGGCGCCACCTCGCCCGCGGCACTCGCGGGCTCACTGGTGCAGGAGATTGCCGAGTGCCTTGCTGGCCTCGTCTATGTCAATGCAGTGCAGAAGGGTGCGCCCGCCATCATGGGGCCGTTCTGCTTCGTCTCGGACTTGCGCACCGGAGCGATGTCGGGCGGCAGCCCGGAGCAGGCCCTGCTCTCCGCCGCCGCAGCCCAGATCATACGCTACTACGACCTCACCTCGGGTGTCCCGTCAGGCATGACGGACTCGAAGCTTCCCGACATCCAGTCCGGCTATGAAAAAGCTTATAATCATGCACTCGTCGCCAATGCGGGTGCGAACCTTCTCTATGAGTCCGCCGGCATGGTGGCGAGCCTCCTCGGCTTCAGCATGGAGCAGCTCGTCATCGACAACGACATCATCGGGGCGACGATGCGCACGGTCCGCGGCATTGACGTATCCGAGGATGCGCTGTCGGTCGAAGCGATCCGCGAGACCTGCCTGGGCGGCCCGAACCACTTCCTCGGCAGCCCGCAAACCTTGGCGCGCATGCAGACGGACTATCTCTATCCGGGCGTGGGCGACAGAAGCTCGCCCAAGGAATGGGAGGAGAAGGGCCGGCCGCAACTGCTTGAACGCGCCACGCGGAAGGTCGGTGACATTCTGCAGCACCACTTTCCGCGCCATGTGCCCGCTCACATCGACGCCCAGATCAGGGCGCGCTTCCCCGTCAGGCTTCCCGAACAGGCGATGCAGCCAGATCAGGGGTGACCAATGAAAGACAGGTTCGACATCTCCGGCTGCGCCAGCACGATGAAGGCCGTCGTCACCACCGGCAATGGCGGCTATGACAAGCTCGTTTACCGAGACGTGCCCGTACCGGTGGCAGGACCCGGCGAGGTGCTGATCAAGGTTCTCGCCGCTGGCGTCAACAATACCGAGATCAACACGC
>JBEIDW010000077.1:0-14274 GCA_040383265.1 Hyphomicrobiales bacterium
GAATCCCTCATCTTTCCGTTTTCTTCGCGATTGGGGGTTGGATGGCGGACGGGCTTTGATGCCTCTGCTTTGATGAATACCAACTCTCTGTCCTCAGCCACTCTGATACATTTCATTCTGCCGAATTCTGCTGAGTATTCCTTCTCCAAACGGTTAGGGCTGTGGAACCCCGTGGTGTCTCGTCTGACAAGTTATGGGATGATTGAATGGGATACAGCCGGACCACAGCTTGGCTTTTTACTCAAGTCCGCCAATAACCAGTTCAGTCTCCGTCAGCCTGACGGAACCGAATATGTCTTTGATAGTAGTGGCCGCCTGATTTAAGTGAAAAAAGGTTCGGGATACATCCAGACTCTGGAGTACACGGGGACCCAAAATACACGAGTATTTGATAATCGTGGAGAGTGGGTAATATTTTTCTATGCCCATCCAACGCAACCTTCCCTGCTGACCACTGTTGAGACAAGCAGTGGCACTCAGATTTCCTACAGCTACGAAATCGATATCTGGACAGGAACGGGCAAAAAGGCTGCAACTGAACACAGCGGGTATTGGACGTTAAAGTCTGCGGTTTTCACTGAGTCAGCATCGGGAGCCATCGAGGGAATCCGCGATCGATACTAGGAGTACCTTGCTGATAGAACGAGGCCATTTCTTTTAACGGGAGTGTTCGATAGAAACAGCAGCCGTCTGGCTGGGTGGACCTATGACGCCAAGGGCCGTGCAATCAGTAGCGAAGGTCCTGGTGGCGCAGACCGTTGGGCGTTTTTCCATGATGATGTTTCAGAGCAGGTGAAGGTGGTCAACCCGCTTGGACGCACCGTAACATACGAGAGAAAGCGTCGAATTGACGGAGTGCGCAAATTGATCCCGCTTGATCTGGATGAGATATTTTCCCCATCTTCAAATCATCGGTTGCGGTCAGCAAGTTCGGCGTCTGGTGGGAATGACTGTTGGTTTGGCATACTCTGCGGGCAGCCGCCGTTGTGTATGGGGCCATCGGAGGATCATGCGCTTGATGGTGGTGAAATCGCCTGGGGTAATTTCTGTCAAGCGAGTACATGGTTCGTCGCTTACGATCATACCAGAGCGGCCAGATGTTTTAAGGAAATTCGTAACTCAAAGATAAGCAGGCGTAACTGGTATTATAATGAATTTGGGGAATAGTGAAGAGAACTCAGTACTCTGCAGTCTTAGCTTTCACCGCAAGGACTTGAGTCGAAGAATGTCCGCCGAGATTCATAATCCCGTTCCTAGTGTGGTTTTCACGACATCGGACCGTGGCCCCACAAAGGTGTGGGATTGCGAGGTAAGGATTTGGCTGGATGGAGAAGAACGAAGAATAGTCGCCACGAATGTGCGGTGGGTTATTTCGTTCTGGCAAGCGTTGGAGTGCGTTCGATCCTTGATACCAACCGGCGAGGAATGTGAGTGGGTCGATGATGAGGGCCTTGAAAGTTGGTGCATACTACCCCGTATTGTACCATTCAGTTGGGGGTATGACCTCTACCACCGGATTTCGCAGATGAGCGATGATACTGAGAAAGCGTATGTAGAGGATGTCGAACGACGCCGCCTCGCGTGGGAGGCTCGCCGCTCGCCGGAAGGAGAAGGCTGAGCGCGGGATCCTGATGACGGATCAATCGTGCTGCGCTAGAACCTCGCCATGCTCATTGCTCCATCCATCAGGTCCATCGATCAAGACGCTGTTTCGCAGTTCTGGCAGGATATGCCTTCGGGCATGATTGCGGACACATCCCGGGAACTGGCGGCGGGCATTGCGGGTGGTTCCCCCTTCCTGCGGCAGTTGATGCTGCGTGATCCGGCCTATGCGGGGCGGGTGTTTTCGGAGGACCCTGAGCCGTTGCTGGCGGAACTCCTCGCATCTCTCAACGGTTTCACAGCTGATCTCTCCCAAGCCGATGTCATGCGGGCATTGCGGCAGGCGAAGAAGAAGGCGTCTCTGCTGATCGCGGTGGCTGATCTCTCCGGCCGGTGGACTGTTGAACAGGTGACGGCGGCGCTGACGGAGTTTGCCGATGCCACGCTGCAAGCGGCGATTTCCTGGCTTCTGTCGGATGCGGCGCGGAGCGGCAAGGCGAGACTGCCGGATGCGTCATCGCTTTTGCAGTCCTGCGGATATGTCGCGCTCGCCATGGGCAAGCAGGGGGCTTACGAGCTCAACTATTCCAGCGATATCGACCTCATCATCCTCTATGACCCCTTCACGCCGCTGCTCTATGACCCAGGCGAGGCCGCCACCTTCTTTGTGCGCCTCACCCGCCGCCTCGTGCAGTTGATGCAGGATGTGACGGAGGATGGCTATGTCTTCCGTACTGACTTGCGCCTGCGGCCTGACCCGCGCGCCACCCAGGTTGCAATCTCGATTGAGGCGGCGGCCATCTATTACGAGAATCAGGGGCAGAATTGGGAACGCGCCGCCATGATCAAGGCGCGCGCGGCGGCGGGCGATGTGGCTCTGGGGGAGGAGTTCCTCGACCGGCTGAAGCCCTATATCTGGCGCAAGTATCTTGATTTTGCGGCAATAGCCGATGTGCAGTCGCTGAAGCGGCAGATCCATGCGGTGAAGGGCCATGGCGACATCAAGGTGCGCGGGCATAACCTCAAGCTCGGGCGTGGCGGCATCCGCGAGATCGAGTTCTTCGTCCAGACCCAGCAATTGATCGCCGGCGGGCGGAACCCCAAGCTGCGCGGGCGCGGCACGCTTGCCATGCTCGACCATCTGGCCGAGGCGCAGTGGATCAGCCCGAAGGCTGCCGATGAGTTGAAATCAGCCTACCGCTTCCTGCGCACCATCGAGCACCGGGTGCAGATGGTGAATGACGAGCAGACCCATGTGCTGCCGGTGGATGATGCGCCCTTTGAGTCGCTGGCGCGGTTCTCAGGCTTTGAAACGGGTGAGTCTTTCGATTCTGAAATCCGCCGCACGCTGGAATGCGTGCAGGGCCATTATGCAAGACTGTTCGAATCCGCCGAGGACTTGGGAACCGACTCGGGAAGCCTCGTCTTCACCGGCGGCGAGGATGATCCTGAAACCATCGAGACGTTGTCGCGCATGGGCTATCGCTGGCCCAGCGAAGTCTCGGCGACGATCCGTGGCTGGCATTTCGGCCGCTATGCCGCAACGCGCAGCGCCCGGGCCCGTGAACTCCTGACCGAGTTGATGCCGAAGCTGCTGACATCCCTCGCGGCCATGGGTGACGCCGACCTTGCCTTCATGGCATTCGACAAGTTCCTGAGCGGCCTTCCGGCGGGTGTGCAACTGTTCTCGCTGCTCAAGGCCAATCCGCGCCTGCTTGATCTGCTGGCGACGATCCTTGGCAGTGCGCCCCGCCTTGCCGAACAGCTGAGCCGCAGGCCCAAGGTGCTGGATGCGGTGCTGGACCCCGGCTTCTTCGGCCCCATGCCGACAGCAGAGCAGATGGAGCAGGTGATCGCCTCCATCATGTCGCCGGACTTGGCCCTCGATGAAGCGGCGGACCGCGCGCGTGTTGTCGGCAAGGAACAGGCCTTCCGCATCGGCGTGCGTGTGCTGTCCGAAACGGTGAGTGCGGTTGACGCCGGAACCGCCTTCTCGCAACTGGCGGGGCTGCTGCTTGCCCATCTCCACGCCGCCGTGCTGGCCGACCTCGAGAAGCGCCACGGCCATGTGCCGGGCGGGCGCAGCGCCGTCATCGCCATGGGCAAGCTCGGCGGCCGCGAAATGACGGCTGGCTCCGACCTCGACCTCATCATCGTTTACGATGCGGAGGAGGGGGCGGACATGACTGATGGACCAAAGCCGATCAGCATCAACCAGTTCTATGCGCGCATGACCCAGCGGTTGATTTCAGCCTTGTCGGTGCCGACGGCGGAAGGCGTGCTGTATGAGGTGGACATGCGGCTCCGCCCTTCTGGCAGCAAGGGGCCGGTGGCAGCGAGCCTCCTCAGCTTCCGAAGCTATCATCAAGACTCCGCCTGGACATGGGAAAAGCTGGCGCTGACGCGGGCAAGGCCCGTCTGCGGCGATCACAGCCTGATGGGGGAGCTTTCAGGCGACATCGCCAGGGCCTTGTGCGCGCCGCGTGATGGGCAGGCCACGGTGAAGGACGTGGTGGACATGCGCCGCCTGATGATCCGCGAGCAGGGCTCCACCGGCCTGTGGGACATCAAGCGCGCGCGCGGCGGCCTCGTTGAACTCGAGTTTATCGCCCAGACCTTGCAGTTGCTGAACGCCCCCGCAAACCCTGAGGTGCTGGACACCAATACGCTGGCGGCGCTCGAGAAGCTGGCGCAGGCGGGCGTGCTGGATGGCGCCGATCACGCCGCGCTGAAGGAGGCGGGGTTGCTGTACCATCGGCTCACACAGGTTCTGAGGCTGTGCGTCGATGGCCCCTATGAACCCTCCGCTGCGCTTCCCGCCCTCAATCAGCTGGTGGCGAGTGCGGCAGAGAGCCCCTCCATTCCGGCCGCCGAGGCACTGCTTGCCGACACCCAGGCCCGGGTGGCGGCCCTCTTCGACCGGCTGGTCGGCGAAATTTCCTGAAAACTCCCGCGACGGAATTGTTCCGCTGCCGCGTCCTAGCTTCAGGACAACTGACAGGAGGAACATGTCCATGAACCGTTTGACGCTCACGCTGGCCCTTCTGGGTTCAGTCGCCCTCGTTCCGGCAACGGCCGCCGCGATGGAGCCCTATCTGCCCAAGACCCAGAAAAGCTTCAACGCCGTTGATGCGGACAAGAACGGGAAGATCACCGCGTCCGAAATCACGCCCAAGGCCGGCAAGCGCTTTGACCGTTTCGATGCTGACAAGAACGGCGAGGTGACGCCCGCCGAGATCGAGGCGGTGCTGAAGGCAGCGCTGGAGAAACAGCGCGACCGGATCCTGGCTGCGCTTGATGCCGACAAGAACGGCACGATCTCGCGTACCGAGTATGATGAAAGGGTGGACAGGCTCGTCGCTGACGCTGATGCCGACAAGGACGGCGGCCTGTCGATTGATGAGGCGCGTAAATACAGGGTTGCGAAAATCACCAAACCCGCTACGGCTACAGGGGAATCCTCCAACTGAAGCACTGGCACGGACCAGCTTTTGACCCGCGATGCCACGGCCTTCCAGCAGATGACGGATGCCGGCCTGCTGGAGGCCGCCGCCGCAGGCAGCCACGCGGCCTTCACCGAGATCGTGACACGCCACTTCCAGCCGGTTTACCGGCTTGTGTGGCGCATGACCGGCGGAGCGGCGGATGCCGAAGACGTGGCGCAGGATGCCTTCGTGACGCTGTGGAAGAACCCTTCGCAACTGCGCGAGGGCGCGGCCCTTCGGGGCTGGCTCATGCGCGTTGCCGCAAATGCCGTGATCGATGGCAGCCGGAGGCCGAGGCCTGCGGCCTTGGACGATGCCTCCGAGGTTGCCGACCCTCAGATGATGCCCGATGCGCCGCTTGACAGGACGCAGGCTGCACGGCTGGTTGACAGCCGCATCGCCGCGCTGCCCGAACGGCAGCGCCTGGCGCTTTCGCTGGTTTACTTCGAGGGGTTGAGCAACATTGAGGCGGCGGCGGCCATGGAGGTGAGTGTGGATGCTCTTGAATCGCTTCTGGCGCGGGCGCGCCGGAGCCTTAAGGAGAGTCTTTCGGCCGAGTGGCGCGACCTTGTCGGCGGCCTGACGGAAACGGGGCAGTGAGAACGGATATGGACAACGGCAAGGATAGTCGCCCTGACAGGATCAGGGGTGAGAGTATGGCGGACGCCTGTGAGATTGACGCGGTGCTGGCGCACGCCAGCGTACCGCTGGTTCCTGAGGGGGCTGTCTCACGGCTGATGGCTCGCATTGCGGAGGAACCGCAGGTGGCGAAAGTCATGCTGTTCCGGCCCCGGGAAGAGGCGCCCCGCCGCAGCCTGTTACGCTTCGCCACAGCCCTGCCGCTGGCTGCGTCACTGGCGCTGGGTATCTATCTTGGCTCCAAGGGCACGCTCGATTTCATGCTGCCCACCGCCATCACCGGCGTGGCGATAAGTGAGGATTCGCTTGATGACCTGGGCGGCGTGGGCGAGGCCGACGACTACGCTTCGGAAAGCCTGTTATGATGGCGGCTGAAACCTCCCGCCGCTGGCTGAAGCTGGCGCTCATCGCGTCGGTAGCCCTCAATCTTGTTTTCGTCGGTGCCGGGGTGACCCGCTATTTCATGTCGGGCCCGGCGGAGCGCATGTCCATGGGCTCGCAGATGCAACTCTTTCCGCGCAAGTTCTTCGCCGAGTTGGAGCGCCCGCGCCGTGCGGAACTGCTGCGCGTGTTCCGCGGCTATGATCCTGCCTTCCGCGAGGGCCGGGCTGCGGCGCGCGCCCAGATCAAGGTTCTTGCCGCAGCATTGGCCGCCGAGCCCTATGATTCTGGAAAGGTGCAGGCGGCGGTTGAAGGCTTCACGGCGAGAAGCGAAAGCCTTGCCCAGTCGGGCGGTGCGGCGGCGTTGACGCTGATCGGCAAGCTGAGCCCGGAGGAGCGCAAGCTTCTGGCGCAGCAATTGCTGCTGCGCGATGAGAACATGCGCGGTCTTCGGGGATCGAAACCAGCCCAGGAGTGATCAGGCGGCGTTCGCTTCCGCCGGTTTCAGGGGGAAGGTGACGGTCACTTCGGTGCCCTGGCCGACCGTGCTCTTGATCGACAGCGTGCCGCCATGGAGTTCCACGAAGGACTTTGAAATGGCGAGGCCAAGGCCTGAGCCGCCGCGGCTCTTGGTGAACTGGTTTTCCACCTGCTCGAAGGGCCGGCCCAGCTTCTCGATGTCGCGCGCCGGAATGCCGATCCCCGTATCGCGGATGGCAATCGCCATGAAACCATCCTTCTTGCGCGCGCTCACCGTGATGTTGCCGCCCTCGGGCGTGAACTTCACGGCATTGGACAGGAGGTTGATCAGCACCTGCTTGAAGGCGCGCCGGTCGGCCCACAATGTCTGGCCCGGCGGCACCTGACGCTCGATTGCCACGCGTCCCTCGAAGGCGCGGGGGCCAACCAGGCGCATCACCTCATCCAGAACCACGTCAACCTGCAGCATGTCGCATTCGAGTTGCAGACGGCCTGCCTCGATCTTCGACATGTCGAGTATGTCGTTGATAACATCGAGCAGGAACTGGCCGCTCTTGTGAATATCGCGCGAGTACTCGGCGTATTTCTCCGAGCCCATGGGGCCGAACATCTGCGCCAGCATCACCTCCGAGAAGCCGATGATGGCGTTCAGCGGTGTGCGCAATTCATGCGACATGTTGGCGAGGAACTCTGACTTGGAGCGGTTCGCCGCTTCGGCGCGGGTCTTTTCCCGTGCATACTTGTCTGCCAGCTCGGCCAGGCGCTGGGCCTGCTGGTCGGCCAGCAGGCGTTCCTTCTGCAAATCGCGCACCGTGATCATCAATTCGCGCTCCGACATGCGCAGCCGCTCTTGCTGAAGCTTGAGCGCGGTGATGTCGGTGCCCACCGACACGAAGCCGCCATCCTTTGTGCGGCGCTCGTTGATCTGCAGCCATCGCCGGTCGGCAAGCTCCACTTCGAAGGAGTTTCCGCTTTCGCCCTTGATGCCGATGCGAACCTGTACCGCGGGTTCCTTGGCGGCGCGCACCAACTCCTCATAGGGGGTGCCCGGCATGCAAACCGAGGCGGGCAGCGAATGGAACTGCTGGTATTTGGAATTGCACAGCACCAGGCGGTTGTCCGCGTCCCACAGCACGAAGGCTTCCGAGATATTCTCCACCGCATCCATCAGGCGGAGCTCGGCATCCTTGTTGATCTTGTCGGCCTGCTTCTGCTGGGTGATGTCGAAGACGATTCCGGTGAGATGCGGGCGGTTCTTCGCTTCGCCCGGCGCGAGCGCCACGCGCGCGCGAAGCCAGACATAATGCCCATCCTCGTGGCGCATGCGGAACTCGCGGTCGAAGGAGGTGATTTCGCCATTGAGCAATTGCTCGACGGCGTCCTCAAGCTGCGTGTCGTTCTCGTGGATGCGGCTGACGACTTCATCAAAGGTCAGGAAATCGCCCTTCACCGGCATGCCGAGCATCTCGAACATGGAGCGGGACCAAAAGATGATGCCTCGGCTGATGTCCCAGTCCCACATGCCGCACTGGCCGCGTTCGAGTGCCTTGTCGAGCCGTGCTGTGGCTACACCAAGGATCGAATCCGCCTCCGCCGCCTTGGCCGCCTGCCAGTGGAAGGCGCCGCCCAGAAGGATCAGCACAAAAAGCGCCACGATGAAGAGTGCCGTCACCTGTGTGACGCCGGAGCGCCAGGCGGAGAGCACGTCATTCTGCCGTTGGAACACCACGAGCGTTCCGGGGAAATCACCGAGGTCATAGAGGCCGACGAAGGCATCCTCGCCGGATGCCAGACGCAGCGGCGCCATGTCGCTGCTGTTCATGGCGGCACCCGTCACGAAATCGGGGGAGAGGACACTGGTGATAAGCTGACCGTTCAGCTTCTCCGCTTGCGGCACGCTGGCGGTGATCTCGCCCGTGCTCGTCGCCACGGCGAAAACCCGCTGCTCGCCCAGTGCGCCGGCCGGCAGGATCGCTGCGAGGTAGTCGCTGTTCAGAACCGGCGGCGTTTTTCCGGACAGGCGCGCTTCAGTGAAATCTGACTTGATGCGGGCAGAGACGATTTGCCCATTGAGTGCGGAGAGCTGGTTCTGTTCCGCCAAATGCGTGGTGCGGCTGTCCGTGAGCTGCACGAGCAGCGAACTGCCGAGGATGAGCAGGAACAGGATGATAAGCGAGGTGATCAGCAGGCGCAAATGGCGCTCCGCGATCATGATCCTGAAGCCGCCTGGCCAGGGAGACGGGAGTTTCAACACCCGCTCCTTGTAGAACAGCTCGCCGATATGCGTCTTGCCCAATCTTTTCCCCTGTTGGCCCGCCTGCTGCCGGCGGGAAGGTTTTGAAGACACTGACGCAACCACTCCCCGAATCAGCGCCTATTGATTCGAAACAGGGGTGATTTGTCCAGTGCCGTCGAGAGATCTCATGCGCGGGCGATTTTGGACATGATTTCGAAGACATCCCGCGATAGCGAAGGCGCCGCCAGAACGCGGTTCAACTCTGCCTGCGCAGCGGCTTTCCGGGTCGTTTCGAGCAGCCTGCAACTGCGGAACCCGGTGGCGATGCGGGAGGCAACCTGCGGGTTGAGAGGGTCAAGCGTCAGAATGGCATCGGCCACCATTTTGTAGCCCGAACCATCCGCCGCGTTGAAGCCGGTGATGTTGCCGCTGGTGAAGCCGCCGATCAGCGCATAGACCTTGTTGGGCGTCGTCCAGCTGAAATCCCTGTGATGAGTGAGCCGCGCGATGCGATCCGCCGCACGCGGGCCGATGCACTGCGCCTCAAGCATCAGCCACTTGTAGATCAGCAGGTGTTCATGGGCGTGGGCGGCGTGGAACCTATCGAGTGCCGGGTCGCGCTCCGGGCAGTCGATATGGACGAGCGCGCCGAGTGCGCCCATTTCTGCACTCATGCTGTGCGGGCGTTCGAGTTCGCCCAGCGCCCAGTAGATGCCAAGTGGGCGGTCGCCTGCCAGCATCAGGCCAAGGGCTGCATGACGAAGCGCGCGGCGGGCGGTTGATGCAGGGTCTGGCCGATAGGGACCTTGCTCCGTCGTCGCGTTCCAGATGGCGGTGAGGTCATCCTTGATATGCCGCGCCACGCCAGCGCGCACCTGATCCCGCGCGGCATGCACCTTGTCCGGATCGACATTGCTGCCGAGCGCCGCAGCAATTTCGCTTTCGGTCGGCAAACCCAGCATCAGCGCCTTGAAGGCATCATCCACCGAGCGGTCCTCAAGGATCTGCCGGAGCGCCCCGGCATAGGCGGTGACACCGGCATCCACTGTCTCCCCGCGATAGACGGAGAGAATCAGGCTGCGGCCTACGGTCTGGCCGGCTTCCCAGCGGTTGAAGCTGTCGCCATCATGGCCCATCAGGAACAACTCATCGGCCGTCGTGAGATTGGCCTTGAGCTTGATGGGGGCGGAAAAGCCGCGATTGAGCGAGAGTACGGGCCGACTGGCCACATCGTTGAAACGGAAGGTCTGGCGTTCCTTCGTGAGTTCGATCAGCGGCGTATTGAGTGTACCGACACCCTCAAGGTTCAGTGGCATATCTTGGCCATCCGGCCCAACAAGCCCCAATCCCAGCGGAATGTGCAGTGGTTGTTTCACCGGCTCGCCGGGTGTTGCCGCGCTCTGCTGTTCGATCGTCAGGATGAACTGCTGCTTTGCGGAATCATAAGCACCCTCAGCTTTCACCTGCGGCGTTCCGGCCTGCGTGTACCAGGTGAAGAACTGCGAAAGATCGCGGCCCGAGGCCTCCGCCATGCAGGCAACAAATTGTTCGACGGTGGCCGCCTCGCCGTCATGGCGCGCGAAGTAAAGATCCATCGCCTTGCGGAAGGCATCGACGCCGATGAGCGTCTGCATCATGCGGCAGATTTCAGCACCCTTCTCGTAAACCGTCGGCGTGTAGAAGTTATTGATCTCGATATAGGCGGAAGGCCGGGCGGGGTGGGCGAGCGGGCCATTGTCCTCTGGAAACTGCCGGGCGCGCAGCGTCTTCACGTCGCTGATGCGCTTCACGGCGCGTGAGCGCAGGTCGGAGGTGAATTCCTGATCGCGGAAGACGGTGAGGCCTTCCTTCAGGCAAAGCTGGAACCAGTCGCGGCAGGTGATGCGGTTACCTGTCCAGTTGTGGAAATACTCATGCGCGATGATGGCTTCGATGTTGACGTAGTCAAGGTCTGTCGCGGTTTCAGGCAGTGCGAGGATGTATTTGTCGTTGAAGATGTTGAGGCCCTTGTTCTCCATCGCGCCCATGTTGAAGTCTGGCACGGCGACGATGTTGAACACGTCCAGGTCATATTCGCAGCCGAAGCGCTGCTCGTCCCAGCGCATGGACGCCTTGAGCGAGTCCATCGCCCAGCCGCAGCGGCTTTCCTGACCCTTCTCAACATAAATGCCGAGTGAGACTTCGCGGCCTGACATCGTGTGAAACGAACCATGCACCGCAGCGAGATCGCCCGCCACCAGTGCAAAGAGGTAGGAGGGCTTCGGGAACGGATCATCCCAGATGGCGTAGTGGCGGTTGGTGCCGCCAATCACCTCGCGCTCACGCGGGTTGCCGTTGGACAGCAGGATAGGGAACCTGTCACGTTCCGCCTCGATCCTGACGGTGTAGCGCGCCATGATGTCCGGGCGGTCATAGAAGTAAGTGATGCGGCGGAAGCCTTCCGCCTCGCACTGGGTGCAGAACATGCCGCCCGACATGTAGAGGCCGGAGAGTTCAGTGTTGGCGGATGGATTGCACACCGTCACGATCTCCAGCGTGAAGGCCGCTTGCGGAACATCCTGCAAGGTCAGGGAGTCTTCGGTGACCTTGTATTGGCTAGGCTGCAAGGCAACGCCACCCAGTGCGATAGCCTGCAGCGTGATCCGCTCGCCGTTGAGGAGGAGCGGCGCGTTCTTCTCCGTGCTGGCCGGGTTGGGCCGGAGCGACAGCCTGGCGCGCACCTGTGTCGCAACCGCATCGAGCCGGACATCAAGATCGACGGCATCGATGAGGTAAGGCGTGGGCCGGTAGTCTTCGAGCCGGATCGGCTGGGGCGTTTCGGTCTTCATGGCGCTTTGTCCTGACGTGAATCACGAGAGTGGGCCCTTATGAGCCGGGCAGTTGTCGAAGAACAAGATGGCATTCTGAGGAACTGCTGATACGCTCCGGCAGGGTCTTTCTTCCTTTCATCAAGCGCGGCCATGATGAGAAATTGTTCATGCGCCGAGACAGGAAAGGAGACCCCAGCCTCTCTCAGTGCTTTCAGGAGAACCGGTCCGCCCGGAAGGGGGAGAGGTCGATGTTGCTCTTGCCTCCTGTCATGATCTCGCTGATCAGGCGGCCGGTGGTGGGGCCCCAGGTGAGGCCCATGTGGCCGTGGCCGAAGCCATACCAGACATTCGCCGTTGTCTTCGATGGGCCGATCACGGGCAGCGAATCTGGCGTTCCCGGCCTGCGGCCCATCCAGCGCGTTGTTTCGGCATCGGGCTCGCGCAAGCCCGGCAGCACCCGCTTGAAGTTCGTCCACAGCGCATCGGCGCGGGCGTAGTTGGGTGCAGCATCAAGCCCGGCGAACTCATCCGAACCGGCAAGGCGGAGGCCCATTTCCATCGGTGTCGCGGCGCCGGGCGAGCGCGCATAGGTGAGCGAGCGAGACAGGCTGACACCGGAATTAGGCAACACCATGTGATAGCCGCGCTCGGCTTCGAGCAGCACCTTCTCGCCCAGTTGCCGCGCGAGCAGATGCGAGTAGGCGCCCGCGCAGATGACAAGCTTGTCCAGCGTGTGCAGGCCTTGCGCCCTCAGTTGAAGCCCGGTGACGCGGTTCCCCTCCCGCACCAGCGACACGACATCATCCGCGATGATCATGCCGCCGTTCTTCACCACCTCTGCCGCAATGGACTTTACCGCGCGGCCCGGATTGGTGAGGAAGTACCAGCCGCCGTGGAACACGCCACAATGGACGGCGGGGCCAATCGCGGGCTCAAGCTCGCGCACGTCATCGCCTGACAGGCGCTTCGTCTCGAAGCCGTAGGCGTTCTTCGCCGCACGCTCCGCCGCATCGCCTGCAGATTGGGCCTCGGTTTCGTAAAGCCGCAGCGTATCCTGATACCGTATGAGGTCCGCCGTGCCGGCCGCCTTCAGCAGCGTTTCGAAATCGCTCACCACGCGCAGCGCAAGGTTGGCGCGGGCTTCGGTGATCGCCTTGACGCGGTCAGGCAGGGAATTGCGGGCCATCGACATGAACCACGGCAGCGCCTTGGGCAGGTAGGACCAGCGTATGGTGAGAGGCCCAAGCGGGTCCATCAGCCAGCCGGGAATTTTCATCAGCATGTTGGGGTGGACGGTCGGCACGATCTCGGCAAAGGCGAGGCCGCCGGCATTGCCGAAGGAGCAGCCTTCGCCGGGCGCCACGCGGTCAATGACGGTAACCCTGTAGCCTTCACGCTGCAGGAAGGCTGCGGTGGACATGCCAATAATGCCGGCGCCGATGATGGTTGCGTTCAATTCCGTCACGTTGTCTGGTCCGTTTTTCCAAAGAAGTCCACGCAGTGCGCCTCGAAGGCAGAGACCAGTCGTGTCTTGCGCATTTGCTTTAGCGCCGCAAGGGCAATGACGCCGCGCTCCACCTCATCCGCGATGGGGCGCACGGCCAGTTGATCGCCGGCATAGGCGTGGTCGCCATGCGGGCGGGTGACAAGGATCGAGTATCCCAGACCCTGGCCCACAAGTCCGCGCACCACCTCGAGCGATGGCGAGGCGAAGGCGATCACGGGTGCCACCCCGGCATTTTCCAGAATACGGGTGAAGTAAGTCCGGCTTGGTGCAATGTCGAGCAGGATGAAGGGCTCATCCTTGAGGGCTATCAGCGGCACATGGCGCAGCCTCGTCAGCCGGTGCCGGGCGGGTAGCAGCACATAAGGCGTGAAGGACGCAAGTGGGGTCACCGCCACATCCTCCGGCATGTCCACCTCATACAGCAGCGCAACATCATGGCGGCCACGCCTCAAGCCCTCCAGCAGTTCATCCTGCGTACCCTCCGCCATGCGGATCGTCACCTTGGGGTGAAGGCTGGTGAAGCTCTTGATGAGTTGCGGCACAAAGGCGGGTGCGATGGTGGCGAAGCTGCCGAGCGAGAGATCGCCCTCAATGGCATTGCCCGCCACCGCCATGTCACGCTGGAAGTCCTGCGCATGGGTGAGAAGGTTGCGGGCCTCGGCCAGAAAGCGCAAGCCCGCAGGCGACGGGCTGACGCCTTGCGCATGGTGGCGGATGAACAATTGCAGCCCGACCTGCTCTTCGAGTTTCGCCAGCGCGGCCGAAAGCGTGGGCTGCGCCACGCCCAGCCGGACGGAAGCCGCCGCAACCGAGCCGTGATCCCAGATGGCGACGGCATATTCGATCTGCCGCAGGGTGAAGCGCAGCATCGATAAATCCTATTCAGAAGTGCTGTATAATCTATTTTTCCGAAGTCAGGCTCCGTGTCAACCTCCGGCCATCCGCGCTGTCGCGCGCCACAGAGGGAAACCGAGACATGATCAGAACCGGCGAACAGTTCCGCGAGTCCCTGCGCGACGGGCGCGAAGTGTGGATGAACGGCGAGCGTGTGAAGGATGTGACGACGCATCCGCAGTTCAAGCCGCTCGTCGACATCCGCGCTCGTATCTATGACATGCAGCATGATGCCGCCAC
>JBEIDW010000078.1:0-13854 GCA_040383265.1 Hyphomicrobiales bacterium
CTTTCCTATAGTTGGGGTTCACGTGGGAGTAATCGTGCCTTGGCCAAGATCAACCTTCACCCCAACATCGACCGAGATGTGAGGAAAGGTGTCGCATGGGCCGTCCATGCCTTCACCACCTGCGGCATTGTTCTCGGGTTCCTGGCGCTGGTTTCGGTTCTGAAGAACGATCCGGTGGCCGCCTTCATGTGGCTGGGCCTCGCCCTGTTCGTGGATGGTGTGGACGGCACGCTGGCGCGGAAGGCGCGTGTGCTCGAATACACCCCCAATGTGGATGGCCGCACGCTCGACAACGTGATCGACTTCTTCACCTATGTCGCCGTACCAGCGCTCATGGTTTACTGGTTCAACATGACGCCGCTGGACTTCATTTTCTCCGGCCAGACGTGGAGCCTGATCTCGGCCGCGGCAATCATGGCGGTGTCCTGCTATACCTTCGCCAATGTCGGCATGAAGTCGGATGATTATTATTTCGTTGGCTTTCCGGCGCTGTGGAACGTGGTGGTTCTCTATTTCTTCGTCCTGCAGACGGGGCCAGTGACCAATATCATCACTGTCGCCCTGCTGTGTGTGCTCACCTTCATCCCCGTCAAGTTCGTGCACCCCCTGCGGGTAACGGACTGGCGCGAGATCACCATTCCGTTGACGGTGCTGTGGGCGGCGATGTCGTTGAGCCTGATTATTCAGGCCAAGGACCGGAGTGACTGGGGTCTGGTGGAAGACATTCAGCTGTGGGTCTGGGTGGCGGCCAGCCTCTATTTCCTGTTCATCTCTCTGTGGCGGACCTTCATCAAGAAGGACCCGGAAAGTGATGGGGAGGCAGGACACACGGCTTGACTCCGGCGCGCGCCTGACCCTATATGCGCGCCACCTTTGGCGGGGTAGCTCAGTTGGTTAGAGCACGGGAATCATAATCCTGGGGTCGGGGGTTCAAATCCCTCTCCCGCTACCATTCTTCTTGCACCACGAAGTATGCCATTCCCGGTTGCTGCCCTTTTGGGGGCGGCCAGCCAGCGATGAGCCACACAAATCTCCACGATATTGTACTTCCCCAAATCGCTAACTCTTGGTCAAGTTCGAAATCGGCTGGGAGTGGGTCTTGTGGGGCAGGGCAAACGGATGCGGGAGACGTTGACAATCAACGCTCTGATTGTGGTTGTGGTAGCCGTGGTCTGGGTTGGTGCGTTCAAGGCGCATGACCTAATGTTGCCGATGACCGCCCACACCGCCGGAATCGATCTTATCTTCATACCGTCCGGTATCCGGTTCTTTGCCCTGCTGATTGGCGGCGTCTGGGCGGCGGTGGGCGTTTCTCTCGGCTCTCTCTTTCTGGTTGGAAGTGAGTTCAATGTCCGTAGCAGTGCTGAAATCGTCGTCATTGCAGTCTGCTCAGGGTTTTCCCCCTATGTCTCATTGGTTGTAACGCAGCGGTTGATGGGGATTGACCGGCGCCTCACCAATCTGTTTGCGCGCGATCTTCCGGTGCTTGCCTTCGGTACGGCCGCCGGATCTGCGGCTCTTCACAATGTCCTTTTCTGGGTCTTCGGTTTGGAACCGGCCGGGGATATGCTTTCGAGTACTGCCGCCATGGCGGCGGGGGATTTTTTCGGCAGCCTCCTGGTGGTTATCCTGTTGATTGGCGTTATGCGCCTCTACCGGCACTGGCAATGACGCTGACGGGATATTTTTTCATCGGGGAGACGGCCTGTAAGCATGGAGGACAACAGCCTGACATTGGACCGGGCCATGACGCTCCAGCCGCCGCTGGAAGAGCCCAGCCTCGGAATTTTCCGTTGGCGCTGGCTGCCCGGCGCGGCGCGGCTGGAGTGGCCTGTGGGGCTTGCGGAGCTTCTGGGTGAGCAGCCCGCTGAGCCGGGCAGCTGGGACATCTGGCTCAAGCATGTTCATCCGCTGGATGCAGAGGAGGTGCGGCGTTCGCTCCAGCCTGTGAGCGATGCAGACATGCGGCTTCGCTATCGTATCCGGCTGGCCGATGGCCGGGTGGAATGGATCGAAGACCGGCGTAACCTGCTGCCGGATGGCAGGTGGTCGGGTGTTTTCATCCGCATGGGGGCAACGCTCGATGAAACTGTGGTGTCCGAGGCGCAACGGCGTGGCGACAAAGTCATGGCGATCGCCGGGATTGGAATCGTGTTCCGGGATTTCCGCAGCGGCGAGGAATACTGCAGTGAGACGCTGTTGAGCATTCTCGGTGTGGGCAGGGGAGTTGCTTCGGCCCGCTATGATGCACTGGCAAATCTCGTCCATCCTGATGATGTGCCGGTGTTCCGGCGCATGGTCGCTGACCGGCGCCGGAATGGTGGTTACTTTGATCTCGATTACCGGGTGGTCACGCCATCTGGGGAAGTCAGGTGGATGCGCGAACGCGGCCAGTATGAGCGCGCGCCGGATGGAGAACTCCTACGTTATTATGGTGCAGTTCGTGACATTACCGCGGAAAAGCGCCGGGCCTCTGAATTGAACACCAACCGCATGCGGCTGCAGCAGGCGCTGGAAGTCAATGCGGTTGCCGTGTGGGAGTATAACTCGCTCGTCGGGCAGCCCCGCTGGAGCGATGAATACTACAGGCTTCTCGGCTATGAGCCCCGATCGGTTCCAGCAGGACGCGGGCCCTGGCTCGCGGTGGTTCATCCGGAAGACAGGAACTTCGCAGAATCATCACTGCACGATATGTTCACCGCGACCGAAGTTTCGGAGCTGACCTATCGCATCATCGCCAATGGCCGCGAGCGATGGGTGCGCGATACCTGGAGCTGGGGCCGGGATGCCACAGGCGAAGCGCTGATCTGTTTTGGGCTTACGGCAGATATCACTGACTCGATTCTCAGAGAACACCGCCTGTCCGCCGCCGAAAAGTGGTTGCAACTGGCTGTGGATGCGGCGGACCTTGGCATCTGGGAACATGACCTCGAGACTGGCGAATACCAATGGAACGACCGGATGTTCCGTCTGCTTGAGTGTGTGCCGGGCGAGTCGGCGCCAACGAGCGAGACATGGATCGCGCGTATTCATCCGGATGACCGGCCAACGGTGAATGCCCGGGTTCAATCGGCACGCCACGAGCGTACTGACTTCACCCTCGAATACCGTCTCCGGCTGCCTGGCAATATCACCCGCTGGGTGGAGGAGCGCGGGCGCATCACCATCCGTGGCAGCGCTGCGCGTCATCATGGCGTCATGTTCGATATCTCGAACCGTAAGGCCCTTGAACTCCGCCTGCTGGAAAGCCGGGAGCGGCTGCAACTGGCGCTTGAGACCGGCGACATGGGCTTCTGGAGCGGCGGAGCCGGTGATCAGCACTGGGACAAGCGAACCTACACCATTCAAGGACTGGACCCATTCACCGTTGCGCCGAAAGCCAGACAGGCCATGCGGCTGGTCCATCCGGAAGACAGGGACTATCTCCGGGCAACGATTGCCCGCGCCAGGGCTTCAGGTGAAGTCGTGGCTGCCGAGTACAGGATCATTCGCCCGGATGGCGCGATCCGGTGGATCGAAAGCCGCTTCTGCATCGGCAGCCCCTCAGCCTTTGGCCGCTATGGCGTGCTGCGTGACATCACGGACCGCAAGGCGCGCGAGGAATATTATCTTAAGAGCCAGCGCCTCGAAGCCGCCGGGCAGTTGCTGGGTGGCATCGTGCATGATTTCAACAATTTGCTGGCGGTGATCGCAGCGACGCTGGAAAGGATCGAGCGGCAATCGACAACCCCGGAGATTTCGCAGCAACTGGTGCATGCCCGTGAAGCCGCGCATGCCGGCGGATTGTTCAACCGGCGGCTCATCAATCTGTCGCAACTCCGCCGGCAGCAGCCGCAGGCATTGCATATCGGTGAGCGCATTACGGCCATCTTGGGCTCGCTCACGTCGGTCATGAAACCCGGTGTCCGGATTTCTATCCAGTTTCCTGATGATTTGTGGGAGGTTATGGCCGACCCGCTCGACCTTGAAAGCGCAGTCATCAATCTTGTCATCAACGCGCGTGATGCGATCGTGGGCGATGGGCAGATCGCCATCACGGCCCGCAATGAAGCCCAGCCACATGGCTCTTCGCGCGATACACGCTCAACTGGCGACTATGTCGTCCTCGTCGTGCGGGACACGGGCTGCGGCATGGATCAGGCGATACTCGCCCGCGCCATCGAGCCATTCTTTTCCACCAAGGCGGAAGGGGCTGGAACGGGCCTCGGGCTGACGAGCGTATCCGCCTTCGCCACGAATGCACATGGTTACATGAGCATCGCATCCGCTCCGGGTGAGGGCACCTCGGTATCTCTTCATATTCCGCGCACCCACGTAGATCGTGCTGCCGCAAGGGAGGCAGACGGCAGCCTGCCGTTGGGCGATGGTAAATTGGTGCTCATCGTCGATGACGACCCCGCTGTTCGTGAAGCGACGCTGCAGCGGGTGGAGGCCCTTGGATATGCCGTGGAGGCCGCCGCAAATGCGGGAGAGGCTATCCGGAAGCTGCTGACGAATCCATCAATCGCCCTCGTCCTGTCTGACATTGCCATGCCCGGCGATCTCAACGGTTTCGGCCTGCGAGACTGGATTGCCACGGAAATGCCTGACCTGCCCGTGGTGCTTATCAGCGCGCATGAGCATTTCCTGTCCGAGGCCTCAGACGCTGCCCGCGCCGGGAAGGTGTTGGCCAAGTCATGCTCACGCCGCCAACTGGCCCAGGCGCTGTCTGGTGCTCCCTTACGGGAGCAGGCCTGGCCCTGACGCGTCATCCGGCTTGGCTTTGACCGGAACGGCGAGGACATAGCCGATGCCGCGAACGCTCTTGATGAGTTCAGGCCGCTCCGCAGCCGGTTCCAGCTTGCGCCGGAGCCGAGCGATGTGACCATCGAGCGTCCGGTCCAGCGGCGACCACTCATGCCCGCGCAGCGCTTGCCACAACTCGTCACGGGTCATGATACGGGCGGGAGAGTGCACGAGCAGGGACAGCAGGTTGAATTCCGTTTCCGTCAGTTCGATCCGCCTGTCATCAGGGTCTATGACCTCGCGGCGCGTGAGATCGAGTTGGAAGCCAGCGAACTCGAAGATGGGCTGAGGCTGGCCTGCCGGCGGGGAGGGCGGTCCCGCGATATAGCGGCTGAGGACCCGCTCGATCCGGATGAGCATCTCTCCCATGAGAAATGGCTTCGTCACATAGTCGTCGATACCAAGTTCAAGGGCCCTCAGGCGGTCCCAGGGGGCAGTGTGCGCTGTGATTGCGATGATCGGAACATTACGCACCGTCCGGATGGACCTTACCAGGTCGAGGCCCTTGTAGGGCATGCCATCCAAATTGAGGTCAAGCGTCACCAGATCAAAGCCTCTGCCGGCGAGGAGCGGCGCGAACTCCGCTTCGCCATTGGCCTTTTCAACGCTGTAACCGGCGTGGTTCAGTTCTTCTGCAATCGCATTGCAGAGGCGAACATCATCCTCGATCACCGCGATGGAGGGAGCCGGGCTTATGTGGGATCGATCGGGTGACAAGCGGAGGCTTGATTTATCGCGCGCTCAGTCAGCCTTTGCGAGATGTCGCGAGCTTGAGTGCTTCCGCCGACATTTTCGCATAGGTGCGCTTCGACAGCGGCGTCAGGAGAACCTGCTTTGCGCGGCCATCGTTCGGATCGGGAATGCAACGGATCCAGCCATTCTTTTCCAATTCCGAAAGGCGGGAATAGACGGTGGGCGCCGTACCAAAACCTGGTCCCTTCACGATATCCGAGACGTTCAGTATCCGCTGGTCCGCTTCAGCCTCGCCGATGTAGCTGAGAATGGCGCGGGCGGAGATGTCAAGTTCGCCAAGCCCCGAAGTGGCTTCAATGGCGCGCACCACGCGACTGATACGGAAAATGAGCAGGTTCTTGTCCACGTGCTGTCTCTTTCTGATCATTTCGTTCATGCGCCAATAGCCTTCCATCAAATATTGCAATAGAGTGGAAAAAACTATTGACGTCAAATTGTTCCGATATCTTAAACTATCACTTCTAGGCTTCCAAGCGGGTATGTCAAAGTAAAAACACTTACCAAAACAACCAGGTCGGGAGAATATGGCACAAAGCTCATAAACATCAAGTTGTGCTGTTTATTCACGTAATTCCGGTTCCTTTTGTGTCCACTTTTGTCGGACGGCACAACTTATACGTGTTTTAGGTGGTGTCGCGGCGAGTGATTCTACCCGCTGCCCGTCATGCCTTGCTGCGGCTGTGGGGGATGGGAGGGACTTCCCCATCGGCAAGCAGGCAAAGCAAGATGCGGGTTTCGTGGGAGACGGCCTGCAGCACCCCTCTGGCAGTCCAGGCCTTGCCGATGAGGTCTTTGCGGTGCTTGCCGGTCGCGTTGGCGAAGTCGAGCAGGTTCATGCTTTGTGTGAATGTCCATCAAATCGATTTCCGCGCTCAATGGCATGATGCGCCAGTCCGTGCAAAGTGGCCTGCCCCACAATCATGTGCAGCATCAGGCGTGCTCCATTCCGTTCGACCTTGCTGCAAGCGGCGGGCCGGAGAAACGGCAGAGATAGTCTTCGCATAGCGGCAGGGTTCCATCGGTGAATCCTGCTCCAAGCGATTGCGGGAACGGTGCTTCGCGGTGGGAGGCAACCCATGCAACAAGCAGAATGCGGCGGAGCATGATGAAAGTTGGAATTTCGGTTTCGTCTTCCTTCGGCAGTGGCAGCGCCTTGCGGTAACCGTTCTTCCAACTGTCGATCAGTGCCGGCACCTGGGGCTCATGCTCATAGAAGGATACGGTGGACGCAGCATCATACATGTACCAGCCGAAGCCGCTGTCATCAAAGTCGATGACCTTTATGTCTCCCCCATCGATCAGCAGATTGGCGAGGCGAAGGTCGCAGTGAAGCAGTCCAAATCGCTCCTGCCCCTTGCCATAGGCTGCGAGGCGCCGTCCAATCAGGTCTACGGTGCGCTGGAACAGATTCTCCTTGGCGTGATCCATGCCGAGCGCATCGCGCCAGCGGCCCCAGTGTGGGTTTGCTTCACCGAGGCTGGTTTCATAGTCCCATGTGAAGCGGGTGAACCATGTCGGCCGTTGCCACTGCCGCGCGTGAATGTGCATGCGGGCCGCCGTTTCGCCGAGAATTTCGAATGGTTTGGAAAGATCTTCTCCGATGCCCGGTTCCACGCCATCTTCCCAGTGAAACAGCACGATGTGGCGCGGCCTTGGCAAAAGCGGGTGGGAGACCAACTGAACCAGCGCGCCATCCCGGCCTGCGATGGGGGCCGGGCTTGTCACGATGCCCGCCTGCCGCAGGGCAATGGCCCAGGCGAGTTCCGACTCGATCGCTTGACGGGAATGATAACCGTCCCGGTGTATACGCAGGGCAAAGCGCTGCCCTTCAGGCGTATCGACCCGGTAGGTGGCGTTCTCGGACAGGTTGATCATGCTGGCCGTGCTCCGCGGCGGCAGCGCATAACGACTGAGGGCGGCGTTGGCGAGTTCCAGAAGAACTGTCAGTTGCTCACCGTGCGAAAGTGCATGGACGTTGGTCATGAGAAAGGGGTCAGAAGTTGCCTCGGGGGCTCTTCCTGCCAGAATCGCCGCTGAGCGCAAGTGCCGGCTTCGGCCTGCCGACAGCTTTCCTACACGATCTGCAACTGGCGGCCGCCGAGAGACGCAAAAGAGCGTGCCCGGCACGTCAGCACGATGACCTGCTGGCGCTTTCCCGCACGGTTTATGGCGTCGAACATCTGCTCGATCCGCTGATCATCGGAGAACACCAGCGCATCATCCAGGATGATGGGCACGTCAGCCCCTTTCTCCGCGATCATTGCGCCCATGGCGAGGCGCACGAGAACGGCGACCTGTTCCTGCGTGCCGAGCGACAGCCTGCCGAACAACTCGCTGCCTGGCCCTGAGCGGGATAATCCCGACACCGCGAAATTCTCGCCAATCTGCACGTCAGCCTGCGGGAAGACATCATTCATGAAGGGCTTCAGGTGGCGGCGAAGCGGCGCGTTCAACTCCTCGCGCCGCCGGGCGTAACAGTGTTCAACTGTGTTGCGCAGCAGGCTCAAGACTTCCATACGCTCAGTCTGCCGTTGCACTTCGGCAAGTGCCACGGATTGCTGAAGGGCCAAGGTGGATGCCCTCTCGCCAAGCCCATCGCCGCCCGCGGTCTGAATCTCGCCTTCCAGCCGCGCGATCTTCTGATTGAGCTGTTCGATGGACGCCGCACGGTTCTGCAGCGCCATGGCCAGACGTTCCGCGCGTGATGTCAGCCGTTCAATTTCCTCCGCCGTGGGTGCCTCGCCGCGTTTCTCTTCGAGCAGCGCTGCCTTGCCGCGATGTGTGGCTTCACGCAGACCAACTTCCACCTGAGCTTCAGCGATGAAGCCTTCGCGACCCTCATCGGGCAGCACGGCGAGATCGGCTTCAAGTTTCGCGTTGATTTCGCGCAGCTGGCCATCCAGCGTGCCGCGTTCCTTTGCGATACGCTCCAGCGCTGCGTTCTGTCCCGCGATTATCGCCTCCAGTCGGGTGCGTTCAGCGCGCAATTCTCCACGCCTCTCGCTGATCTTTTGCTTTTGCAGGTCGAGTTCGGCGGCGGTTGGAACCTCTGCATTGGCTGCGAGCGCCTGTCGCGCTTCGGCGTCAATCTCGCCGATGGCCGCCTCCAGTTTTTCGATCTCGGCACCCGGCGCGTCCGTCATGGAAAGTGCCGTGCGTTCGGCCCGCAAGTCCCTTGCCTCTTCCTCGAGCCGCAGGCGGGCCACGCGAAGCTGGCGCAATGCGGTGGGAGAAGCGGCCTTGTGCTGGCTGAGTAGCGCGGCGAGCCTGACGCGCCGATCCTTCAGCCCATCCTCCGCTGCCGCCAGCGTCGCGGCGGGTGGCGAGACGGTCAATGTCACGCCCGAGCCAACCGTGATGGTCAACGGCTCACTGACGGCCCGCGCGACATGCCCTTCAACCATAGCCCCATTCACTTCCACATCCGTACCGGGCCTTGCCTCGATGGTGAGGCGGGCGGCCGCCGCATCGATCCGTGCACGGAGGGTCTCTGCCTCGTGCTCCAGCGTGTCCAGCGTTTTGATGGTGGCATCCGTGACGGTTTCAGCCTTGATTGCGGCCTCGTTCATCGCAAGCCGGCTGCGGAAATCCCTGAGAAGGCCAAGCCGGGCTGCCAGCGCCCCGCGCTGCGACAGCTTTGCGGCAAGAGAGGCGAGAAGCATCAACTCGCGCTCGCGCAAGTCCAGTTCCTCCGCAGCGCTGTCGCGGGCGGATTTCTCGGCCACCGCCGCGCCAAGCGTCGTGCGGGCTTCCGCCTCTTGTTCAGCAAGGGGCAGCAGTCCGGCGCTGATGTGTTTCAACCGGACGCGGTTCTCATCAATCGTGGTGGCGCGCTTCCTCAGCGCATCGAGCTTGTCGCGCTGGGAAACGAGGCGGTCGTGGGCGTGGCGCTCCTCTGTTTCAAGGCGCAGCAGAGCCTGGGCGGCTTTCTCCGCCGCTTCGTGTTTCTGACGCGCCTCGGCCAGTTCGCGTGTCATCTGCTCGGCTGCGGCGGGATCATGCACGCGCTTGTGTTCGGCGCGCAGTTGCTCCAGCGCGGCGTACCTGTCGTTCAAATCCCTGAGCCGGCTTTCGACATCGGCGCGCTCGGCGGATATTCGCTCGTTTTCCTTCAGGGCCATGTCCAGCGGACCGTTGGCGCGGGGCTTGCGTGTTTCGGTGATCAGCTTGGAGAGTTCGTCCTTCACATCGGCAAGCACGCTGCGTGCCCGTTCACCCCCAACTAGAGTGCCGACTTCCTGCGCGATCACATCATTGAGAACGCTGGTCGCCCCTTCGGATGGCTCCGGCACGTTCATCGAGTGGCCCTGCTGCACCCACAGCACACCATAAGCGGCTTCATCAAGCGCGCGGGCCGATCTGTGCGAGATGCCGAGGACGTCCCAGACCTTCTCGTCCGCCTCCGCATTGCGGGCGGTGACCACACCATCGCAGGAGAGGCTTGCGGATTTGGATTTGAGGAATGACTTGGTGATCTCGTAGGTCTTGCCGTCCTGCTCGAAGCCCACCGTGATGGTGATGGGCAACGACAGGCCTTCGGTTGCTAGAGCCGCAATCTCCTTGCTGGCGCCGCTGTGGCGTTCGAACAGGCAGGTGCGTATGGCGCGGAACAGGGTGGACTTTCCGGCTTCGTTTCCCGCCGAGAGAATATTCACGCCGGGACCGAAGCCTTCGATGCGGGCCGGCGTTCCGAAGCGGCCGCAGCCCTCAACCGCCACATGGAGAAGCTTCATGCCGCCTGACCTCCATCGCGTCCACGGGTCAGCACGAAAAGCTGTACGAGGGCATCCTCGGCTCGGCGCCGCTCCACCGCGCTTGCAGTCGGGTTCTCGGCTTGCTCTTTCAGCTTTTCGGCCGCTTCGCGCAGCACGCCGCCGAAGTCAATCTGTTCGAGGTCTTCCAGTGTGGGGCGCACATGCAGGCCGTTGAGATCAGCTTCGAGCCAGAACATGGCTGCTTCGAGCGCTTCGAGGCGGTGGGAGAGGTCGGCACGCGCGGTGAGGTCCAGCGTGCCCGTAAGGTCGAGCCGCATCAGCAGGCTCGAAAGATTTGGCAGGGCGCGCAGTCGCGCCTCCAGCCCCTCGAGTTCATCGGCCCGCGCCAAGGTCTCTGCTTGTGTGAGCCAGTGATAGGCGCCGGTTCGTTTGGGCGTGACCGCAGGCGGCACGCCAGGCCCTGCGATGTCCACCAGCAGCACCTGGCCGATGTCCTGGCTGTTGAAGCGGTCGGCCTCTGGCGTTCCGGAATACCAGGTGGCGGGGTTGATCTCCATGCTACGGTGCCAGTCACCCAACGCCAGATAATCGAGGCCGGCGCGGGCCGCGCGATCAGGCGCGATGGTGTTCTTCGCGTCACCCGATGAATCGAAGCCGGTGATCGAGCCATGCGCCAAACCAATGCGGATCAGGCCGATGGCGCTCGGCGCCTGGTCCATCCATTCGGTGAGGTCGGTCGCCTCGCTCTTGCGCCGCAAGGGCGCGGGCATAAGCATGGCCTCGTCCCCGATCAGCACGGGTTCCGGCGCGAGATGTAAATGCACATTGGGCGGCAGGCCGAGGGACCTGGCGCGGTCCCACAGGCCGTTGGCGCGGTGGAAATCATGGTTGCCGGAAATCACGTGCCACGCGATGGCAGGGAAGTTCCGCATCCGCTCCAGTGGTTCGAGCAGGGTTTTCTGGGCGGGCTCTTCATTGTCATAAAGATCGCCTGCCACCAGTACATGCGGGGCCGCCTCCTGCTGGGCGAGTTTGCCGATCGTTTCGATGGCGGTGAGCCGCGCCTGGCGCAGCACGCTTTCCTTCGCGCCGAAGTTCCGGAAGGGCTTGCCGATCTGCCAGTCAGCCGTATGGATGAATCTCATTTTCACAGGATGGTAGAGCAGGGCCTCTAACGTCAACCATCTCAAGGCCATTTCCGATTTTTGTGGCGAAAATCATTGCCGCCGCCCATATAGGCGGCAAAATGGAGGGTTGAATGTCGCTGCTTCTGAACATCATCTGGATCCTGCTGGGCGGTGCCTGGATGGCGTTTGGCTGGCTCATTGCCGCCGTGATCATGGCGGTGACGATCATCGGCATTCCCTGGGCCAGGGCAGCGGTGAACAACGCGCTCTATACGCTCATGCCCTTCGGTTATACCGCCGTCCCGCGCGACAGCCACACGGGCCGCGAGGATGTCGGCACTGGCCCGCTCGGCATGATTGGCAACATTCTGTGGTTCGTCTTCGCCGGTTGGTGGCTTGCCCTGGGCCACGTGCTGACGGCGATCCTTCTGGCGATCACCATCATCGGCATTCCCTTCGCCTGGGCCCACCTCAAGCTCGCGGGCCTCGCGCTCTGGCCCATCGGCAAGATGATCGTGCCGGTCGAGCAGGCGAACGGGCGTCGGCGGGTGTGAATTCCGGCCGGCGGGGCTATTTCAGCCCCGCCGCCGCATCTGCGAGATCACTGCGCTCGGCGATCTTGGCACGTTCCTTGGCGCGTTCGGCCTGTGCTTCCTCGCGGCGCTTCATCGTTTCATAGATGATGGCACCCAGTAGCGAGATGCCGATGATGATGACAGCCAGCGCGGAGAGGGCGGGCGTGGTGCCCTGGCGCACTTCACCGGCCAGAACCGTCACCAGCGTCTTGTCGGCCAGGATGGCGAAGGTCGTGGTGTTGTAGTTCTCAAAGCTCGACAGGAAGGCGATGACGGACGCCGAAATCAGCGCCGGCTTCAGGAAGGGCAGCAAAATGTTCCAGAACACCTGCGGATGCGAGGCGCCCAGGTCAAGCGCTGCTTCCTCCTGCGCGCGGTCGAAGCGCTGCAGGCGCGCCATGATGATGAGCAGGGAGTAAGCGGCCACGAAGCTTGACTGGCCGAGGATCGCCAAAATCACGCCCTTGTAGAAGGTGGCCTTTGTGAATTCCGTCAGGCCCATCATGTCCTTCCAGAAGATCACCGTCGAAATGCCGATGATGACTCCAGGGGTGAGCACCGGCGAGACGGTGACCAGATAAAACAGGCCGCGTGCGCGGTGGTAGATCTGGTTCATGATGATGGCGGCAGCCAAGCCCACCGGCACCGACACGGCGACGACGCCCAGCCCGATGATGATCGAGTTCTTGAGGCCGTCCATCATGGCGCGGTGGTTATAGAGCTTGACGAACCAATCCAGCGTGAATCCCTCGAAGGGATAGGCCGTCGGGTAGTTCGGCGTGTTGAAGGCAGTAATGCCCATCACCATCAGCGGCCCGAAAAGGTAGAGGAAGAAAAGGATGATGTAAAAACCGATCATCCCCTTCATGATGGATTTGGAACTCACTTGATCGTCTCCCCAAGCGATACCTTGAACAACCTCAGCATCAGCATCACGAAGCCGATGCAGGCGGCCAGCAGGATGAAGGCGTAGGCCGCACCCCTGGGCCAGTTGAAGGACTGGAAGAAGAAGTCATAGACGATCGATGTGAACCACAGGGTCGAGGGCCCGCCGAGGAACTGCGGGGCGGCGAGCGAGCCTGCGGCGAGCATGAACACCATGGTGCACCCACTCGCGATGCCGGGTTTGGCATAGGGGATCACCACGTCGCGGTGGATCTTCCACCAGGGGGCTCCTAAGTCGCGAGCCGCCTCGACCTGGTTCTTGTCGAGGCTTTCGATGGCATTGTAAAGCGGGAAGATCATGATGAGGAGATAGGCATAGGAGAGGCCCACGTAGAGGCCCACGTCCATTGCCATGAAGTCCAGCGGTTTTTCGGTGAGGCCCATGCCCATCAGCGCCTGGTTGATGAGCCCGCGCGAGGCCAGCAGCAGGCGGAGCGAGAAGGCGCGCAGGATTTCGTTCACCCAGTAGGGTACGATGAGCGCCAGCATGATGATGCGCACCTTCTGCGGGGTCCCTGCCTGCGCCATGTAATAGGCGAGCGGATAGCAGATGGCGAAGTTGAGCGCCGTCACCAGAACGGACGTGATGATGGTGAAGACGAAGGCGCCTATGTGGTTGACGTTCCACGTGCCGTCGGAGGGCGTCACGAAGAAGGACTTGTACTGCTCGAGCGTCAGGACGTCCTCCGGCCCGCCGCGCTTCATGGGCGGCAGCTTCGGGTGGAAGCTTTCGACCACCATGTAGAGATAGGGCAGCACCACGAGGAACAGCGACCAGAATGCCACGAGCAGGATGAAGGTGACGCCCAGCACCGTGCCGTTGCGCTCGAAGAAGCTCTTGTGCGTCGGGTCATGCGCCAGCTTCTTCTCCGACTTCGCCATCACCCAGAAGATGGCAATGACGACGAGCGGGATGAGGAAGACGAGGAGGCGGCTACTCACGGGCCATCTTCC
>JBEIDW010000079.1:0-13736 GCA_040383265.1 Hyphomicrobiales bacterium
CAACGCACAGCACCACCACGGCGTCACCAACCCGGCAGCGCTGGTGCGGCTTGCCGTGCTGTCAGGCCTCGGCGCGCCAGAGGCCTGACAGCATATCGCTCAGAGGAATTCAGCGTCGAGACTACCGAGAAAATTCAGGCACGCGATGACGCGGAAGCTGTCACGGTCCATGAGCGGTGCGCCGGGCGCAGCATAAATTTTTACGAATTTTGGTACATCGCCGATCATGCTGTGCAGTGCGTCACAAAGTTGGCGGCCCATGGTCCGGTTATCAGTACGTTTGGTGGCACAGAGTGCCTTCGCGAGACTTGCCCGAACCAGAACGAAGCGCCGCAACCGTTCAATCTCATCAAGAAGTGCTGTCTGATTCTCCTGCGTGGAGTCCCGGTTGTACTTACGTAGCCAACGTTCCAGTTCCTGAAGTGCGCATGCGATTGCAAACTGTGGAGCCTTTCGGTTTACGTCAAAGATCGTTTTGCTTTCGCTGTCTGCCCTCAGATCGTTCTTCATTACAGTGCCTCCAAGTTTTGTTGATGAACCTGGTAGGGCATTCCTGTGTGGAGCTGTATTCGGGTAAGCTGCAGATATTTTCGTAAAAATATCTAGTTGGATCGCTAAACAAGAAAACATAATTGTGGATGATGGCTTGAATTTTCTTGGCGTGATTCGGTTTTGGAAATGGGCGGAGCCGGCGCAGTGGGGATTGCGCCGGCTCCTAGAGCCCGGTCTGGTGGGGTGGTGCGAGGGGACGCCGACCGGGCCTCATTCTCCTGTTGGTCTAGGGCTCGCCGTCCGCCGCCGTCATGCGGGTGGACAATTCAGGCCTGGGTGTGAGTGAAACCCATTTGCGTGGGTCATGGCGGGACTGGCGCTTGAGGAACGTGTAACCAGCGCCCTCCCAGCTTCGTATCTGATTGGTTCTGTTATCCAGTATGAAGTCGCCCTCATCCGTAACGATGGTGAGAAGGGCGTGGCCTTCGTTCTTTTCGTCGAGGACCACGGTGAGGAGCAACGCCGAGCGCGAGAAACCGAGCCGCTCGAGGTAGCGCTGCTTGAGAAGGGCGTAGTCCTCGCAGTCGCCCGCATCAGCGGGATAGGTCCAGAATTCCGCTTCGCCGTAGAGTTCCTCATCGCTCAGTGGCGCGATCCGGGCATTGACAAAGCTGTTGATCTGGTAGGCCAGCCGCCAGCGCTCGTCCGTCATGCGCAGGCGCGCCGGCCTATTTCGGTCCTTTCGGCAGGCGAGGGGTGTGCGGCTGCAAAATCTCACAAATCCCAGCGGTGGCAGGGCCGGGCCGTGAACCCTGGCGGCGCGGCTGTTCTGACGCTCCACCGGGGTCGTGCGTTCGTTGCCCGCCGATGCTGCCGGGCTGGCCTGTGTTGCAAGCGCGAGCAGTGCCGCCGCCGCAGCCCACCATCCGATCATGTATTGCCCCGTCTTCCTCATGATGACCGGAACATGCCTGCGAGGCTTTGAGATGGCGTTCAAAACCAGTAGTAAATACGGTGTTTTACGGTAGCAAACCGTTGACCACGGTGCGGCCGGGCAGGCGCCGCCGAAAGGGGTTGATTAATGGAAACACCCCTGTTAGACACCGCGCCACCAACGATATGGCGTGCGGCCATGGCGGAATTGGTAGACGCACTAGCTTGAGGTGCTAGCGGGTAACACCGTGGAGGTTCGAGTCCTCTTGGCCGCACCATCGTTCTCCCAGTTCGATGGCTTGACAAGACAGTCCGCCGCTCGGGCTGCGTGAACGCTTTGCTTGCCGGGCGCTACCGTCGTTTTCCATCAGTTGCAGCGAAATGTGGGTTCGCTGCGCCGCTGGCCTGCGCGTCTATCCGCAATACGTCGTCGAACAATTTGATGAAGGTTCACCATCAGTACCCTGCTTAGGCTGGGAAACGGCGGCTGAGGCAGTTTGCTGCGCGAATTCAGTGAGGTGGTGGCAGAGCGGTTTTGCCAGTGTGCGGTATGATGCACTGTGACATCTTGCGTTCGCCGCCGCTCCGGTGAAGGGGCAGGCGCGGGTTTGACAGGATCGAGGTGCACATCATGGCAGCGGACCGACCAAATATTCTTTTCGGCTGGAAGCCGGAGTGGAAGGAGCGGTGCGAGATTTCCTGCCAGCGCGCGGGGTTCTCCTCAGCCATGCTGCCGTTGGATGAAGCGCGACTGGAGGGCTTTGACGCGGTGGTGCCACTCACCGTCGCGGATCAGGAGAACCTTGAGGCGCGGCGGGCGCGCAAGGAGGATATCCGCGCCTTGGTTACACCTGCTGCGCCACGGAAGCTTTGCCATGACAAGCTCGATTTTGCGGGGCGCATGTCCCAAGCCGGGTTCGAGGATTACATCCCGGGCATGCTGGATCTTGGCAGCCTCGGTCCCCGCAACTTCCCGCTGGTTGTGAAGTCGCGCCGCAGCGAGTTCGGGAAGGGTACTTTCATTGTCCAGAGCCCGGTGGACCTGGACGCGCATCTGCCTTCACTGACCGCGGGTGAGGCCTTCCTGCAGGAGCTCGTTCCCGGCGGCGAGGAGTTTGCAGTGCACATTCTTCTCAATGGCGGGATGATGCTGTTCTCATCGACTATCCACTACATAATGACGGGGCCCAATCTCGTGAAGGGGAAGCAGGGAAAGCCCGCGATGCGAATGTGGCTCAGGTCCACGCCTTTCAAACCGCTCTGGTACGGCGTTTTGAGCAAGCTGGGAATTCATTCGGGAACGGTGTGCATCGACTATCGCCTCCGGGAGGGCAAGCCGGTCATCTTCGAGATCAATCCTCGGGTGGGGAGTTCTCTCACATGTAACATGGAGGCCTATCTTCAGGTCTATGTCAGCTGTTTCGGATTTCCGCCGCGCCTGGCGATTGGATAATTGTCCTGAACCAGCGGGCAGCGCGGATGCTTCGCGTTGCTGGTGCGGGCGGCGGGGATCGAACCCGCACTTCCTTACGGAAAGCGGATTTTAAGTCCGCTGCGTCTACCGTTCCGCCACGCCCGCCTGAGCGGGTTCTCTACACCTTGATTGCGGGTTGCGCCACATTTGTCGCTGCGGCGGGTAGAAGGTGTGAAGCGGCTGGATTTTCGGAGTGTCCGGCCACCCCAGCCGGGGGGCAATCCACAAGAGTGACCGGAACACCCGAACTTGACCTCGAGAGAGACAAGCCCTGCCCAACGGCCTTATGAGGAGGATGGTTCCACGGGCGGTGGATTTTTTTCCTCTGGTGTTGCGGGTGCAGAGGCCTTGGGTTCCTGCAGCGCGTAGGCCTCGTAATAGGCCGCATCAAGAGCGCCAATGAGTTTTTCAAACCCTGCCTTGTCGGAGATCTGCCGCAACTCGGCAATCATCGCGGCAAGGTAGTTCGCGGCGTCCGACTGGTAGCTGACGTCGGCTGACGCGGCAGAACTGGTTCCGGGGGGCGGGGTTGACCCATTCTGCCGGCGGGCCTCTTGCGTGTGAGACATGGTCATTTGCAGTCCTGCCTCCTTCGGGCATGTGACACAACTCGTTGCCTACCGGTAACGCGCAAAAATCCCTGCGGTTCCCGGAGGGCTGGAGGTGGAACCTTTGGCATGCTCTGGCGTTTACCGTCGGCACAGCTTGCAAACGAGGGAGGCCATACTCATATGGATGACATCAGCGTGACCGCGTCGACGCGGCCATGCCTCGCTTTGCATGTGTTCCCAGTTCTCATCACCATTACCGATGTTCATGAGGGGCGCTGTGCGTCGGGCACGCCGCTCAGGCGGTCCCGAAAGGAACTCACGTGCAGACAGGAACCGTGAAGTGGTTCAACGCCCAAAAAGGCTATGGGTTCATTCAGCCTGCGTCTGGCGGCCCTGATGTGTTCGTGCACATCAGCGCCGTTGAGAGGGCTGGACTCCCGGGCTTGAGGGATGGTCAGACGGTCTCTTATGAGGTCATTACTGACAGGCGCAGCGGCAAGGCTTCGGCTGATCAGCTTCGCACAGCCTGACACGTTTATACCCCTTCAGGCGTACCGGCACACCACGGATGTACTGGGTGCCAGCGCTGGAAGTGGAGGCCGGATGACAGCATTCGGTCCAGCAGGGCCGCGTCCAGCTCCGGGAACGCGGCCCTTGCTTTTTCAGGCGAGCATTCCATTCGTGCGGTGCGCTTTCAGCTTGCGCCCGTAGAAGGAATGGTCTTGAGGTTCGCCTCATGAGCGACAGCGAAACCGGTAGAATTCATGACGATTGGGGCGTGATCGAGCCCTCCTTCATCGCGCGGGTGGCCGAGGCGCTGACAGCGGGAGAGTCAAAGCCCATCCGCGCGCTGACGCGCGATCTTCACGCCGCCGACCTGGCCGACGTGATCGAGGCGCTGCCCCAGGAGGATCGGGTGCGCCTGATTGCCGCCTTGGGCCGGAGCTTCGATGCCGAGGCGCTGGCGGAACTCGACGAGGGCGTGCGCGATGAATTGATGGAGGCGCTCCCCAACGACGTAATCGCGTCCGCTATCAAGAAGCTCGATACCGATGATGCGCTCTATCTGATCGAGGACTTGGAAACCGACGATCAGCGGGAGATCCTCGCGAAGGTTCCCAAGGAAGACCGCGCCGCCCTGACGCGCGGCCTCGACTATGATGAGTATACCGCAGGCCGCCTGATGAAGACGGAGTTCGTGGCGGTTCCTGCAGACTGGACGGTTGGGCAGGCCAGCGAGTACATCCGCAAGGACCGGCATCTGCCAGGGCAGTTCATCGAGGTCTATGTCGTGGATCCAACGCGCCACCTCGTGGGCACGGTTCCTGTGTCCCGTCTCATGCGGGCGCCGGAAGACAGGAAGATCGAGGCCATCATGGATGATGAGCAGACGGTCTTCCGGGTAACCGATGAACAGGACGATGTTGCCTGGCGTTTCGATAAGTACAATCTCGTTTCCGCCGCTGTGACAGATGAGAATGGCCGCCTCGTCGGCACGCTGATGGCCGATGACATCGTGGACGTCATTCAGGAGGAAGCAGGCGAGCAGGTACTGCATCTGGGTGGGGTGGGCGCAGAGGAGGCGATCAGCAACACGGTCTTGGAAACCACCCGGTCTCGTTTTGCATGGCTTTTCGTCAACCTGCTGACGGCTGTTCTGGCGTCCTGGGTGATCTCGCTGTTCGATGCGACGCTGGAGCAGATGGTGGCTCTCGCCATCCTGATGCCAATCGTCGCCTCCATGGGCGGCAATGCCGGCACCCAGACCATGACGGTCGCCGTTCGGGCGCTGGCCACTCGCAGCCTGAGCCCGGCCAATGCGGTGCGCGTCACCCTGCGGGAATGCACGGTAGGGTTGATAAATGGTTTTCTTTTTGCCCTTATTATGGGTGTGTTTGCGTGGGCCTGGTTTGGCTCTGACCATCTGGGGTTGATCATTGGCGCAGCACTCATCATCAACCTTCTGGCGGCAGCACTGGCCGGTATTCTAGTGCCTCTGGCGCTGGATCACTTCGACATCGACCCAGCCATTGCCTCCGGTACCTTCGTGACTACCGTCACCGATGTTGTGGGCTTCTTTGCCTTCCTGGGCCTGGCCGCGCTCTGGCTGGGCCGATAGCAGTCAGCACAACCCCCAAGCCTGGGCTTGATTTGGCCGCAAATCCGGCCTAAGAGCCCGCAATTCCGTTCAATTCACAAGGAGTGCACGAGCCCCATGGCGCGCGTCACCGTTGAAGACTGCATCGACAAGCTCCCGAACCGTTTCGAACTGGTTCTCCTCGCCGCTCACCGGGCCCGCACAATTTCGCAGGGCGCCCCGATCACCGTGGAACGCGACAACGACAAGAACCCGGTCGTTGCGCTGCGCGAAATCGCCGATGAGACCATTGTGCCAGAAGACCTGCGCGAAGAATACATCCACTCCATGCAGAAGCATGTGGAAGTGGACGAGCCGGAAGCGACAGAAGTGCCGCTCATCCAGCAGTCCGGCGACATGATCATGGTCAATGATGCGTTGGGCGATGAAGAAATCGCCGAGATGGAGCAGATGACCGAGGAAGACCTGCTGCGCGGCCTTGAAGGCATGCCGCCGGCCGAAAGCCCCGGCAGCCAGCGCAACGGCTACTGATCTTTACGTTTTTTGCTGTTTAGGGCCGGACCCCTCTGGAGTCCGGCCTTTTTTGTCCTAAGATCAAACCCATGATGCGCCAATACGAGCTGGTCGAGCGGGTCACCAAATATGACCCCGACGCGGATGAGGATCTCCTCAACCGCGCCTATGTCTATGCCATGAAGGCGCATGGCAACCAGACAAGGGCGTCCGGCGAGGCCTATTTCAACCACCCGCTCGAAGTGGCGGCCATCCTGACCGAAATGAAGCTGGACTCGGCCACCATCGCCGCAGCCCTCCTGCATGACACGGTGGAAGACACCGAGGCGACCCATCAGGAAATCGAAGAAAAGTTCGGCCCCGAAATTGCCGCGCTGGTGGATGGCCTGACCAAGATCGCCAAGCTCGACCTCGTGACCAAGGAGGCCGCCCAGGCGGAAAACCTGCGCAAGCTTCTTCTGGCCATGTCGCGGGATGTTCGTGTGCTGCTGGTGAAGCTGGCGGATCGCTTGCACAACATGCGCACGTTGGAATATGTGCGGCCAGACAAGCGCATTCGGATTGCGCAGGAGACCATGGATATCTACGCGCCGCTCGCCGGGCGCATGGGTATGCAGGCCGTGCGCGACGAGCTCGAGGACATCGCCTTCCAGGTATTGAACCCTGAGGCTTACAAGATCATCCTGGACAGGCTGGCGAAGCTTCATGCCGAAAGCGGCGGCATTCTTAAGTCCATCGAACAGGAGTTGATGCAGAAGCTCGTCGAGAACGGCATCAAGGCGGAAGTATCGGGCCGGGAAAAGCGGCCATTCTCGATCTTCCGCAAGATGGAACGAAAGCTTCTGTCGCTCGGCCAGCTGTCAGACATTTTCGGCTTCCGGGTGATCGTCGGCACGGTCGACCAGTGCTATCGGGCGCTCGGCATCATTCACCGTACCTATCGCGCCGTACCGGGCCGCTTCAAGGACTACATCTCAACTCCCAAGCAGAATGATTACCGGTCTATTCATACGACTGTAATCGGACCCCATCACATGCGCGCCGAAATGCAGATCCGTACCCGGCTGATGCATGAAATCGCCGAGCGGGGCGTTGCCGCCCACGCAATCTACAAGGACGCGCCGGATGCAAAGGAAGCGCTCGACGGCTTCCGTGCTCCTGCCACCGAATCCAATGCTTATCGCTGGCTCCGCCATCTGGTTGAGATGCTGCAGGAGGGTGAATCCCCGCGGGAATTTCTTGAACACACCAAGCTGGAACTGTTCCACGATCAGGTGTTCTGCTTCACCCCCAAGGGCAAGCTCATCGCACTGCCCAAGGGAGCAACACCCATTGATTTCGCCTATGCGGTTCACACCTCCGTGGGCGATACCTGTGTCGGCGCCAAGGTTAATGGCAGCCACGCGCCGCTGGTGACTGAACTCCACAATGGTGATGAGGTGGAGATCATCCGCTCCGAGGCGCAAACGCCGCCAGCGGCATGGGAAGGCCTGGCGGTGACCGGCAAGGCCCGCGCCGCCATCCGCCGCGCAACGCGCGCCGCGGCCCGCAAGCAATTTGCAGATCTTGGCCGGGAACTGGTGGAAAAGACACTGGCCAAGTTCGGCAAGCCCTATTCCGAGAAGGAGCTGGCAGCCGCCATTCCGCGCGTCGGACACAAGAATACGGAAGATGCGCTTGCGGCCATTGGCCGGGGTGAGCTTTCGGTGATCGATGTGATGAAAGCCATGGGCCTTACCATCGATGATACGAAGCTCAAGGAACTGCGGCGCAAGGCCCCCGCCAAGAAGGCGGATGGGGATGAGCTTTCGGTTCCGGTACGCGGCGTGGCCCGTACAACAGCACTCAGGATCTCGCCCGACACAGGGGCTGTTCCGGGCGAGCGTATTGTCGGCATCCTCATGCCGGGCGAAGGCATCACCATTTTTCCGATCTTCGCCAAGGCCCTGGAGCAGTTCGACAATCAGCCCGAACGCTGGGTGGACCTTGCGTGGGATACGGGTGCCGAAGAACAGCGCTTTCCCGCAAGGATCAATGTGACGATTCTGAATGAGGTAGGTTCACTGGCTCAGGTCACGCAGTCGATCAGCGATCTCGGTGGCAATATCGATGCCCTGCAGATGGTGGCCCGCGAGGGCGCGCGCGATTTCTTCGATGTGGACATCACGCTCGAGGTGCAGGATCTCAAGCACCTCAACGAAATCATGGCCAGCTTGCGGGGCAAATCCTCGGTGAGCGATGTAAGCCGAAAGACAGGATAAGGACGATGACTCAAGACGAGGTACTGAACGAGTTCCGCGCTGCCGGTGCGCTGCTGGAGGGTCATTTCATCCTATCCTCCGGGTTGCATTCGAACCGCTACCTGCAATGCGCCCGCGTGCTGATGGACCCGGCGCGCGCCGCCCGGCTGTGTGCGGTTCTGGCGAAGCAAGTGACATCGCTCGTCGCCTCTCCCATTGATCTCGTGGCGTCGCCCGCCATGGGGGGCGTGGTTGTCGGCTATGAGATGGGCCGCCAGCTGGGCGTGCCGGCCATCTTTTTCGAGCGGGTGGATGGCAAGCTGGCGCTGCGGCGCGGCTTCAGCATTGAAAAGGGAGCGCGGGTGCTCATGGTGGAGGACATCGTGACGACGGGTCTTTCCTCGCGCGAGTGCATCGCGGGGATCGGGGAAGAGGGCGGGGTGACTGTCGGGGCTGCCTGCCTGATCGACCGCTCCGGTGGCAAGGCTGACATTGGCGTGCCACTTGCCGCGCTCACACGGCTGGACATTCCCACCTTCCCGGCGGATCAACTGCCGCCAGACCTCGCTGTCATTCCTGCCATCAAGCCCGGGAGCCGTGGCCTCAAATGATCGTCGGTATCGGCAATGACGTGATCGACATTCGCCGCATCGAGGAGACGCTGGAGAAATACGGCCAGCGCTTCATCAGCCGGATTTTTACCGACGTGGAGATTCGCAAGTCCGAAAGGCGGGCGCAGCGGGCGGCCTCCTACGCCAAGCGCTTCGCCGCCAAGGAGGCCTGTTCGAAGGCCTTGGGAACGGGGTTCAGAGCAGGCGTTTTCTGGCGAGACATGGGCGTGGTGAATGAACCCTCGGGAAAGCCCACCATAGTGCTGACCGGTGGCGCCAGGGAACAGCTAGAAACGCTAGTTCCCCCGGGCCACGCGGCCCGCATCCATTTGACGATTACCGATGATTTTCCCTATGCTCACGCTTTCGTGATGATCGAAGCCATTCCAGGTTGAAAATCTTAGCCAATCCACTGTAACCAAATAGCAACAGTAAACCGGCTTGCGTGAGGTTGCGTTGCATCATTCACGAGCCCGGTCTATACGCCAAATCTATGAGGTCCAGGCGGTCTGCGGCTGGCGGAAATTGCGGAAGAAAGTCCATTCGATGGCGGCGGCACAAGATTCGCGGCGCAAGTCTGACGGCGGTTTGTGGGAAACCGTGAAGGTCATCATTCAGGCGCTTCTCATTGCCTTTGTCGTGCGCACATTCCTTTATCAACCGTTCAACATCCCCTCGGGCTCGATGTACCCGACGCTCAAGGTGGGCGATTACCTGTTCGTCTCCAAGCTGTCTTACGGGTACGGCCGCTACTCGTTCAATTTCTCGCTCGGCATGTTCGGCAAGGAAATCATCACCTGCTGCAACTTCGACTTTCCTGGCCGCGTGGTGCTGGCGGAGGATCCCGAGCGTGGCGACGTTGCGGTCTTCAAACTGCCGACCAACACGAACGTCGACTACATCAAGCGCGTGATCGGTCTTCCGGGTGACCAGGTTCAGGTTCGCGAAGGGGTGCTCTATATCAACGGCCAAGCCGTAAAACGGGAGAGGGTCGCGGACTATACCGATCCCTCCGAGCCCAGCCTCCAGGAGCCGGTTCCGCAATATGTCGAAACGCTGCCCAATGGCGTATCTTACCGGGTGCTGGATACGGAACCCGTAGGCGCGATGGACACCACGCAGGTTTACATGGTACCGCCTGGGCACTATTTCATGATGGGCGACAACCGCGACAACTCACAGGATTCACGCTACCTCGGCCATGTGGGCTACGTGCCGTTGGAGAATTTCGTGGGCCGTGCGGACATCATTTTCTTCTCGGTTTCGCCGAATGCCAGCCTGTTGGAAGTGTGGCGCTGGCCATTTGAAATCCGGTGGAACCGCTTCTTTACCCTGATCTGACCTTGACACGGCTTTCCCCGGCGCGCCTCGCTGAGATTTCCCAACAGATTGGCTATTGTTTTTCAGACAGCGCTCTGCTCGTCGAAGCACTAACTCATGGCAGCACCCAGAAGCACAAGGGCGATTATCAGCGCCTGGAGTTCTTGGGTGACAGGGTGCTTGGCCTGATTGTTGCCGAGGAGTTGTTCCGGACCCACACGAAGCTGGGCGAGGGCGAACTGACGGCCAAGCTCAGCGCACTTGTCCGCTCCGAGGCCTGTGCTGCAGCGGGCGATACGATCAGGCTTGCAGATTTGATCATCGTGGGCTCTGGAGAACGTGCCAAGGGCATGAACCTCAACCGCACGCTACTTGGTGATGTCATGGAAGCACTGGTGGCGGCCATTTACCTCGACGGTGGGCCCGACGCCGCGAGGTCTTTCGTGCTCAAATCCTGGGATTCCCAATTCAGGAAACCTGCGGTCGCGGAGAAGGATGCCAAGACCTTCCTGCAGGAGTGGGCGTTGGGGCGGGCGTTGCCGATACCCATATACAAAATCGTCAGCCGCGAGGGGCCGGAACATGAGCCGGTCTTCGTCGTATCGGTTGATGTGGCGGGCAGGAAGCCTGCACTCGGAACGGCCAAAAGCAAGCAGGGCGCCGAAAAGAATGCGGCAGATGTTTTTCTCAAACGCGAAGGAATCAGGCCATGACGGACGACACAGCTGCGGCGGCCGGCCCCAAGCGATGCGGTTTCTGCGCCATCATCGGCGCGCCCAACGCGGGCAAGTCCACGCTGGTCAATCAACTGACAGGATCAAAGGTCTCGATCGTCAGCCACAAGGTGCAGACCACGCGCGCGCGCATCCGCGCCATTGCCATAGAGGGCAACGCTCAGATCGTGCTGGTGGATACGCCCGGCATCTTCAAGCCCAAGCGCACGCTGGACCGCGCCATGGTGCAAAATGCCTGGGGCGGGGCGGGCGATGCCGATGCAGTCATCCTGCTGATTGACGGACGGCCAGGGCTGACAGACGAAGCGAAGGCCATCATCGCGCAGCTCGAATCCACAAAGACCAAGGCCTTACTCGTGATCAACAAGATCGATCTGATGTCGCGAGAGAGGTTGTTGGAGGTGGCCGCGGAGTTCAACACCGCGTATCCATTCGAGCAAACCTTTATGGTCAGTGCACTGACGGGTTCCGGTGCCAAGGACCTACTGAAGGCCATCGCCACGAAGATGCCGGAAAGCCCGTGGCTCTACCCTGAAGATCAGGTAGCCGATGTGCAGCTACGCTTCATGGCGGCCGAAATGACGCGCGAGAAGATTTATGAGCGCCTTCATGAGGAACTTCCCTATGCCTCCACGGTGGAAACCGAAGGCTGGGAGGAGCGCAAGGATGGCTCGGTCAAGATCGACCAGGTGATCTATGTGCAGCGGGACAGCCAGAAAGCCATCGTGCTGGGCAAGGGCGGGCAGACGGTGAAACTGATCAACCAGTTGGCGCGCGCCGAGATGGAGAAATATTTCGAGCGCAAGGTGCACCTGTTCCTCTTCGTGAAGGTGCGTGAGAACTGGGCGGAGGACAAGGAGCGCCTGCGCAACATGGGGCTCGATGTCTAGCCCATGGAATGGCGCGACGAGGGGGTGATCCTGTCGGTGCGCCGCCATGGCGAAACGAGCGCCATTGCCGAAATCATCACGGCACAGCATGGCCGGGCCATGGGCTTGGTGCGTGGGGGCCGCTCCAAGCAGCAAAGGCCTGTGCTTCAGGCGGGAAACATGGTTCAGACCGTGTGGCGGGCGCGGCTCGAGGAGCAGCTTGGAACATTCACGCTTGAACCGCTGAATCTCCGCGCCGGCGCCATCATGGAGGAGCCGTTCCGGCTGGCGGGGTTGGCGACAGTGACGGGCCTCGCTCAGCTGCTGCCTGAACGTGAGCCTCATCCCAGGGTCTACGACGCATTGCGCGTGGTTCTGGATTCAATTGAGAATGATGAGCTGTGGCCTGCACTTCTCGTCCGCTGGGAGCTTGGGCTTCTGGAGGAACTTGGCTTTGGGCTGGACCTGACCAAGTGTGCAGCAACCGGAGCAAGAGACGACCTCACTTTCGTATCGCCCCGCAGTGGCAAGGCTGTTTCGGCGGCAGCAGGGGCGCCGTTCCGCGACCGGCTATTCCGTCTGCCGCCATTCCTGACCGGAGGGACGGGCGCTTCCCCCCGCGACGTGATCGACGGCTTGAAACTCGCCGCCTATTTTCTGAACCGCCATGTTTATGAGCCCCGCGGCGCACGAATTCCCGAACAGCAGGAGTGGGTGATCCGAGCATTGGCCGAAAAGCCGCATTGAGCAATCATTCATCCGCTCTTAAAAGCATCGGCCTTGAACGAGGAGAGCTAGAGATGCTGGGACGTTTGAACCATGTCGCCATTGCCGTACCGGATCTTGCCAAGGGTTCCAAGGTCTATCGCAGCATGCTGGGGGCGAAGGTTTCTGAGCCTCAGGCGGTGCCACTTTTTGGCGTAACCGTTCTATTCATCGAGTTGAGCAACACCAAGATCGAGCTTCTGGAACCGCTTGGGGAGACCTCGCCGATCAGTGGTTTTCTGGAAAAGAACCCGGACGGCGGCATTCACCATGTCTGCTATGAAGTCGATGACATTCTGGCTGCGCGTGACCATTTGAAGGCGCAAGGGGCGCGGGTGCTGGGAGATGGCAATCCGAAGATTGGCGCACATGGCAAGCCGGTGCTGTTCCTTCACCCGAAGGATTTCCTCGGCACGCTGGTTGAATTGGAGCAGGCATGAGAATCGAAAGCGGCATCGCAATCTACTTCATCATCTGGTGGGTGTGCCTCTTCGTGGTGCTGCCCTTCGGCGTGCGCAACGCCCATGAGGCGGGCGAGATGGTCGAGCAGGGCAATGAGCACGGTGCACCGGTGAAACCCATGATGTTGCGGAAGGTGATAGGCACCACCATCCTGTCCAGCCTGGTATTTGCGCTTGTGTGGGGCCAGATGACCTATGGCTGGATCACCTTTGATGACATACCATTTCTGAAGTCCATGCCGGCGGAGCATTAGGCGCAAAGAAAAAGGCGAAGCGAGTGCTCCGCCTTATTCTTTTTTGTTCCCTTTACTGCCGGCTTTTGACCGGCGGGGCAGCTGCTATTGCGCGCCCGGAAACTTGCCTCCCCAGACCTGGGTCACCGAAGTGCACACCGTGGTCTTGTTCTTATTAAGAAAAAACTATCACAACCGGGAGGCTTGTCGAGTGAAAAATGACACAAGGTCGCCACAATTGATGCGTTTATCAGGCCATGTTTGCAACCAATGCAAGAAAAAATGCGGTTTTGACGATGGCATCTGATTAATTCGATCGCGCCCGGTGGGTTACTTGAGTTCCGGGGGTTTTCCCTTAAAACAGCCGCAAACTTTTCCAATGCAGGATTCCCATGCGCCTCTCCCAATATTTCATGCCCATTCTGCGCGATGATCCCAAGGA
>JBEIDW010000080.1:0-13467 GCA_040383265.1 Hyphomicrobiales bacterium
GCCCAATGCCCGCTGGGTGGAATACATCCCGCAGATCGACTCGCTGACCTCGGAGCCGATGCGCATCGAGGACGGCCACGCGATCCCGTCCGACACGCCGGGCCTTGGCATCGCCTGGGATAACGCCATGATCGACCGGCTTCGCCGCCCGCGCTGGCGTCGGGGCTACCCATGCACTCACATTCAACCCGGACCACTCGTTGGGGGCCGATCAGTTGAGTTGAGGTGACCGAGGCTTGATGTAAGCATGGCGAATGCCCTTATCTTCCACGTGCCAGTGGAACTTGGCCTGGAATTCGTGCCCATTGTCCGTCCTCACCTCCCGAATTCGGAACGGGAAGCTTTTGATGACGTAGTCGATGAACAGAATGGCATTGGCCTGGGTGTGCCTGTTGTAGACCTTGAGGGCCCTTACGCGCGTGGCGTCGTCGATGGCGGTATACTGATAGCGTTTGATCGGCTTCCCGTCTTTTCCACGGAAAATCAGGAACTTGACGTCAACCTGGATCTGATGGCCCGGAACCTGTTGCTGGTAACGGGTCGTGTGAACCTTGCGGAGCCTCGTACCCCGCGGCAGTCGGTTCGGGCCATTGCGCTTGAGGATAACCATAACGGCGGACTTTGCCATCTCCACCGCCTGGTCGCGGGTCAGGTACTCAGCGCCCGGCGCACCCTCTCGCCGGTAGTAGACCCACGCGACAGAACGGCCCCGCGCGTCGGTGATCTTGCGCGAGAAGCTGATCGCGGTGGGGAAGAAAGTCTGACACATGTTCTAAACCATTGTGTTACAGTATCGAGGTTTACTTGCGGCCGGCATAGGCGCGCGGCGCAATTAATGGGGAGGTGACGTCAATGAAATTCATTAGAGCAGTAGCACTTGCGGGGCTGCTGGCGCTAGGCGGCACCGCGCCCGCCAACGCTCAAGACACAGCCGCCCAGCGGGGCTGGGTGGAGTGGGGATCTGGGATCGCCGTTGATGTGCTCGACGCCGTGGCCTATCCATTCCAGAAGGCATGGACAATGGCTTGGGATGCAATCGGTAGCGCGGAAGCCGAGATTGCAGCGGAAAAGACCAAGTTTGCCAACAAGCTGAAGGATGATCTAGCTGCCTTCTCGAAAGACGTTAGCCGGACAGGTTTCGAAGTAACCACAGTCGGCATCTCGCCAGGCATCATTCCCAAAATCAGCCTCACACTTGAAGTGCGTGAGAAATTGTCGGAGGCCGCCGAAGCTGAACTCCGGACCGAGTTCGAGAACGATGAAAAGCTTGGCGTTGTAGAACGAACAATCCTCCTGAGCCTGCTGGACCTGGACGAGGTTGCCGCCGAATTGAAAGCTGACGGCTACAGGTTCTCGGAAGTTGAACTCGAGTTGGTTGCCATATTCCCGGAAGTGACACTTAATTTTGAAAGTGAGGAGGCCACTGACGAGGCCCCCGCGGCCCCAGCAGCGCCGGAGACCCTGAGCAACTGACTATAACAGGCCGGTCATCCGGTGGATGCCGGATAAACCAACCAAGGAATGTCTCGTCAGATCGTCTTGATCACAGATCGAAACATCACGTCGGCAGTGAGGCACTTGGTTGGTGGATCAAGGATCAAGCTTGGCAAGCGCACGGCCATCAACGAAGCCACGAGCATCAAAGTTCTCAACCTAAGCGGTGGATTTGGTATGTGTCCGGAGTGGCGCGATTGAGAGCTATTCGAATCCCAGTTCATCGGCGGGATTGGTGACCGGCCTGATGCTTCTGAACCAACGCGCGGAAAACAGGAAGCCGCCACGGCGCGGTTCAACGCCCGAGCGGTTGACGATTTCCTTCAGGCGCGACCGCGCATAAGCCAGCGGCTTGCGCAGGTTGCGGCTGTAATACTTGGCAATGAGGCCGAAGTCACTGGAACTGATGGTTTTCAGCTGGCCCGCCATCGAGAGCACCATCGCCTCCACGACCCGGTTGAGATCGCTCTCGATCTCGATACCGGCACTGTCCGCGGAGGTGATAATGATGCCCTTTGCCATGCTGAGGGGCATGTTGAGCTGTGTAACAGCTGTTTCCAGGAGTTGTTCTTCATCGCTGGACGACAAAAGCGAATCGCGCCCACTCCTCAGAAGCACGAGTTCGCGCAACGTTTCGCGTTCTTCATTCATCGCCCAAATGCTCCCCTCACGCCCAAACGGCGACATTGAAGTCCAGATCGACCGATTGGCCATTGCCGCACAAGAAGTGCAACTCCTCCGCCGATTTTGCTTAACGCCATGACAGCCGCTTAACAACGCCCAGCTGGGAGTTTCTCCACAATTCCCGCTGGGTCATGGGGGCGGCCTTGGCGATGCAGCCGATAAACTGTGCAGCCGGCTGTAGCGGGAAGTCACTCAACCTGCGTTATGGCTTGCGGCCGATCCCTTGTCCTGATGATCTCGGCGCAGCGTGCCCGGCGCGATGCAAGATACTTGTCCCGCATGTCATTCAACTGAACATCACGATCATCACCATGGTCGATCTGCCGCATGACCGCAACCCGCCATGCCTCCTCCGTCAGTTCGATAACGGTAAAAGATTGAAGTGATGGCGGAAAGCCCACGACTGGCGCAAGTGCAAGATAGGTTAGGCCATTGATGAACAGAAAGTCCGAGAGTCCATCTCGATATGTGCGTGGTCCGACGAACGGCAGGACCACGTAACCACCCTCGCCAACCCCACGCGCGCAAAGCGCCAGCCCGATATCGATTTGCGGGACCTTGATGCCGCGGGCCGAGGCAACATCCTGCGCTCCAAGCCAGCCATCGACAGTATTGATCCAGAAGCGCTGTGCTGCAAGCGCAGCATTCGCATAATCGCCCGCGACAGCCCAACTCACCGTTGAAATGGGCTCATTGATGAAATTGAGAAGTATGTTGCTGACGCCCTCCCGCACCGCTTCGGGAGGGGCGAGGAAACTCACCCATGACATTGCGGAATCTGTCGTTTCCCACACCCAAAGATTAAAGCCATGCATGGCGCGGTTGAAGCCCTCGAGCGCGGTTTCCTCAGCCACGGGTTCTGTCGCGGCCGGGGCCGTGACGGGCGGTGCGCCCGCAGGAGGGGCTTTCACAGACGGAACGGCTGTTGAACCCGGCACCCCCGCCTCATTGGCGATGGCTGGTACCTGATCGCCCTCGCCGGCTGCCGGCGCACTCAACAGGACAAGACACGCCAGCGTAACGATCAAGACGTGCTTCATTTGGCTCTGCTTCCTTCGGATAAATTGCTTGACCTCTAATGTTGCAAACTCAACTCCCTCCTGAAAAACGCTTGATGGATCGCCTCTCTGATTCGGATCAAACTCATGTTCGGCTGCCGGGCCACGGCCCCGCAGTGAACCATTTTGGAAAATCCTGCAAGCCTGAGCGGCAAGGGGTCGATCTGATGGGTTCAATCGGCTCCTTCGCGGGTCATCTCACGACGTTGCTGTGTACACCTTTTGCAAACATCATTTAACTTTCAATCAAACTATTGCATAGTTAACCAATGACCAACATCGAATCCGAACCTCGTCAAGCACCGAATGATTCGCCTTCCGCCACAGGAGGGCACACAGTTCCCCCCACAGGGGAGAGTGCAGTCATGCCTAAGGGAGAGAGCGCAGCGGCACCCACGGCAGAGCCAGCGGCGCCCACGGCACAGCCTGCTGCTCCCACAGCAGAGAGCGAAGCACCTCAGCGGAAAGGGGGTGGGCGGGCACTCGCAAGTCTCGCCATCGTGGTTGCAATTGGCGGTATTGGGCTGCAATTCTATCCGGAAATTCGCCATACGGTTGAAACCTATGCTGGATCATTGCCATGGCTGCCGGAGCGCATAGGGGCCGCCCCTGTCATGATGGTCACCACCGGATCGGGTTCCGCACCCGCCCAGCTTATCATGCCTCCGGAATTCGCAGACATGCGCGAAACCCTCGCTGACCTTTCCGTGGATTTCGCAAGACTTGATGCAGAGATGAGCGCCGCACTCGCTTCGCTGAAGTCCGCCGAAGACGCCGGAAAGCAGACCGCCGCCCTGCAAGACCAGGTGCGGACACTCGAAACATCCACCAAGGCCGACGGCGCGGAACTCAAGACGGTTGTTTCCAGCTACCAAGCGCAGCTCGCAGAACTGAAGTCAGCCACTTCCGGCTTGCAGACCCAGCTTGGCGAAATCCAGTCGAATGTTTCCAGCCACCAGGCGCAGCTTGGTGAACTCAAGTCAGTTGCGTCCGGCCTGCAGGCCCAGCTTGGCGAGATCAAGTCGGGGATGGAAACGCTTGCCGAGGCATATGCAAAACTGTCGGCGCCCGACAATGGGCCTCTGCTTGCTGCAAAGCTTGTGCTTCTGTCCGTAAACGGCGCTCTCAACCCGGAAGACATTGACCCCTTGGCACGCCTTGTCGGCGCAGACCCCGCTCTGGCGGAGGCAGCGGCGCGGGTGAGAACTTTGACCGGCGAAGACGTCCTCACAGTCGCCGCCTTGCAAGCGCAGTTCGAAGCAATAAAGAACATGGCGCTGGAGCGGGCAAGACGCCTTCAACTGACATGGCTGGAGTCAGGGCTGTCAACCGCACATGCAGTGCTCGCAGATCTGGGATTGACGCACCCTCTATCCGAGGAGAAGGATGAATTGGTGATTGCTGAGGCAACGCGGGAGATGAATAACGGGCGGCTTGGCCGTGCTTTATTCGAGTTGCAAGCAGCAAGCCCTGAATTGCGCCAGCAACTCGCCGCATGGACAAGCGCGGCTCAACTGCGGATCAATCTCGATACATCACTTCAACAACTCATTGACGGGCTCATGGAGCGGCAGGCAAAGCCTGCAGGCGCGCCACCTGCGAACTGAACTTACATTGGTGAAGCATGCCAGGCGCGAAGTGTTACGAAAGCAGAAAGTCAGCCAGGCAATTGCTTGGTCAGGCTTGGCCGCCATCCTGCTCGCGCTCTGCCTTGCTATGATGTCCTTCACGTTTGTGCCAGCTGGCATGACGGCTGAACCCGGCATGGACTCTGCCCGCGCAACGTTCCTGAAGCAGGATGTTGATGCCTTGCTTGACAAGCGCTACGAGCGCATTGTTCCGTTTCTAGACTGGACCTATGGCTGGACCACCAGCTACACGACTTCTTACATCAGCGCAGCGCATGTCATTGCCGCTCTATGGCGGACCACCGACGGATGGCTGGACACCACCAAAAGGGTCATGCGCGAGCGTGAACTCAGCTTCCTGAGGCAGCGGGTGACGCGGCCTGAGCATGATGCAGCCGATGTTTCAAGCCTGATCAAGCGCCACATCGATGCGCGGCTCTTCGCGCTCGGGGCGGAGTTTCGCGCCAAGCTTTGCCCGAATGGCGATCAAGGTGACTGCCAGAGGCAGGTCCTGGACAAGCTGGAAGGCGCAGCTGTAGCCGTGCGATCGTCAATCATGTCACCACAGTCTGTGGCGCGGGAAAACGCGGATCTCGAGCGTTTGCTGGACATCAAGGGTGAACCGGATGTCGATTTCGTCCATGCCATGCGCCCGCTGACGTCACGCATTCTTATCTTCATTCTGCGTTTCGCAGAGATCACGTCATTAATCATGCTGGTAAGAGCCGGACTTCGCCAGCTCTATCTACCGAATACCGCCGCCACCCGTATCTTTGCAACGTTGTGCGTTGCCTGGGGGCTAGACTACTGTGTTCTGCAGGTGGAGCGGAGCCTGAATGAGGACGGACTCGGCCAACGCCTGACCGCTGAACTGGCGGCCCAACGGCCGGCTGTAACTGCATATGTGAATGATCGCATTGCGGCAGCCGAAAAGGCGTATTTGCAGGCGCTGCCAGCAACCGTGGATGGGTCAAGCCCATGGCAATAGTGACGGTCGATGCCGGAGCCTTGGCAATGCGCGTGGCAGGCGTTTTCCTATTCGTCGTTGCAACTGCTCCCAGTGGCATGCTTTACGCCTACATCGTTCCTGACGGTATTGGCATGTCGGACATTCCGTTCATTCTGCTGCTGATTGTCATCATCTGCATGCACATCTACTTGATATACCGGGCCTACTATGCGCTAAGGTTTACAGGGTTCCTCGTGCTGACGATCGTCTATGCCTTGCTTGCGTATTACATAACCCATCTGCTCGGCTTGGAAGTCAACGGGAACGGCCTGTGGTGGAATATCGTCGCCTACCTGACACTGCTTTACGGGTATGGTGTCTGTTACAACTTTATTGATGGCTACATCTCTGGCCTTCTCCATACAAAGGATGTATAAAACCTTGATCCACCAAACCTCGACACCGCAGTCATCTCCAGCGTTGCTCGTCATCAGCTGCAGTGACGCACGTCTGACTGTGCAAGACTCGATCAATTCCTGGCAGCGCAGGTTTAACTTCACCGGGTCTATCTTCGAAGTGAGATGCCCTGGCGGCGGCCTGGCGATGGCTGACCGAAGCAGCGCCTATTACCAGTCGGCGTTCGAGAGTTTCAAATTGCTCGAGAGCGGCAACCACATTGCCGAAGTCGTACTCGCTTATCACGATGACTGCGCTTACTTCACTGACAAGTACGGCGCATCGCAGCCCGCTGAAGAGCGGCGGCGCAAATTGAGGGTAATGCAAGAGGCGATCACCACTGTCAGCGGCTGGTCGGACACGATTGTCGTCCGATCTTTCCAAATGAGCGTGGCCGGGCACAACCACGGCGCGGCCCAGCATTCTCACATGCCGTTGCCACTCGCGGATCGCGAGCGCCCAGTCTACACGCCACCGCCTGCCATGCCGCCTCAGCGCGATCGTCCGGCTTATGCGCCGCTACCGCCTCGGGTTACGGTTCAGCGGGAAGCAGAAGATTGCGCGCCGCCGCAGTTTCTTCCGGTCACGGATCAGCGAGGGCGTATGCCGCCACAAACCTCACCGGCCATGCCAAGCGAACGCTCGACACTCAGAGCGTTCGACCGGCAACTCGAGGAGCGGTTGCTTCAAACGGCGGAGAGCGCACAGGACATCATCACCCTCGCCGAGGCACAGGCCCGGGAGCAGGGCGTCACGCCAGCCTGGCGCGTGGAGCGGCGCGCCCAGGAATTCATCGCCTTGCTTCAAGACGAAGGGCGGGAAAGCCCGGCGACAGTACGACAACTTGTGCGCGCATTTTTGCAGTTTTATGCCGGAAACACCCTGCCCCGGACCGTGCTGCGGTCACTTATGACTGAACTTGACATGGAACTTCAATCACCCGGCTTGCGCACAGATGCGCGCTGAGTCATCTAATCAGTATATCGAGGTGATTCGTGAAAAACTCCTATCAGATGGCTGACGACACCGGCGGTGCAAGCATGGACGCGGAGGATCGGTTGCGGCAGATCGTTCGGCTCCGCAGCCAACGTGGACGTGTGATAACGGCTGCCGATGAAGACAAGCTGCTTGAAGAGGCCGTTACACGATTGGGCGTATCTCTCGACCGTGCACGAGGCGTTCTGCATGCCGAGATTCGCAATGGCCAGATTGCCCTTGAATCTGATCTTGAAGACATCGTCGGCCAATTGTTGAAGTCTCTCGCCGGACCCGAAAGGAAACTGTCACGGCGTGACTTCGAGGCGGCGGTGAATTTTTACGCGGCGCGCCGCAAGGTGTCGATTGAAAACTCCCGCCAGGCCGTCAAGCGGTTGATGGATGAGGAAGGCATTTCTCCAAGGCGGGCAGGCTTGTTGCGTTCCAATCGTTGGTATCGCCGCATCAAGACGTGACATGAGATTGCAGGCTCGGCGTGGGCCCCACGCAAGTTTGAGACCATCGTCTTGTCATCAAACCGGTAGCAGCATCTAAACCGTGGTTGTTTGCGGCGAATGTTGGCCTGAACTGCACCGACCATTCCAAATACCAGGTCTCGGTTACTTTACGCGATTGACAGTACAATCAAAGCAGCCAGAACGATTTCGCGCGTCAATCGCGCCAGCATTGATCGAAGATGTTTTCTCAGTGCTTCGCGATCGCTGCAAGTTTCTCGTTCAGCTTGTCGATCCTCCCCAGGATTTTGCTTGTCTTTTGATCGAAGACAACACCCTTTGGTTCAACCGTGAATTCCACTGATGGCAGCGGCCGAAGCCACATGTCAATTGTGGTCAGATCGAAATTCTTGAAGCTATAGAATTCCATGACCGTCTCGATGATGACGCGCTCCGCACGTGCCTGCAGGCCGGGCCGCTCCCTCCGCTGCTTGCGAAGAAGCCGCTGAAGATATTCACGGTCATAGCGGGAGATCTCCCGCGTCTGACGGAACTTGAAAGACGTCTCCGGAACCAGACCGACAGACACCTTGACCTCCGACACGGAATATCCAGCGACATCCATCATGTAGCTGAAGTCGGTTGGAGATGGCTTTTGATCCATCGCCATCCCATTCATCAGATCGGCCGGCGACGTCACACCTGGAATCCAAGCCTTGAGACCTTCGATCGCCGAGTTCCAGTACTCCTCGGCTTTCGCGACTGCTTCCATTGCATAGGTCCTTCCGCCGGACAGGATCTGAGATGCAGTGGTCGCAAATGCAGGCCGTGCCGAGAGTGGGACAGACAGCGCTACGCTGGCAACGACCAGCCAAACCGCGGCCTTTTGATTGATGAACATCCAGTGGTTCCTCACTCCGTATACTCCTTGCGCTGCCACTCACGCACCGCTGTGGGAACACTGATAAAACCATATTGCCGAAGATATCCGGCATCGCCGATTGCACGCTCGCTGATGGCCTCCAGAAACCAGTTGCGAATGGCAGGGACCTGCTGATCGCCGGAAACCTGTTCCTCGTGCGCATATACGTAGAGCGGAGTTGTGAGCGTGTAATCCTCGGCAATGATGTCTTCCGGTGTCGGCAGGACCCCATTAAAGGGGATCACCCTTAACGAGTCTTGATTGCTTTCATAAATGCTATCCGGCACGAAGGCGATGCTGCCGCTACCCTTCTGTCTCAGGGCTATCAACCGTGCCGCCGCATCTGCGACCTCTGATGCGACGCCATCACGCAGCTCCACACATACATCGAGGCGCGACTCGCTTGCAAAAATCGACTTGACCGCCTCGTAATCCCGGCAGCCGCCAACCAAGACCTCAGCGTCAAAAATGCTTCGGGCACTCGTCCCATCGCTTGGAAGAATGATGTCTATGGGCAGATTCGGTAGTTTAGGATCAACATCCGACCACTGTCGCGCTTCATTGGCCTCGAACCCGTCTTTCGCAGGAATCCGCTTCGCCAGCGCCCGGTAAAGCTGATCAGCACTCAGCCTTAAGGGCGGATCGGAAGCTTTCTGAACCAACACGTGCGTTACAAAACCAAGTTCTGCTCTTGCAATCCCTCCGGAAAGCTCGCCGCCGCAAATTTCTTGAATGTAAGCAGGAAGTTCCAGGGAGGATAGCAATACCGCAGGTTCGCCAAGCTTTCCGGAGGCACAGGCCTCCTCCATGTCCGGCGGGTAGACAGGCTTGAGTTCGTAGTCCGCCCCGGAAATTGCGTCTGTGATGGCGCGGGCAAAAGTCTCCAAGTTCGGGGTATGATAGACGATGGGCTTGTTTGGTTCAGCCAAGACCGTTGCGGGCAACAGAAGGAAAGCGCCCGCAGCCAGGAGAATGCGCCCAAAGCGCTTACTTCCACAATCAGCGTTCCCATAGGCTGCCATCATGCCGAATCAATTCCCCACGGAGTTCCCAACTTGGTTCTCTAGTTATCACATTAACATACGGTCAATAGCGCATCGGGAGACCGGGCACAAACGCCGGCTTTACAGAGCAATGAGCGGGGAGCGCGCGAGGCCGCAAAAGCTTGGAACTGGATAGGCATAACTTAGGTTCCGGCCAACTGCATGCCACGAGAGTCACCTCGAACGGAGATCCATGCTCTCCGCGACGAGGTCACCCTTATGCCATTTGGCAGTTACTTGGCCGGCCCCGGATCCGATATTAATTTCCTGACCAGCTCATCCAGAGCTGCCTGAGCCGCGATCCGAGACTCCGCAGCGGATTTCCAATCTTCGAAATGTGGCGCAAACTCTGCGGGAATGCCATTGATAGCCTCCACGGCCTGAGTTACCTGCCCCGCGAGGAGAAAGCCTTCCGCTGAACTGATGACCGGCGTCAGGGTCGATTCGAACGGGTTCGATCCCGCCTCCATTCCAATCGCCACCGCCGTGGCCGCGATCCGGCTTGTCACGGAGTCCAGTACTCCAAGCGATGGGCGGGACTGTTCTGCCAAGAGCGCGGCGGCGGCAGCCTTGTGGAATTGCTCATCCAGAGACTGCAAGCTTGGCAGACCGGTGAGGTCGAGGGGCGCCAGTTTGGCCAATGCCCCGTGTAGACCAGCGTCTCCGCGCGAAATGTCCGCCAGATATCGAAGTTCAGCATCATATGGGCGGGATGAAAGCACCGCCGCGCGGAGTTGCAGAACCGAGAGCGCCGCGAGGTTCTTTTGATTTTCGACTCGCGTCTGCCAATTCAGCACAAGGGCCACGGCCCCAACGATAAGCGCCAGGCAAGCGATCAACATGCCCCAATTGAAATTCTTCCGCGTGTCCTGGTTTTCCATGAGTATTCTCAGCCTTGCGCCTTGTTCAATTCATATCAGCAAAGTACGATTGCGCTTAGTCAACTATATTGACGATCAAATAACAACCAGAAATCAACGCGACAGTCCGTCATTCATCGCGAAAGCATCATCGAGATGCCCGAAAGCCAACTTTGGCGTGATTGATGGCGCCCCTTGCCAGACAGTGGTGCCCGGAGCTTGCATATCTGATGCGAATGGCGGAGACCGGGGCCGGGGTCAGGCGGAATTCCGCTCGCCCCACATGCCTTGGTTGAGCAGTCCGCATGAGTTGAGTCATCGTCTGCGGGCTTGGGCATTCCACCAAGGCAGAGCGCTTCGCCAGCAGTGATCTCCGGCGGGCTGGAATGAACCAAGTTGTGGACAACCGAGGCGCGGGGCTGACAAGAAGGCCATGACGTGATGATTGAGCGTATGAAGCGGGTGATTGGTCGTTTGCCGTGATAGAAAGTCTACTCCTGTACATCGCCAGCACTCCACTCTCCGTGGCGCTGCCAGTCACGGTTGCGATAACTATCGTTGTCAGTCTCGTCGGGACTTATCTCGCTAATGAGATATTCACCTACCGGGAACTTGCGGCGAACAACGAAGTGGTTGGCATCAAGTTCGGCTATTTCGGCGAGATCTTCGCTGTTTCCCTCGGGCTTGCACTGATCGGTTCTTACAGCCTCTACATGGACGTGCGGGAAGTTGCGAGCAACGAGGTCTCCGCGATGCGGTCGCTCTACTATAGCGTCTCTGACAAATCTGAAATCCGATCCCCGCAAGGGGCGATCATCATGCGGAATTCCATCGTGAACTATGCGCAATCAGTCGTGGATGACGAGTGGCCGCAACAGGCCAAGGGCATCATGAACGAACGGACGACCCAACGCGTGATGGAGATGTATGATGCCTTCATCGCTTACGGGGACAAGAATGTCCTGAACGCATCACAAGCCACCTGGATGGGAGAGGTCGTCCAGATGCGCGGACTGCGGACCTCGACATCCTCCCGGACAGTTGCGCAATTTGTATGGGCTATTCTTTTTGCCGGCGTTATGCTCTCAATCTTCTTGCCACTGCTGATTGGGACCCAGAACTTTCTTATCCACGCACTGATCTCGACCCTTTTTTCGACGTTCATCATGCTTCACCTTCTGGCAATCGTATACCTCTCCCATCCATTCAATGGTGAAGTGGGCGTCACGGCAGGGCTTTACCTTGACTTCATCGCGGAAGCGAAGCGCTTGAGTTTGCAGACACCTTAGCCCTGAATGGCTGAAGTTGACAGCCGCACATGGGTGTTCATTGATAACTTGAAAATGATCTGATCCGCGGAGCGGGCTCGATTTCCGGGGCCTCCTCCTGCAGTTGCGATCCATTGCAAGCGGCAAGGCCGGTGACCATTGGATATGTCATTTGTCAGCGCTGCTTCCAATATCCACCCTAGGTCGCATTATCGTGAGGCAAGCGCACGGCTGACGGAGTCATACCGTGTGCTGGCCGTATCGAAACGCCTCGTGACGGAGGCGACCACCGCGCCGGAAATCCGGATGAATGCAAGAGCACCGGGCGATCCCTTGCATCCCTCTTTTCTCTTCGCCTCCCTTCACCGGGCCAACCCGACTGCCTTCCGCCCTCAGGCGAAGGCGGAAGGAACACGGCATCGCGTGGGTCAATCCGGTCAGGCGCGTGACAGGGCGAGGCTTTCGAGCGCAATGGCCACGGCTTCCGCGCCGGGGTCTTTCTGGCCCTTCAGGTTACGGGCGGAGACATAGGAAGAGCGCCCCGCACGCGCCATTTTCATCTTCGCCGTACTGTCCGCGCCCTTGCGTGCCAGCTTGGCGGCAGAGGCCTGCGGCGAGGCTTTTCAGGGCCGGGAACAGCGCGTCAACCGATGTCCGGTCCCCGACATTCGCGCCGCCATAGAATTGGAGGCGCTCCAGCCCCGCCATGAAGGCCGAAGCGAGGCTGCTGCCGCCAGCGGCGGAGGCCCCGGCGGAAGAGAACAGGATGGCCATCAATACGCCGCTCGAACCGCCCATGCTGCGCGCGAAGATGCCGCTCAGGGCATTCAGCGTGGCGGCCAGATCAGCGAGCGGCAGGCGCCTCACCTCGGCTTTGACACTCTTCGCAGCGCGGGCAACCGTCGAGCCCGTGTCGCCATCACCTGATCGGCCCCCAACGATTGGTCCGGGTTGAATTTTAGTGCATGGGCGGCCTCGGTGCTAGCGTGGGCGGCGAAGCCGGCTGGGGTAGCGCAGCCGCCCGCGCGGATTGCGGAATGAAGACCTCCGGGGCCGGGGGCTGGTAGCCCAGTGATCCGTGTGGCCGGCGGGTGTTGTAGAAGCGCCGCCAGCTTTCGATCACGATGCGGGCCTCAGCGAGCGTGTAGAAGATCTCGCCATTGAGAAGCTCGTCACTGAGGTGGGCATTGAAGCTCTCGATGTATCCATTCTTCCACGGGCTCCCTGGCTCGATGTAGGCAGTCTTGACACCAGCGGCGGCGATCCAGTCCTGGACGGCCCTCGCAACGAACTGCGGGCCGTTGTCCGACCTGATGTGTCGCGGCACGCCTCGAAGGATGAACAGGTCGGACAGGACGTCGATGACATCGGAAGACTTGAGCTTCCGGTTGATCCTGATCGACAGGCATTCCCGCGTGAACTCATCCACGACGTTCAGCATGTGATGCTTCCGCCCGTCATGGGTGCGATCTTCCACGAAGTCATAGGACCAGACGTGGTTGGGTCGTTCTACTCGAAGCCGGGTGAAGGCCCCGTCACCTGGCCAGATCCGGCTCCGCTTCGGTTGCCGGGGTGGGACCGTCAGACCCTCCTGCCGCCAGATCCGCTCCACGCGCTTGTCGTTGACCACCCAGCCCGACGCAGTCCTCAGCATGGCGGCAATCTTCCGGTAGCC
>JBEIDW010000081.1:0-12897 GCA_040383265.1 Hyphomicrobiales bacterium
CCTTCGGCAACCGACTTCTTGCCCTCGTGCATGAGGTTGTTCATGAACTTCGAGACGACGAGATCGCCGAACTTCGGATCCGGATTGATTTCACGCTTCTCGGCGCGATGACGACGCGACATTTCTAAATCTCCCCGATCTTACTTCGGACGCTTCGCGCCGTACTTCGAACGGCGCTGGCGGCGCTTGACGATACCCTGGGTATCGAGCACGCCGCGGATGATGTGATAACGAACGCCCGGAAGGTCCTTCACGCGGCCACCGCGGATCATGACCACGGAGTGTTCCTGCAGATTGTGGCCTTCGCCGGGAATGTAGCTCACGACTTCAAAGCCGTTGGTGAGGCGAACCTTGGCCACCTTGCGGAGCGCAGAGTTCGGCTTCTTCGGCGTCGTTGTATAAACGCGCGTGCAAACGCCGCGCTTCTGCGGGCAGGCCTGCATCGCCGGAACCTTGTTACGATAGGTCGGCGCCTGGCGCGGCTTGCGAATAAGCTGGTTGATCGTCGGCATTGTGGCCTTGTCTCTACCTTCGAACCCGATTGCACATAACAAAAACACCGACGCGGTCCGGGCTCTTGGACTGCGCAGTGCTCCAAAACCAGAGGATCCTTGAGCCGGCAGGGCCCATAGGATCGTGACCTTGAATGTTTCGTCTTCGCCTTCCGCGAAAGCGTTTCGATGCGCGGAGCACCGACTGCCTGCCGTTGGAAAGCTCGGCGTATCTACCCCCGCCTCCCGGCCCAGTCAACACCAAATTCCAGTCAAAACGCCCGAATTTTGCAGGAAACGAACGATTAATGGGGCTTGAGGGCCATCATTTTTGCAGCATGGCGCGGGATTCCGTCAAAAAGCCGGGTAGCCGCCGCAATCCATCGCCGATCCGTCTTAGTCCGACCGGCTCCGGAACCGATTCTCATCCGTCTTGGTGTCAAAGGCTTGAACCGTAAGCGATGCATGACACCCCAGGTGGCCAGCGGCAAGAAACATTCGCGTCCACGCGTCCACCGCAAACTGGCTCTATCCCTGTTTCCCGGCCGGTGCTCTTCTTGGCCCGAGATCAAAGAGCTGCTCCCATCATTCTATGCCAGACCTTCTGCAGACTGCCCTGGCCGCGGGCATCGTATTCCTCGCGGCGATCGTCCGGGGCTATTCCGGCTTCGGCTTCTCGCTTCTTGCCATCACCGCCCTCTCCCTGATCTTTGCGCCCGCGCAGGTGATCCCCTCGATTTTCATGCTCGAGGTGGCGGCAAGCCTGCACATGCTGCCCGCGATCTGGCGTGACGTGCACTGGCGCTCGCTCCTGCCGTTGATACTGGGGAGTTTGATCGGCACGCCTGTCGGGGTTTACGCCTTGGCAAACTGGCCGCAGAAGCCGATGACGCTGGCGCTCTCCGTCTTCGTGCTGGTGGCAACGCTCCTGCTGTGGCGGGGTTTTGCGCTGAAATCCATGCCCTCGGCCCCTGCCACACTGGCAGCTGGAACAGCGGCCGGGATGGCCAACGGCGCCTTCGGCATCGGCGGGCCGCCGGTCATCCTGTTTTATTTTGCCAGCCCGGCCGGCCATGCGGCGGGCCGTGCGTCGCTCGTGGCTTACTTTATGATCACGGACCTGATCGGACTAGGCTTCCTCAGCCGCGAAGGGCTGGTGAATGCGCAGTCCCTCGTCCTGACAGTGGTTTTCCTGCCGGCGCTTGTTGCCGGCGTGTGGCTCGGCACCCGGAGTTTCAAGACCGCCGACCCGGCCCGATTCCGTAACATTGTTCTGTTGATACTGGCCGCGCTTGCGATGATTACCGCGGCAAAGGCCGCCCTGGGATTATGACCTGACGCATGGCCGCCAGGTCATGGGTCACGACGGTCTTGCGAGAGCCATCACCTCGAGCGCCGGAGCAAGTTCAACGAGATAGTATCCCAGAGCCGCCAGCACGAGAAACGCGCATGTGAGGCCCCCAATCACGGCAGCCTTGTGGACGGCGCGATCGATGTCGATATCGCTATCCTCCCCGCCATCCAGAGCGATTTCGGCATCATCCGCCAAGATCCGGTCTCCCGGCCATTGCGCATGCGGTGGTTCTCTCCCGTCTCTGAACTGAGGCACTGGACCCTCCAAGGCAGGACGGTGCGGTTAATATTTTATTAACCGTACGTCAAGCCCGGAGCGTTCAGATATCCAGCCCCTCCTCGCTCACGAATTCGGCACGTTCGGAGATGAAGTTGAAGCGTTCCTCGGGCTTGTTGCCCATGAGTTGCTCCACCACGCGGGCAGTATCGGCGCGGGCGGCGTCTTCGAGGGTGACGCGCAGAAGGTGCCGCTTCCTCGGATCCATTGTCGTTTCTTTGAGCTGGGCCGGAAGCATCTCGCCCAGGCCCTTGAAGCGGCTCACCTCCACCTTGCCGCGGCCCGAGAGTTCGGTGCGCATCAGTTCCTGGCGGTGCTTTTCATCGCGCGCGTAGGCAACCTTCGGGCCTTGCGCCAGCTTGTAGAGCGGCGGCACGGCCAGATAGAGATGGCCCTCATCGATGAGCTTCGGCATCTGGCGGTAGAAGAAGGTCATCAACAGGGAGGCGATGTGGGCGCCGTCCACATCGGCGTCCGTCATGATGATGATCTTGTCATAGCGCAGGTCATCCTCGCGGTAGGACGAACCGGAGCCACAGCCCAGCGCCTGAATGAGATCAGCAAGCTGTTGGTTCTGGTTCAGCTTGTCCTTGGTGGCCGACGCCACGTTCAGGATCTTGCCGCGCAACGGCAGCACCGCCTGCGTCTCGCGATTGCGCGCCTGCTTGGCGGAGCCACCGGCCGAGTCGCCCTCGACGATAAAGAGCTCAGAGCCATCCTTTTGCGTGGCCGAGCAATCGGCCAGCTGGCCGGGAAGCCGGAGCTTCCTGACTGCCGTCTTGCGCGATACGTCCTTCTCCTGACGACGCTTGATGCGCTCCTCGGCGCGGTCAATGATGAAGTTCAGAAGCCTGTCGGCCTGCGCCGGGTGGCCGGTCAGCCAATGGTCGAAATGGTCGCGCACCGCGTTTTCGACGATGCGCTGGGCTTCGACGGTGGCCAGCCTGTCCTTGGTCTGGCCCTGGAATTCCGGTTCGCGGATAAAGATGGACAACAGCGCGCCGGAGGACGTCATCACGTCATCAGCTGTGATGACGGCGGCGCGCTTGTTCTGCGTCATTTCCGCATAGTTGCGGATCGACCGTGTGAGAGCGGCGCGAAGTCCCTGCTCATGCGTGCCGCCCTCGGGCGTCGGGATGGTGTTGCAATAGGAAGACGAGAAACCGTCATCACCGCCGAACCACGCGACCGCCCATTCGACCGTACCGTGGCTTCCATCCTTTTCCACACGACCCGCGAAGATATCCTCCACCACGCGGGTCTTGCCTTCCAGCCGCTCGGCCAGAAAGTCCTTGAGGCCTCCGGGGAAATGAAGGACGGCCTTGTCCGGCGTCTCCTTGTCCTTGATCAGCGAGGCATCGCAGGACCAGCGGATTTCCACACCGCCAAAGAGATAGGACTTGGACCGCGGCATCTTGTAGAGGCGCGCCGCCGAAAAGGCCGTGTTGCCCTTGCCGAAGATCTGCTCATCGGGGTGGAAGGAGACTCTCGTGCCACGCCGGCCGGAGACCTTGCCAAGGTTCTCGATGGGGCCCTGCGGCTTGCCGCGCCGGAATTCCTGGCGGTAGAGTTGCTGGCCGCGCGCCACCTCGACGATCACATGATCGGAGAGCGCATTGACCACCGACACGCCCACGCCATGCAGGCCGCCTGATGTTTCATAAGCCCCGGAGTCGAACTTGCCGCCCGCGTGCAACGTCGTCATGATCACTTCAAGCGCCGACATGTTCTTGAACTTTGGATGCGGGTCGACCGGAATGCCGCGGCCATTGTCAGTCACGGACAGATAGCCATCCTCCGTGTAGGAAACGTCGATCCAGCTAGCATGGCCGGCAACCGCCTCATCCATGGCGTTGTCCAGTACTTCCGCGAAGAGATGATGCAGCGCCTTCTCATCCGTACCGCCGATATACATGCCGGGGCGGCGGCGCACCGGCTCAAGGCCTTCGAGAACCTCGATGTCAGCGGCGGTATAGCTCTCCTCGCCGCGGGATTTGGCGGAGACCTTGGATTTCTCCGGCTTGGGGGCGGACGGAAGCTCGTCAAAGAGGCTGGCGGATTTGGCAGGCTTGGCCATTCTTGTTCCCGAATCGTTTCGGCTGGTGACTACGCTGTGGCGGGGGTGGCTGGCAACACTTGACTTCCGATGCCCACAACGGGCCTTCTCTGTGCGCCATGCTTGATCCCATCATCATCCCAAACCGCCCTTTCTGGGCGCGCGCCCTGCTCTTCCTCTGCGTTGTTGAACTGGGAATGGGGCTGCTGTTCATCTCGGCCGGCATCACGCAGTCCTCCGGTTTCGTGCTGGTTCTGGGCGGTTTGATCACTGCCCTCTTTCTCTGGCTGGCCGCCTTCACATGGCCAATTGCATGGCTGAGAGAGCCTGCACTCGAACTCCGGCCTGAAGGACTGCTCGACCGCCGCCTGACCTGCTCCGTGATTCCATGGGAGTCAGTCAACTGGAAAATCCTGTTCAACGGCCGCTCCTACAGCCTGAAATTCGACGTGGCGGAGCCTTCCCGGACATCCCTCAAATTATCGCCCCTGCACCGGTTGGCGGCAGCCTTCAGCCGGGTGTGGCGTCATCCCGAGTTTACCGCTCACACGCTCGGCACCGGGCTGTCCGCCCACCAACTCGGCGAAAAGTTCAAGCAGTTCAAGGCTCCCACCGTCTGAGGTATTCCGGTGGCTATCCGCCTGATGCGCCCGCCAGATTGCTTGACATGTCTGACAATGGGGAGTTTCCTGCCATCAAACAAAATTACCTCGCAGCAAACGACTCACGAGATTGGCCAAGCCCGCTGCGAGGATAAAGGCTGGCTATGGGAGAAAACGCATGTCTGACCTCAAGCAAAGAATTGAGGGCATGTACAAACGCGACGTGCTGGTAGCATGGGCGTTTGTCATTGGCCTCTGGTTTGCACTCATCTTCGTCTTGATCGCCACCTGGAACATCGCCCCCGAGGGTCCATGGCGCACGGTCCTGATGATCGGTGGCGCCGCCGTCCTTCTGTTCAACACCGCTGCCATTGGCGCGATGGTGAGGCACTACAAGGAAGACAAGGACTTCATTTACGGCCTCGACATCAAGCATCTCGACGAGATGCGCGGCCGCAAGCACTAGGGGGCGCACATGGCAAAAAAATACATTCCACCACGCCAGAGCAAGTTCGGTCAGGTCATCGACGTTCTCGTTCTTCTGATCCTGATCATCGGCGCGCTCCGCCTGCCGCTGTGGCTGGATCTCGCCGGCGGCGCCAAGACGCCAGCCCCCTATAACCCGACCGCCACCTGGGCGGACCTCGGCCAGGACACGCCGGAGAAAGTCGCAGCGTGGAACGCGCTCGGCTATGCCAGCCCCGACAATGAAGCGCTGCAGAGCCTGATCACAGCGCGCTTCGATTACACGATCAACTACCTCGAATTGCTCATCATGATCATCGTGGTGGTCGGATACTACGTGCTGATCGTTCGGTTCTCGGGCACCGAATACAAGGAAGTCATCGCAGAAAAATTCGGCGACAGGAAATAGGGTGCCGTCATGGAATTCTGGAATCTTATGGAATACGCGGCCTGGATCCTCTCTGCGATCTTCGGCCTCTACATCATCGTCGACTGGTTCAGGATCGACTCGACCTATTCGGAGGAGGCGCTCACCTCCTCGCGCGAAGGCGAGATCGAAGCCATGACCGAAAAGCACCAGCTCTGAGGACCGAACAATGGCAAATGCACATCAAGCTGCCGGCGCTCCGGTACAAAAAATCAGCCTTCTGCGCGTTCTCGGCCCCGCCCATGTTTGGGCGCTGGGCGTGGGCATCGTGCTCGTGGGCGAATACATGGGCTGGAACTTCGCTGTCGGCAAGGGTGGCGCCTACGCGGCGCTCATCGCCTGCTGGTTCGCGGGGCTGCTCTATACCTGCGTCGCCATGATCGACTCCGAGGTGACGTCCACCGTCGCCGCGGCAGGCGGCCAGTACACGCAGGCCAAGCACATCATCGGTCCGCTTATGGCCTTCAATGTCGGCCTGTACCTGGTCTTTGCCTACACCATGCTGGAGGCCGCCAACGCCATCACGCTTGGTTATCTGGTATCTCAGGTGGCCGCGCTGTCAGGCCATACAGGGGAACTCAATCAGACGCCGTTCATCGTGCTGACGATCATGTTCCTCGCCTGGCTGAACTATCGCGGCGTTCTCGCCACGCTGACCTTCAACCTGGTGATCACGGCCGTGGCTTTCATCGCCATCATCGTGATGTTCCTCAGCACGCTGACGGGCACGACGGAACTGAACCACGCTGGGCTAATGTCCGGCCCGGCGGCGCTGCCCTATGGCGCCATCGGTGTCGTGGCGGCCATGCATTTCGGCCTGTGGTATTATCTCGGCATCGAGGGCACCACCCAGGCCGCCGAGGAAGTGCGCTCGCCCGCGCGCGCGCTGCCTTTCGGCACCATGGCCGGCATCATCACACTGCTCATCGCGGCCACGCTCACCTGGTATGTCTGCTCGGGCATTCTTCCGTGGGAGTTCCTGGGCGACGGCGTGAATGGTTCGGTGGCGCCGTTGTTTGACGCCAGCCGCCTTTCGGGCTCGTCCTTCCTGATGCTGCTGCTCGGCATCGGCACGATGTTCGCCACCATGGCTTCGGCCAATGGCTGCATCAACGATGCCTCGCGCGCTTGGTTCTCGATGGGCCGCGACCACTACCTGCCTGCATGGTTCGGCGCAGTTCACCCGAAGCACAGGACGCCGTACCGGTCGATCATCTTCCTGGTTCCGATCGCGCTCGTCTTCGCGCTCGGCGCTCCGCTGGATCAGGTGATCACCTTCTCGATCCTGTCCGGCTTGCTGGGTTACACCTTCATGCCGATCAACATCATCATGTTCCGTCACAAGTGGCCGCTTGACACCATCAAGCGCGGCTATGTGCATCCGTTCCATCCGATCCCGGCCATCGTGCTGCTCTGCCTGTGCGCGGTGACGTTCTTCGCGGTGTTCCTCGGATATGGCACACAGCTGATTGCCATGGTGGGCTTCTACATCGTGGTGTCGCTGTGGTTCCACTTCTGGCGCTACCGCTTCGTGAAGCGCGGCGACCAGTTCACCATGCCGTGGCCGCGCCCGCGCGGCTATTGACGCTGGCCCACTGACACGCAAACAGTTCTGGCCCGCTTCCCCCGAGGCGGGCCAGTTTCATTGCGGAGATTGTATTTCCCGTGTTCCAGTCTTTCACGCTGATCCTCCTGGCCGCCCTTGTGGGAACCGGCTTCCTCTACCTTCTGTGGCGCCGCACGCAGGAAACACGCGGCCGCGCCACCCGCCGTGCCGCCTTTCTGGATGAGGTTCAGGGCCTGTTCTCAGGCGGGCTCAAGGCCACCAATCCGGATGGCTTCCCCCGGATCTCAGGCACCTATCAAGGCCTCACCTTCGACATTCAGGCGGTACCCGATACGCTCAACATGCGGAAGCTGCCAACGCTGTGGCTGCTGGTCAGCCTGCCAGAGCCCATGCCCGTCAAGGCAACATTTGATCTCATGATGCGCCCGCGCGGGGTCGAGCTCTTCTCCAACCATGCGGCACTGCCAGTGCAGATACAGGCGGACAGCCGCTTTCCACATGATTGCGCGATCCGCACCGATGCGCCGCTGGCCCTTCCACCGCGCGAGCTTCTGCTCCGCCACACCCACATCTTCACAGATGGCAAGGCGAAGGAACTTGTGATTTCGCCGAAAGGCCTGCGCATCGTCTGGCTGGCGGAGGAAGCGGACCGTGGCCGCTATCTCCTATTCCGCGACAGCGAGATGGGTCTCTCGCCCTTTCCCGCCGCCGATGCAAAGCCACTTCTCGATTATCTGATCAGCCTCAGGCAAGACCTGATCGCCGCCGCCACGGAGAATGCCACATGAACGATGCCACGCCCCTAAAACCGAAGCGCCCGATGCACCCCCTCATGATCCTGGCGCTTGCCGTCGTGCTGCCGGGCTCCGGCCAGGTGTTCAACGGCGATCCGGTACGCGGGCTAATCTTCCTGTTCTTCATGTTCCTGCTGGGCGGCTTCACGCTGGTGACGGCCTCTCCGGACGTTTCTATCGTTGGAAAGCTCGCAGGTGGCATCTTCGTTTATGCAATCTCGGTGTTCGACGCCTACAAGAAGGCCCGCATCCGCTATGAAGTTTGGCGTTACGCCGCCGAGAGAGGCTGACTGCGACCAGGCCCGCCTGATGCAGGGCCATCATATTTCGCTGTGCATTTGGGTGATCAAGGGGTATACGCGCCCGTCTTTTGACGCAAACACAGGAGTTCCGATGAAATGACCAACTGGCCCGTGCACGCCGCGTGGAATGGCCCCATCGTGATGATCGGCTTCGGCTCGATCGGACGGGGTACACTGCCTCTGATCCTCCGCCACATCAAAGGCGACCCCAAACGGATCACAGTGATCGATCCCGATGCGTCCAGAAGCCAACTGGTCGAAAAGCAGGGCGTCTCGTTCATCAACGAGGCGCTGACCCGGAAGAACTACAAGCAGGTGCTGAAGCCCCTGCTGACCTCCGGCCCCGGCCCTGCCTTCATCGTCAACCTGTCCGTCGATGTCGACAGCATCGACATCATGCGCCTCGCACGCGAGACCAACGCGCTTTACATCGACACGGTGATCGAGCCGTGGCCGGGCTTCTACTACAACACCAAGATAGCCCAGGGCGACCGCACCAACTACGCGATGCGCGAGAAGATGCTGGCGCTCAAGCATGAACTGGGTCAAGGCCCAACCGCCGTCTCCTGCTGCGGGGCGAACCCCGGCATGGTGTCATGGTTCGTCAAGCAGGCGCTGATGAACATCGCCGCCGACACGAAAACCAAGGTGGCTGAGCCCAAGACGCGCGAAGGCTGGGCCAAGCTCATGAAGCGCCTCGGCGTCAAGGGCATCCATATCGCCGAGCGCGACACGCAGCGCGCCAAGGAGCCGAAGCCCTTTGGCACCTTCGTCAACACCTGGTCAGTCGATGGCTTTATCTCCGAAGGACTGCAGCCTGCTGAACTTGGCTGGGGCACGCATGAGAAGAAGCTGCCGCCCAAGGGCAAGCGCCACAAGAAGGGCTGCGGCGCAGCAATCTATATCGAGACGCCCGGCGCCGACACGCGCGTGCGCACCTGGACACCGACCGAAGGCGCGCATTTCGGCTATCTCGTGACACACAACGAGGCCATCTCGATCTCGGACTATTATACCGTCCGCGATGGGCGCAAGGTAACCTACCGGCCAACCTGCCACTATGCCTATCACCCGAGCAATGATGCCCTGCTCTCCTGGGCGGAGTTGCTTGGCAATGGCGGCAAGAAGCAGAAAGTCTCCTACGTCCTCGACGAAAAGCAAATCGCCGACGGACGCGATGAGCTGGGTGTTCTGCTCTACGGCCACAAGAAGAATGCGTACTGGTACGGCTCGCAGCTGTCGATCGAGGAGGCCCGCAAACTGGCGCCCCATCAGAGCGCCACGGGGCTTCAGGTCACCTCGGCCGTGCTGGCTGGCATGATCTGGGCCATTGAGAACCCCAATGCCGGCATCGTCGAAACGGATGAGATGGACTACCGCCGCTGCCTTGAGGTGCAGACCCCCTATCTGGGCCCGGTGCGTGGCGTCTACACGGGGTGGACCCCGCTCGATTCCGTGCTCAGACTATTCGAGGGCAATCTCGACCACCGCGACCCGTGGCAGTTCCAGAACATTCTGGTAGGCTGACAAGATACGGCCGCCATGGCTGGGAAAGCCTGGTCATGGCGTGCCTGACTGACAATCCGATCGACGGAGGGACCATGACATCGATCCGCACCCTGGCCTTCGCCGCTGCTGCGCTCATCGCGGCAAATTCCTTCGCGCTGGCTGCCCCGCAACACGGCATCGCGATGCATGGCGAGCCCGCATTGCCGCCAGACTTCAAGCACCTCCCCTATGCCAATCCTGATGCGCCACAGGGCGGCGATTTACGCCAGGCCGTCACCGGTTCATTCGACAGCGTCAACCCCTTCATCGTCAAGGGCTCGGCAGCACAGGGTGTTCGGGCCTATACGGTGGAAAGCCTCATGGGCCGCAACTGGTCCGAGCCCTTCGCGCTCTATGGGCTTCTGGCGGAATCGATTGAGGTCTCGGATGACCGCAAGACCTTCACCTTCAAGCTGCGCCCCGAAGCGAAGTTCTCCGACGGAACACCCGTCACAGCGGCGGATGTGAAGTTCTCACTTGAGACATTGCGCGACAAGGGCCGCCCGAATTTCAAGAACTCCTATTCAAAGATCACCCGTATTGATACGCCGGATGAACGCACCATCACCTTCACCCAGGATGTAGGTGATCGGGAATTGCCGCTCATCATCGGCGTCATGCCCGTCCTGTCCGCCAAGTTCTGGGAGGGCAAAGACTTCAGCCTGACGACGCTTGATCCCATCATCGGCTCCGGCCCCTATGTGATGGACAAGATCAAGGCAGGCGAAAGCATCACTTACGCCAAGAACCCAAATTACTGGGGCAAGAACCTGCCGCTTCAGAAGGGAGTGGGCAATTTCGACAGCGTGCGTTTTGATTACTACCGCGATGCCAACGCTGCCTTCGAGGCCTTCAAGTCCGGCCTTGCCGATGTGCGCATTGAGACGGACCCCGGCCGCTGGAACACCGGCTATGATTTTCCGGCGGTGAAGGACGGCAAGATCACGCTGGAGAAGATCGAGCAGAAGTCGCCTGCCCCCGCCATGGGCTTCGTGTTCAACACGCGCCGCAAGATCTTCGAGGATCCGCGCGTGCGCGAGGCGCTCATCATGGCCTTCGATTTCGAGTGGGCCAACGCCAATCTCTTCGCCAATGCTTATGAGCGCACTTATGGCTATTATAGCGGCTCTGACCTTTCCTCGAAGGGCAGGCCGGTGGATGAAGCAGAGAAGACCGTTCTGGGCGATGCGATCAACAAGCTGCGCCCTGAATTCGTGAATGGAACCTACGAGCTTCCGGTGAGCGACGGATCGGGCCGGGACCGCAAGATGCTGCGCAAGGCTATGGCTCTGCTTGAGGAAGCGGGCTGGAAGATCACCGACGCAGGCCTCGTCAATGCGGCTGGCGAGCCCTTCACCTTCACCCTGGTGGTGCAGAACCCGGATCAGGAGCGGATCGCGCTTCACTACCAGCGCACTCTGCAGTTGATCGGCATCAAGGCCGAGATCCGCTCGGTGGATCAGGCCCAGTTCACGGCCCTTCAGACAGCTTATGACTATGACATGATTCAGGCCACATGGTTCAACTCGCTCTCGCCGGGCAATGAGCAGGTTCTCTATTTCGGCTCGCCCGGACGCGAGGCACAGGGCACCCGCAACTATCCCGGCATCGCCGACAAGGATGTGGACCGCGCCATTCAGGCGATGCTCGATGCCAAGACGCCGGAGGACTTCACTGCCGCCGTCCGCGCCGAAGACAGGCTGCTCGTCTCTGGCTTCTACATGGTGCCCTTCTACAATGCCGGTGGCCAGTGGGTGGCGCGCTGGAACCACATCGGCAGGCCTGAGGTTCAGCCCCTGCCGGGCTTCGAGGCAACCACGCTCTGGCGCAAGCCGTGAGCTACACCGGCGAAACTCCGCCGGAGCGGCTGAACCTCGCGCGCTACTGCCTCGCCGAACGACCGGCAGACAAGACGGCGATCATCGTCGCTGGCCCATCGCCCGAAGTGTGGAGTTACGGGGCGCTGGAAGAGGCAGTGCTGAGGCTGGCCGAAGGCCTTCGCGCGATGGGTGTTGAAGCGGGTGAGCGGCTCTACATCCGCATGGGCAACTCGCTCGACTATGCGCTGCTGTTTTTTGCCGCCAATGCGTCGGGAGCGATTCCGATTCCTGCCTCGCCGATGCTCACACCCCGTGAGGTGGGCTACCTTGTCTCTCACAGCGGCGCGCGTTTCCTCGCGTGGGATGGCGAACTCGCACTGCCTGATTTGGCGGGCGTAACGGTCCTTACTCCGGATGTTGTGGCCCGGATGAAGCGCGCACCTGTCGGTTCTTACGCCGACACAGCTGCGGATGATCCGGCCTATCTGATCTTCACCTCCGGCACGTCGGGCACACCGAAAGGCGTGCTCCACGCCCAGCGCGCCATCTGGGGGCGGCGGCCCATGTATCAGGGCTGGTATGGCATCACCTCCTCTGACGTGATGCTGCACACGGGTGCCTTCAACTGGACTTACACACTCGGCACCGGCTTGTGCGACCCCTTCGCAAACGGCGCGACATCGGTCGTCTACACTGGCGCGCGGGATGATGCCGTCTGGGCCAGGCTCATCGAGCAACATGGCGTCACCATCATGGCCTCAGTGCCGGGCATCTACCGGCATCTCCTGCGGGCAGGATTCCAGCCCGGCTCATCCCTGCGCCACGGGCTCACAGCCGGAGAAGCCCTCGCCCGCCCCATCCTCGACGGCTGGCGGGAACAGACTGGCCTTGAACTCTATGAAGCCCTCGGCATGAGCGAGATTTCAACCTACATCTCATCTTCTCCCACCGTTCCAGTCAGGACCGGCTCTCCCGGCAAGGCGCAGAAAGGCCGGAGCGTATGCATTCTCGAAAACGGTCAGTTGGCCGTTCACCGGACAGACCCGGGCCTGATGCTGCGCTACTGGGGCGATGACCCGCTGTCCGGCGAGTGGTTTGCCACCGGCGACACCGCGGAGATCGATGCCGATGGTTATATCTGGTATCACGGCCGCGACGATGACCTGATGAATGCCGGTGGTTTCCGCGTGTCACC
>JBEIDW010000082.1:0-12759 GCA_040383265.1 Hyphomicrobiales bacterium
AGGCCGCAGGTTCAAATCCTGCCACCGCAACCAAAAAATATCGCGTTATCAAGCGCCTGAACGCACCGAACCAGCTCTGCCAGACCGACTTTACCTATCTGAAGGTTACCGGCTGGGGATGGTTCTATGGCAACTCATCGATCAAACACAACTCAGATCCGGCCAAACTCCGCCAGCAGGTCCTCCACCGTCTTGCCCTGCTTCACCCATGAGCGGGTCTTCTCCTCACGCTCCGCCTGTTCGGCAGCGAGCTTGACCACCTCCTCCGCCCGATCAAGCGGAACGACGACGACACCCATGAGGTCGGCAACGACGAAGTCGCCGGGTTTCACCACGACGCCGCCGCAGGCAATCGGCACGTTTATTGACAGTTCCTCCTTGCGGCCGGAGAACATAGTGTGGGTGCCGCGCGGCGTGATGGCCCGCGTCCAGATCGGCCAGGCGATATCCTCGAGCTCATCCGTATCGCGTCCCGCGCCATCGACGACCATTCCACGGATGCCGCGATTCTGCGCGAGGCCACCCATGAGGCCACCGCAGACGGAGGTGTTCAGGTCGCCGCCAGCATCGACGACAATTACGTCGCCGGGTTGCCCCATCTCCAATGCCTTCAGCGGATCGACAAGGTCGCCCTTGGAAAGTTGCACCGTGATAGCCTGGCCGCAAGTCTTGGCGCGGAAAGCGGGCTTGATGCCGCTGTCCATGACGCCGGTGCGATACTGCACATCGGCGAAGACGGCGGCGGCGGAATAGCATTTCACCACCGCATCGAACTTCGCGAGCAGCTCCGGACGGCGTTCGAAATCATTGAATATCTTCAGCATGGTGTCTCCTTCAAGCGGCGTCCATAGACATCAGTCCGGATGACAGCCTTACATTGTTGACGGGGTTTCGCGGCGCCTGCCCGGTGAGTACACGCGCCACCTCTGAAGCGGCAATCTCGCGCGCGAGGCGGATCGATTCCTCAGAATAATAGGCAGCATGGGGCGTCACGATGACGTTAGGTAGCGAGAACAGCGGATTGTCCGCCGGGGTCCACTGCGTCCGCTTGGCAGGTTCTTCCTCGGGATCGTCGAGGCCCGCGGCGGCGACTCTTCCCGACACCAGCGCATCGTAGAGTGCCCGGTTGTCGATAGTAGGTCCGCGGCCGGTGTTGATGACGATCGCGCCCGGCTTGATCAGGGAGAATTCGCGAGGCCCCAAGAAGTGCCGCGTCTCGCCCGTCATCGGCACCTGCATCATCACGGCGTCTGACCCGGCCAGCAGCTCTTCCTTGCCGGCCTTGGTTGCGCCAAGCGCCGCGATCTGCTCCACCGAAAGATAAGGGTCATAGACCAGTATATGCGCGCCGAAGGCCTTCGCCCGCAGTGCTATGGCCTGGCCGATCTTGCCGAAGGAGATGATGCCCACCGTCTGCCCGCGGATGCGGTGCAGCGGTGCGGCGGACTGCCAGCGCCACTCACCGCGATGCGTCGCCCGGTCATAGGCGGCAAGCCCACGCGCCAATGACAGCCACAGCGCCATGGCATGGTCAGCCACCTCCTCCGTGCAATAGTCGCGAACATTGGTCACCAATATGCTGCGCTCCGTTGCAGCGGCCACGTCTACGATGTCGACGCCCACGCCATAGCGGGCGATGACCTGGCATTTCTCCATCACGGCGATGGTCTTCGCCCCCACGCGCGCGTACTGGTTCATGATGGCATCGCAATCCCGCGCCTCGGAGAGCAGGTCATCCTCGGTCTTCGCCTGCAGGCCCAAGACGCTGGCGCCCAGCGGTTCGAGGATGCCACGCTCGATGTCGTTGTCGCCATAATCGAAGTCGGTAATGACGACCTTGAAGCGGGCCATCGTCATGCCCCCTCAGACATAGGCCGCGGAGGAATAGGTCAGCTCATAGGAGTGGCTGTAGAGCTCGACGATGTTGCCGAACGGATCTTCGCAGTAGACCATGCGATAGGGCTTCTGGCCCGGGTAATAGAACCGCACCTGCTTCATCCGCATCTTGCCGCCATGCTGCTCGATGAGCTTGACGCGGCCCTCGAGGTCGGGGTCCTGGAAGCAGCAGTGGAATACCTTGGTACGCCAGTAATCAAATTCCGGCCGGTCCGTCGTGGTTTTCTGAAACTGAAAGAGCTCGACACCGATGCCATCGGCGGTGGAAAGATGCGCGATGCGGAAGGTGCCCCAGCCTTCGCCGAAGACGTCGTCGCACATCTGGCCGATGGCACTGTCGTCATGGTTGATGGTGGTGGGCGGCATGATGAGGTAGAGGCCCAGCGCCTTGGTATAGAAATCGACCGCCTTCTCGAGATCTGGCACCGTGATGCCGATATGGCTGAAGGACACGGGCGGGGTCTGTGCGTTGGTTGACATGCGATACTCCTAATTTCGGTTGAGCATTACGGAGAGGAAGCGTGTGATCTCGGCGCGCCACATGTCGATGCCGACAGCCAGAACGATTATGGCACCGGTCACGACGTTCTGCACCGAAGTCGGCACGGCATTGAGGTTGAGGCCGTTCTGCACCACGACGATGGTCATCGCCCCAATGGCGCTGTTGAGGATGTTGCCGCGCCCGCCGGCGAGGCTGGCGCCCCCGATCACCGCGGCGGCGATGGCCGAGAGTTCGAGGCCCACGCCATAGTTGGGCGAGCCCGAGTTGAGCCGCGCAGCCATAAGGATCGCGCCGAAGGCGGCACAGACGCCGGCGATGGCGAAGGCCAGAAGCTGTGTCCTGCGCACGTCGATGCCGGACAGCCGCGCTGCATTGGGATTTCCGCCTACCGCATAGACGGAGCGGCCCGCTGCGGTATAGCGCAGGAACCAGAAGCCCAGCGCATAGATCGCCACAACATAATAGAGCGGCAGCGGTAGTCCGAAAAGCCGCCCATAGAAGATCGGCTCCAGCAGCAGCGACACCTGGCTCACCGGCGAGCCATTGTTGAACATGAAGGCCACGCCGCGGAAGGCGGACAATGCGGCAAGCGTGGTGATGAAGGACGGTATGCGCAGATAGGCCGTGAGCGCACCATTGAGCAGCCCCAGCAGCAGGCCGATCACCACCGTCATTCCCATGGCAAGGAAGAACGGCACGCCCCAGAGCTTGACCGCGGATGCGAAGACCACCGTCATCAGCGCGATGGCGGATCCCGGCGACAGGTCGATGCCGCCCGCGAAGATCACGATGGTGGAGCCGACTGCGACGATGGCGATGATCGAGACCTGCAGAATCAGATTGTTGAGGTTGCCCAAGTCGCGGAAGCTCGGCGTGGTAAGCGCCACGAAAGCTACCACGATCAGCATGGCGGCGAGCGGCCCGGCAATCTCGCGCAGCGTCTGGGCCTTCATGCCGCCTCCTCCGCAGCGCCAAGCCCTGCTGCAAGCACCAGATCCGTTTTCTGCACTTCGCTCGCGGGCCTGATCGCAGTGATCTGGCCGTGTGCGATGATGGCAATGCGGTCCGCCATGGCTATCAGCTCGTCATGGTCGGACGAAATGAGGATCACCGATTTTCCGGCCCGCGTCAGGCCATTGATCAGCTGGTAGACCGCGATCTTGGCGCCGATGTCGATCCCCTGCGTCGGCTCGTCGAGGATGAAAAGCTCGGCATTGGCGAAGAGCCAGCGGCCGATCACGATCTTCTGCTGGTTGCCGCCGGAGAGGAAGCCCACCGTCTTGCTCTCCGCCGCAGGCGTGATGGCGAGGTCGGCAATCATCCTGCGCCCCGTCTCCGCCTCTCTAGCCAGCGAGATCAGCCCATGCTGCCCCAGCCTGTCCAGCGAGGCCGCACTCAGGTTCGGAAATCCGGCAAAGTTGAAGAACAGCCCGTCGAACTTGCGGTTTTCAGGCACCAGCGCGAAACCTGCCGCGATCGCCTCGCGCGGGGATTTGAAGCTGACGGGCCTGCCCTTCCAGATCACTTCGCCCGACAGATGCGGGTCAAGCCCGAAGAGCGCGCGCGCCGTTTCCGTGCGGCCAGAGCCCAGCACGCCGCCCAGGCCCAGCACTTCACCCCGGCGGAGATCGAAGCTCACCCCGCGCACGCGGCTTGCCGTCGTCAGGTTGCGCACAGACAGAACGATCTCCGAGGTCGCATTATGCTCCTTCGGGTAATGCTCGCCCACCTCCCCCACCATCACCTTCACGATGAAGGGAATGGAGACGACACTCTCCTCGGCGGAGGCCGCAACCTTGCCTTCCTTCAGCACCGTCACCGTATCCACGAGGTCCACCACCTCGTCCAGCCGGTGCGAAATATAGAGAATGGCAACACCCTTGGCCTTGAGGCGCCGCAGCAGTTCATGAAGCCTGGCGATCTCGGTGAGTCCCAGCGCGGTCGTCGGTTCGTCGAGGATCAGCAGTGTCGCCTCGGAAGCCAGCGCCTTGGCGATCTCCACCATCTGCTGCTCTGCGACAGATAGCGAGGAAACAGTGGAATCGGGGTCGATGGCAATCGCCATCTCACCCAGCACGCGCGTTGCGCCCGCCCGCATGGCAGCCCAGTCGACGCGCGCGCCCTTTTTTGGCCAGCGGCCGAGATAGATGTTCTCCGCCACGGAGAGATGCGGAACGAGAGAGAATTCCTGGAACACCGTGGAAACACCGGCCTCCCGCGCCGCCGTGGGCGTGGGAAGCGACGTCACCGCGCCGAGGCGCAGGATGCGCCCCTCATCCGGCTGGTGCGCGCCGGATAGCATCTTGATGAGCGTAGACTTGCCGCAGCCATTCTCGCCCATCAGCCCGTGAATCTCGCCGGCATGGATCCTCAGCGAGATCCTGTCATTGGCGACGATCCCCGCGAAGCGCTTGGTCACGCTGTCGAGTTCCCACAGGGGCTGGGATGTTGGGTGAACCGGCAAGGTCATTCCTCTGGATGGAGACGCCGGCCGGAATTCCGGCCGGCGGCACTGATCACGGCTTACTTGATGAAGTCCTTCACATTGTCCTTGTCGACGATGGTCGTGGGCGTTTCCACAAAGCCGCCGGCGAACTTGCCGTTGATGGCGTCCATGGTCACCTGGAAGGCGATCTCGCCCATCACCACCGGCGTGGTGTTCACCGTCGCCGTGATGGCGCCATCCCTGATCTGCTCGAGTGCCGCGCTGTCGCCGTCATTGCCGAGCAGCGTCACGTTGCGGCCGAGCGCCTTGGCGGCAAGGGCCGCACCCATGATCATGTAGTCATTGGCGGCGAACAGCGTATCGACGTCGGGGTTGGCCTGCAGCAGGTCCATCGCCGCGGTGTTGCCGCCTTCGACGTTCCAGCCGCCGGCGATCGAAGCCTTGACCTCCATGCCGGGCTTGTCCTTCACGGCATCAAGGAAGCCGCCGACGCGCTCGGTCGAGTGATAGCCGGGAAGCCCCTCGATAATGCCGATCTTGGCGCCCTTGCCGCCATTCTTGGCTAGGAAATATTCGCCGAGCTTCGCCGTGCCCTTGCGCTGCGAATAGCCGACGACGCCCGTCACCGGCGTCGGGAAGTTGGCGATGTCGGAGTTGACGATGACGACGGCGATGCCCTTTTCGATCGCCTGCTTTACCAGAGGTGCGGCCGCCGCTTCATCATGGGTGGAGAGGATGATGGCGGAGACGTTCTTCGTCATCACGTCCTGGATCATGCCCATCTGGCCGTTGATGTCGGCGCCGGACTGCGGCGCCAGCATGAAGGTCTCGACACCGGCGGCACCCGCCGCCGCCTTGATGCCTTCTCCGATCGCGATGTAGTAGTTGAACTCGGTCGCCGGCGGCATGTAGGCGATGACGATCTTGTCGCTCTTGGCGATCTTCGCATTGTCGGCCTGCGCACCCTCCTTCAGGGGCTGCGGAGCGGGATAGTCAATGGCGAAGGCGGGCGATGCGGCCAGCATCAGCGCTCCAGCGCCCATCAGTGTCGTCAGGTATCTGCGTGTCAGTTTCATGGGTCGGTCCTCCTCGTTTGTTGCGGCCCTTCGGCCTTTCCCATTCTCAGTTTTTCAGGCAGCGAAATCGGCGTCGGGAATTCCGCCAATGCCCGGCTTCACCGCAAAGAGGTGGCCTGCGAGCGGCTGGCCCGCGAGGGCCTCCGCACTCTCGCCGAGCCTCGAGGTGGTGATGAACAGCGTGTCGAGATCAGGCCCGCCGAAGGCCACGCAAGTGGGCTTCCTGACCGGCACCTCGATGACCTGCGTGATGCGCCCGTCAGGACTCCAGCGCTCGATGCGGGAGCCGTCCCACACCGCGTTCCACACATGACCCTCGGCATCGATGCAGGAGCCATCCGGCACGCCGGGCGACGGCGTGCGCCCGATGGCGCGACGGTTGGAGACTGTACCGGAGGCGATGTCGTAGTCGAAGCGCTCGATCTCGCCCTTGAGGCTGTCGGCATACCACATGGTCCTGCCATCGGCTGAAAAGCATGTGCCATTGGCACAGCCCACGCCGCCGAAGAGCTTGGTGACGGAGAGATCGGGATCAAGCCGGTAGACGGATGCAGCCGGACCCTTGCCGCCCTCATCCATGCCGCCTGCGATCAGCCGGCCCTGCCGGTCCGTGCGCCCGTCATTGAGGCGCGTGTTCGGAAGCTCGGCTTCCACCGCCGCAATGTCGGTGCGGGCACCGGTGGCGAGGTCGAGGAAGGCAAAGCCATCGGCGAACGCCGCGACCACTTCGTTCCACGGCCGGTTTTTGCGGGTGGCGAAGCAGCACAGGCGACCGAACGTCACGAAGTCCCGCGTTACACCCGTCACCGGGTCATGGGTCCACACCCGCTCGCCGAAGATGTCGGTCCAGTAGACCAGGCCATGTCGGCCTGACCAGAACACGCCCTCGCCATGAAGATTGGCGCAGGCCACGGCTGTCTCCAGGATCCTCGGCACTGCTCCTCCCAAAGCATGTTGCACTGGCATCTGGTGTGTGATATATCAGACACCAATTAAACGATCAAGGGTAACTTCGTTGCCGCGGCAGCAGGCAACGCTGCCACAGGGTAGGACATGCGACGTATTGAACGACCCAAATCGCTCGCAGCCAGCGCCCTCGAGCGCCTTCGCCAGTCCATCGTCCAGGGCGATCTCGGCCTCGGCCAGCCCATCTCGGAGCGCCAGCTCGCCGAGAGCCTCGGGGTCTCCAAGACTCCGGTGCGTGAGGCGCTGGCCCAGCTTCGCGTTGAGGGACTGATCCAGATCCTCCCGCAAAAGGGCGCCTTCGTCTTCACCCTTTCCGCCAAGGACATCGTCTATCTCTGCGAGCTCCGCCTCACGCTGGAAAGCTCGGCCATGAAGCTTGCCTATCAGCGCAACCGGGAGAAGCTCATCCACCGGCTGAAGGCCGTGCTCGCGCACATGATCGCGGCGCAGGAGAAGCAGGACACGCGCAGCTATCTCCACTGCGACACGCAGTTCCACGAGGTGTTCTTCGCCACCTGCGGCAACCCCCTGCTGGAAGCAGCCTATGCCACCCATGTCGGCAAGATCGCGGCACTGCGCACCCACCTCGCGATGAAGCCGCTACACACCGTGCGCTCCTTCGAGGAGCACGCGGAAATGATCCGGCTGCTCGAGAATGGCGCCATCGCGGAGGCGATCAGCGTGCTGGAGCAGCACATCGGGCGCACCTCTGCCACCTATTCCGAGAGTGTCGATGACATCGCCGAGGCCGACAAGTCGAACGGTGTCGCCGCCTGATGTCCGGGGAGCTTCTCATCCGCAGTGTCACCAAGGCCTATGGCGCGACCAGGGCCCTGACGGATGTAACCTTTTCGATTCTCCTCGGTGAGGTCCACGCCATCGTGGGCGAGAATGGCGCGGGCAAGTCCACTCTCATCAACATCCTCTCGGGTGTCGTGCAACCCGATGCCGGAAGAATCGAACGCGAAGGTAAGGCACTTCAGCTCAAGTCACCGAAGGACGCGCGCGCCGCGGGCATCGCCACCGTCTTCCAGGAACTGAGCCTCGCCGAAGCGCTGAGCGTGGAGGAAAACATCTGTGCGGGCCGCGCCCCTGCTCGCCTTGGCCTGCTTGACCGCAAGGCGCTGAGGCGGCGTGCTACGGAGGCCTTGCAGCGCCTCGGCGTGTCGATTGCCCCGCAGTTCCATGTCGCAGCCCTCACCCAGGGCCAGCGGCAGACGGTCGAGATCGCCAAGGGCATCGACCAGATCACACACGGCCGGGACGATGATGCGCACTTCCGCCTCCTGATCCTCGACGAGCCGACCTCGGCCCTGAGCGCGGATGAGAAGCAGGCGCTGTTCAACGCCGTCCGAACGCTGCGTGAGGGCGGCACCAGCACCATCTACATCAGCCACCATCTCGATGAGGTTCGCGCCCTGGCGGACAGGGTCACCGTGCTGCGCGACGGCAAGCTCGTCTGGACCAGGACGGCCGAAGGCCTCACCAACGCCGACCTTGTCACGGCCATGGTCGGGCGCGACATTTCCCGAGGCGCCCGACACCGCGGCCAGCAGGCCACGGAAGCCGCCCGCTTCGAGGGCGTCAGCAAGTCCGGCCAACTGGCCGATGTGAGCTTCACCCTTCACCACGGCGAGATCCTCGCCGTTGCCGGGCTCGACGGTTCGGGGCGTGAGCATGTCGGGCGTCTGCTCGCAGGAATAGAGAAGCCCGACCAGGGCTCCATCATGCTCAAGGGCAAGGCCTGCCCCACAAGCCTCATCGACGCCATGTCGCGCGGCCTCGCCTATGTTCCGGATGACCGCAAGACGCAGGGCCTCTTCCTCGACCGCAGCATCACCGACAATGTCTGCTCGGCCGATCTCGATGCAGCAAGTCGGTATGGCTTCATCAGTGCGGCGAAGGCGGATGCGCTGGGTGCCGAGGTGATCGCTCGGCACGGTGTGAAGGCAACCGGCCCCGGCCAACTCGCAGGCGCACTCTCTGGCGGCAACCAGCAGAAGGTGCTGCTCGGAAAGATGATGCGGCGCCAGCCTTCGGTGCTCGTCGTCGACGAGCCTACCAAGGGCGTCGACATCAGCGCCAAGGGTGACATCCACGATTCCCTCATCGCGCTCGCCATGTCGGGGGCAGCCGTCCTCGTCGTGTCGTCCGACCTTCCGGAAATCCTGGAACTGGCAGACCGCATCCTCGTGCTGCATCGCGGCCATCTCGCAGCGGTGCTCGAAGCTGAAACCGCCAGCGAGGAGATCGTGATGGGACTCGCATCTGGACTGCAACACGCAAACCCGCACCACTAGGCATCCCGCTCCGGAAGATGGTTCATGGCTGATAGCTCCACCGCGCAACAGGTCAAAGCCCCGCCCCTAAAGGAGGGCTTCGTCCTGCGTGAGCTTGCCCTGCTCGGCATGATCATCCTGCTCATTGTGGTGATGAGCTTTGCCTCGCCCTATTTCCTCAGCAAGGCGAATTTCGAGGCGGTGGTTGTCGGCATGGTGCCAACCGCCATCATCGTGGTCGGCATGACCATCCTGCTGGTGGCGGGCTCCTTCGATCTCTCGGTTGGTTCGGTCCTCGCCCTCAGCAGCACCGTGGTGGCGATTCTCCTGCTCGCCGGCGTTCCCATTCCGCTCGCCATACTGGGCGCTGCACTCGTGGGTGCGGCCATCGGCCTGCTGAATGGCGTCATCGTCTGCGGCCTCGGCGTCAACCCGCTCATTGCCACGCTCGGGACCATGCTCATGGCGCGCGGCGTCGCCCTCGTCTTCACCGAGGGCTTCTCGCTCACCAACCTGCCGCCGGCCTTCAGCGTCTTCGGCCAGACGCGCGTGCTCGGCCTGCCCGTCATGGTCTGGGTCATGCTCGTCATCCTCATCGTGGGTGACATCGCATTGCGCAAGACGCGCTTCCTGCGCCAGGCCTATTTCATCGGATCGAACGAGAAGTCGGCGGCATTGTCGGGCATCGCCGTCAACAAGGTCCGCATCGTCTGCTTCATCATCTCAGGCCTGCTCGCCGCACTTGCCGGCGTCATGCTCGCCTCCCGCCTCATGAGCGGCACGCCCACCGCGGGAAATGCCCTTGAGCTCCAAGTCCTGGCCGCAGCCGTCATCGGCGGCGCCAGCCTGCGCGGTGGCGAAGGAACCATATTCGGCGCCACGATGGGCGTCATATTCGTCGCACTGATCTCCAACGCAATGACCATGCTCGCCATCTCGATCTACTGGCAAATGATCGTGACGGGCCTCGTGCTGGTGCTTGCCGTTGCGATCGACATGCTGACGCGCCGGACGAAGTAATCAACAACAATGGGAGACGACCAAATGGACAAGCTCGAAGTCAAGCGACGCCACATGCTAGGCATGCTCGCCGCCGCAGGCATGGGAGGCGCACTGCCTTCCCTCATCCGAACCGCCAACGCAGCCGCATCGGATGAGGAATATGTGTTCCTGTCTGTCGTGACGCAGGTGCCCTTCTGGGCCGACCATCGCGCCGGGCTGGACGCGGCCTCTGCCGATCTCGGCGTCAAGACCACCTTCACCGGCCCGCTCGATTTTGATACAGCAGGACAGGCTCGCCAACTCGATGAGCTCATTGCCCGTAACCCCGCCGGCATCCTGATCTTCCCCGGCGATGCTGGGGCACTCGCACCCGGGATTGACCGCGCGGTCGAGGCGGGTATTCCGGTCGCTTGCCTCACGGGCGACGTTCCCAATTCCAGGCGCTCCGTCTATCTCGGCATCGCCAACTTCGATGCCGGACGCGTGGGCGGAGAGATGCTGGCCCAGGCCATCGGCGGCAAGGGCAAGGTGCTTCTCGGAACCTTCCCCGCCCCATCCGTTCTTGAGCGCGTCGAGGGTTACAAGGCGATCTTCAAGGAGAAATATCCGGAGATCGAGGTCGTCGACGTGGTAAACGACAAGGCGGACCCTTCCTATGCGCCGACTGCCTATGCGCAGGCACTGCAGGCCCATCCGGATGTTGTAGGCATCGGCGGAACGGACGGCGACAGCGGAAAGGGCGCCGCGCTTGCCGTGATGGAGCAGGGCAAGAAGGGCGCGGTCAAGATCATCGCGATGGACCGCAACACCGACATGCTACCCTACATCGCCGACGGTACGATCGACGGCGCCGTGGCCCAGAAGAGCTGGATCGAGAGCTACCTCGCCGTCCACATGCTGCACTGGCTGCGCAACAACAAGATCAAGATCGTGGCAGACCCCGCCAAGGCAGGCATCAACCCGCTGCCCGAGATCGTCTCCACGGGTGTGATGCGCGTGACGAAGGACAACGTCTCGGCCTTCATGCCATCCTGACGCACAAGTGGGGCGGGGCGTCTTCATGGCCCCCGCCTCACCTTCTCGGATATCATCATGCGCATTCTCGTTACTGGCGCCTCCGGCCACCTGGGGCAGAAGCTGTCGATGCATCTCGTGTCAGCAGGACATCAGGTGACGGGCCTCGACCTCCAGGCTCGAGCGAACAGTCCCTTCCCGGTCTTTACCGCCGACCTTTCCCGTTACAGCGAGGCATGGACAGCCGCATTTGCCGGTCAGGACGCCATCATCCACCTTGCCGCTGACCGCGCACCGGAGGCGAACTGGGCCAGCGTCATTCCCAACAATATCGATGCGGTGCTCAACCTGTTCGAGGCTGCTCGCAGCCACAAGGTGCCGCGTATCGTGTTCGCAAGCTCCAACTGGGTTCTGGGCGGCCACCGCTTCTCGGAAGGGCCACTCGGGGCGGACACGACACCGCACCCCGTCAACGCCTACGGAATGTCGAAGCTCATGGGTGAGCGGATCGGCGCCCACTACGCCGCGCTCCACGGCATGACGGTCATCGCCACGCGCATCGGCTGGACGCAATGGACACATGGCAACCAGCCCGGCCCGCACATGGCCATGGGCCGTTGGGGCCAGCTCATGTGGCTTAGCGACAGGGACTTCCTCTCTGGCATGACGGCCGCAGCCACCACACCCGCCACGGGCTTCGTCGTAGTGAACCTCATGTCCAACAATCCGGGCATGCGGTGGTCGCTGGAGGAAACCCGCAGGGCGCTGGGCTTCACTCCGCAGGACGGCGCGCCGGCAACGCTTCCGCTGCCCGTGCGCCTCAAAGAATTCGGCGCATGGCTGTCACAAACCGGCATTCCAAGACTTATGAAAAGAATGACCGGCCCCGACTGGTAAGAGCAACTAGCTGGCGCTGACCCGAAGAAATAGCAAACGCCTGAGGTCGGCACCATTACCGCCAAGAGCCGGAATCCGGCGGCACGACAGAACAGACCGTTACCGTCACCGTACCATTTACCATCCGCAAGCGCGGCGGAAGGAAGCTCGTCATCACGCCGGACGCGGGATGGCGGCGGCACCGGTGACGAACACGCGGGTGGACAGCGCCCTGCTCAAGGCCCTCGCACGCCGCTTCAGGTGGCGCAAACCACTCGAGACTGGCGATTTCGCAACGATCGAGGAAATCGCCGAGGCGGAGAACATCAACCCCTCCTATGTCAGCCGGGTGCTGCGGATGACGTTGCTGGCACCGGAAATTGTGGAAGCGATACTGGCAGGAAAACAGCCGGAGGGGCTTACGATGGCGAGGGCGATGCAGCCGTTTCCGGTAGAGTGGCATCGCCAGATTTTCAGGTTAATTGAAAAATTGGTACAGCTGCAGGATTGGCGTTCAGACTCGTTTAAGCGGGAGCGTGCTCTTTCCCGCTAGGTAGAGACTGGCGTGGCGATGTTCCCTTCAGGTGATCGGCCCCCGACGAGTGGTCCGGGTTGAATGTTAGTGCATGGGTGGCCTCGACGCCAGCGCGGGCGGCGAAGCCGGTCGGGGTAGCGCAGCCGCCCGCGCGGACTGCGGAATGA
>JBEIDW010000083.1:0-12598 GCA_040383265.1 Hyphomicrobiales bacterium
GCCAAGCCGCTGATGCCCCACCAGTTGTTGTTCGCCGGAACGGCGCTGACGATTTCACCTTCGTAGGTGTTTTCGATCGGGCCTGCACCGAAGGCGGCGGCGAGCGAGAGGCTTGCCATGTCGCCGAGGGAGAAGCCGAGACCGGCGCCAACCTGCCAGAGGTTGTCAACGTTCGGGTATTCATCTTCATTGGTGCCACGCCACACGCCCGAGATTTCGCCCGAGAAGGTGTCGCCCGAGTACTTGACTTCACCGGAGAAGCCGAGTTCGTCGCCGTTGATCGAGTCGGCGGCACCGAAGTTGTCGCCACCCGCACGGATGGAGGCGTCTTCGAGAGCGACGGCCATGGTGAACGGACCAGAACCGTAGGACAGACGCATCTGCGTCGTGTCGCCGGGGTTGAAGTTCAGGTCGGCGTTGTCGGTGTAGTAGCAGGTGCAAGCACCGTCATAACCATAACCGATGTTGCCGAGCGAACCGGCATAACCGCCACCGAACGTCAGTTCGGGGGTCATGGACCAGTAGCCCCATGCCACGTCAGAGTAGACGTCGGCAGCGCCGTTACCGTTGAAGTTTCCACGCAGACGGATGTCCACGCCGACTTCGCCGACGGCGGTGTCGGTCGAGGCGGTCGCGCGGAGCTGGCCGCGGGCCTTGATGTCGATGTCGCCGTTGTCGAAGTTACCACGGTACTTGTAGCTACCGTCCTTGACCCACTCGCCATTGACGTCGTCGTACTTCTTGACGTTGAAGTCCTGCTTGTCGTTCGCGAACACCAGACCGGCGCGAGCATAGCCCGACCAGGTGATGGTGGCGCCAGCCGGGGCGTCAGCCGTCGGCAGCACGGAGATGTAGGTGGCCTTGTCGCCGTAGCCAGCCAGCTGACGGCCGGTCCAGCTCAGGTCCAGGCCGGGGGTGTTTACGCGCTCGCCTTCGGAGATGGCGATGAGCTGATAGCCAGCCGGAACAGCCGGAGCGGCTTCCATGGCGGCGACGCGGGCGTTGAGGGTCTCGATCTGGGCCTTCAGGGCGTCCAGGTCGTCGGCGTGGGCGGCAGCGGCGGAAACGGCAAGAGCCGCGCCACCGAGAAGAGCCAACTTAATCGATTTCATTCTAGTTCTCCCAAGCTTGGAGTTTGATGAGCCCCCATCCCCTGCAAACGGATTTGGAGGTAAATGCACGAACTGGTCGAGCGCGGATGAGTTGTCTCTCCTCTCCGAAAAACAAGCAACTGGAAAGAGAAGAATTCGCCGTTAATTTTAACGCCTGTGACCCGATTGCCACAGTTTTGCGGGCTGTAGCATCGACTAATCCCATTATAAAACAGTGTCTTATGGCTTTATTTGTATCAAAACGTTTGCGGTAATATCGCGGATGATTGACTTCACCTCGCAACGGAGCGTCCGCGGTCGTCCAGTGGACATGTGAGTCGTTTTGGCGGGCTCGACTCATGCCAGAAGTTGAAGGATAAGCAGGAAATGATTCGCGGGGGGCTTCTGCATGATGCTACGACCCATCGCCTGGCTCACCCGTCTTCCGCTCGTGGCCTTGCCGCTTCTGGCGGCCGGGGTACTGCAGGCGCGCTTTTTCACGCCGGAGGAACTCTATTGGCGGGGAATGTTCTTCATTCCTGCGACCCACTGGTTGTGGATTGTGGTGGCGGCAGCCCTGGGAGTATGGGTCGGATGGCACACGGCACTGCCCCAAAAAACGCCGGAGCAGCCATGATTCTCTATATGACAGAGCTTGCGCTGTGGATGGCCGTAACTTTCCTAGCGGGATGCCTGATCGGCGCTGTGCTGCGCCTTAGCTTAGGATCACGGCGTGCAGGCTAGTCCAGAGACAGCCAAAATCCGCTAACGTGCGTCCACCCGCGTCAGCCATTCGGTGATGGCGAGTTCCGAGACGGGTTCGTCGAGAAAGGGCACGTGGCCGCGCTGCGGCACGGTGACGGCAGAGAGATTGCGATGGATCTGCATCATCCGGGCCATGGTTTCCGCGCTCAGAAGGTCGGAGTGTTCGCCGCGGAGCACGGCGGAGGGCACATCCGCCATCATTTCGAGTAAGGCCCAGAGTTCGGGCATCTTGCCCGCCATGATGTCTTCCGGTGACGGGAAGTTCACGGCGAGGCCGGGGTCGTAATCCGCGCGGGGGCGGCCATTGTCATCACGGAACACGCGCCGTGCGAAGGTGAGCCACTGCGCCTCGCTCAAGGTGGGAAAGCCGGGATTGGTAGCTTTGATTGCCGAGACAGCCTCCGCCCAGTTTGTGAAGCGCGGATCGCTTCCGAGATAACTCCGTATGCGGAGCAATCCGTCAACGTCGATCTTCGGGCCGATGTCGTTGAACAGCACGCCCGCCATGCGTGGGAGGGCGCGCGCTGCCATGACCATGGCGACGATGCCGCCGCGCGATGTGCCAATGATGGCGAAGCGGCCGATGCCGAGGTGATCGAGCACGCCCAGCGTATCGGCCACCTCCTGGTCGGGCCTGTAAGTTGCAGGGTCAGCCCAGCTGCTCTTGCCGCGGCCACGGAAATCCAGCGCCAGCACACGCCGTGTCTGGGCGAGTGCGGGGGCAAGTGCCTCGAAATCCTTCGCGTTGCGGGTGAGACCCGGCAGGCAGACGACCGGCGTCAGCCCCATGTCCGCACGAGCAACATAATCACGCGCATAGAGGCGCGTGCCGTCTGCGGCAGTCACGTGATGTTCGCGGTAGGCCATCGCCTCAGTCGCAGCCGGTGATCAGCGTGGTAATGGACTTCTTGCAGCCGGCCGGCTTTTCCTGAGCCACGTCGCTCGGTGCGGAGGTGGAAGCCACGTTGAGATCCGCGCCGCGGGCGCCACGCATCAGATCGGCCGTCATCGGCCGCACTGTCTTGGGGGCCAGCCGCGAGCGGTAGATGTGCAGGTTCTGCATCACCTTTTGAACATACTGCCGGGTTTCCTGGAAGGGAATGGATTCAACCCAATCCACCGGGTCGGCCTCGCCGGTGCGGAAGTCGCCATACAGCTCGATCCACTCGCGTGAGCGGCGCGGGCCTGCATTATAGGAGACAAGCGTCAGCACATAGGAGCCGCCGTGCTTGGCGATGAGGTCACCGAGATGGGCAGCGCCGAGCTTCACGTTCAGTTCGGGGTTGAGCAGCTGGCTCGGCTTGTAGGGAATGCCGTGCTGCTTGGCGATGAGCGTCGCCGTTGTCGGCATGATCTGCATCAGGCCCTGCGCGCCAACCTTGCTGCCGGCATTGGGGTTGAACTCGCTCTCCTGACGGGAGAGCGCATAGACCAGCGGCTTTTCCACCGGCTTGCCGACCTGCTTCCAATCAGGCAGTGCACGCACCGGATAGCCCCAGGAATCGATATCAATATTGCGTTGGGCCGAAGCCTTGGCGAGCTTCACTGCCATGTAGGCGCCGCCCGCATCCCACACGATGTCAGCCACCGCGTTCATTTCGTCCGTCGAGTCGAAGCGATTGGCGAAGGACCACAGGAACATGAAGAGTTCGGGCTTCGCCCCCGCCGCCGACATGATCTTGAAGGCGCGCACCACCTCATCGTCAGCGACAGCGGCCTGCGCGGCAGAGGAGGCCTTGCCGCTCTCGATTTCTTCCGGGACGTTGCCAAGGCCGATGCGCTCACGCGCGAGCTGTCCGTAATAGACAGTCGAGAAGGCGGACGCCTCGCGGTAGGCGGTTTTGGCGTCGCCCTTGCGGCCCATCGCCTCCAGCGCGCGGCCACGCCAGTATCCGGCGCGTGCCTTCTCGGTGCGTGATTCAGCAAGTTCGGCGAGGCGGTTGAAATGCTTGAGGCCGGTCGAAGGATCCTTCAGGAAGCGCAGCGCAATCCAGCCCGCGAGGAATTCACCCTCGAGCGCGTCTTCGCCCTTCGCCACGCCATGGGCCCGCGCAATCTGATAGGCGGCCTTGGGGTTGCGGTCCTCGATGCCAACCGAGCGGCGCACCACGATGCGGCGCTCCACCCACCAGGCTCCGGCATCTCCCATCTTTGCGGAGTCGCCCGGCACCTCGAGCAGGATGGCGCGGGCTTTCTTAAAGTCGCCCTTGGTGCGGTAATAGCGCGTCAGGGCATATTTCATGCCGAGCGAGGCGCGCATGGAAGAGGGAAGGCGGGAATACAGCTTGTCCGCCCCGGCTTCACCGCGGATCAGCTTCTGCGCCACGGCGGCGGCTTTCTGGTAATCATCCGGCAGGCGTTTGGCGGCGCGGATCGCGGCATTTGTTTCCTGCGCATAAACCAGACGCCACATGCGCCGCTTCTGGTCATCCGCAGTAATGAACTTGCCGAATTCGGAGGACGTTGCCTTTTCAAGTTCCGGCGTGAGCTCCGGATTGAGCCATACGGCAACGACCTCGGCCCGCGCGCCATCCGTGTCGCCCGTGGCGATTAAAGCCCGGGCCAGCGCGAGATGGCCCTCAGGGGTTACAGGTTTGCGCTTGGCAAAATGGGCGAGGATGAGCTCGGCTGAATCCTTGTTCACGTAAAGCGAGCGTTCGGCGCGCTTGCGCAGGGCCTCGGTCAGCGGCCAGTTCGGGGCAGTTTCGAGGAAGTTGACGATGCGCGGGTAACCCGCGTCATTGGGGTGGTCGCGCAGATAAAGCAGTTCCACAAGCTTCATCGCTGCCGTGTCGCCCGAGCGCTGGGCCACCTTGCCTGCTTCCATGAAATCACCCGCCAGCGCCAGTTTTGCCGCTTGAATGGCAAGGCTGGAGGGTTCAGTGGCAGCCAGAACCGTTCCGCCATGTGCGGAAAAGATCCCAGGCACCACCACGGGCGAGGCCGCGGCGAGGGCAATAAGGCTGACACGCAGTAACTGGCTCAAACGCATGGACGACCCACTCAATAAAAGACCTTTTTCGCCATTGCCGCTAGGCTGCAATTGTGCCCATTAAAAGGCTTGGCCCGGCATCCGGCAGGGCGCTTGCCGCTCCATCGGCAAACGTCTATGGTGCCGCTCCATTTGCAGGCAACGGAAATGTTCCAGCAAATTAGGCCCCACATGGTTTCTAAGTCATTACCGGAGTAGCCCCCGTGCAGTTCAGAGGTTCGTTTCCCGCGCTCATCACCCCTATGCAGAATGGCAAGGTTGACGAGCAGGCCTTCCGGAAATTCGTGAACTGGCAGATCGGGCAGGGTTCGCATGGCCTCGTGCCCGTGGGCACCACGGGTGAAAGCCCGACGCTGACACCGGAAGAGCACAAGCAGGTGATCGAGATTTGCATCGCCGAGGCGAAGGGCCGGGTGCCGGTCATAGCCGGCACTGGCTCCAACTCGACCATGGAAGCCATCGAATACACCGTGCACGCCAAGGAAGCGGGTGCCGATGCGGCGCTGGTGGTGGTTCCATACTACAACAAGCCCACGCAGGATGGTCTTTACGCACATTTCAAGGCGATTGCCGATGCGGTGGACATTCCGATCATTGTTTACAACGTGCCGGGCCGCACTGTGGCCAACATCTCGGTCGAGACGCTGGCCCGCCTTTCGCATGACTGCAAGAACATCGTGGGCACCAAGGATGCTTCGGCAGACCTGACGCGGCCTTCGCGCCAGCGGCTCGCCTCCGGCACGGGCTTCATACAACTCTCAGGAGAGGATGGCACGGCGCTGGGCTTCAACGCCCACGGCGGCGTTGGCTGCATTTCGGTCACCGCCAATGTTGCGCCGAAGCTCTGCGCTGAATTCCAGGAGGCGACGCTGAAGGGCGATTATGCCACTGCACTCAAGCTGCAGGACCGGCTGATGCCGCTGCACCACGCCATGTTTGTGGGAACCAGCCCCGGGCCTGTGAAATATGCCGCGAGCTTGCTTGGCCTGTGTGCGCCGGAGACGCGGCTTCCCATGGTTCCTGTGACCGAATCCACCAAGACGTCGGTGCGCGAGGCCATGATCCACGCCGGGCTCCTGAACTGACATGAGTTCAAAGAGCGGCGGCGCAAAGGCTGCACGCAAGGAGGAGGGCATCAAGGTTGTCTCTGACAACCGGCGCGCCCGTTATGATTACGAACTCCTGCAGACCTTCGAGGCGGGCATCGAGCTGAAAGGTTCCGAGGTGAAGTCGCTCCGCACGGGGCACACTAACCTGGCCGAAGCATATGCCACGATGAAGGGAGGCGAGCTGTGGCTCATCAACTCCAACATTCCGGAATACCGTGAGGCAAATCGCTTCAACCATGAACCGAAGCGGCCGCGAAAACTTCTGCTGCACAAGAGCGAGATCAACAAGCTCGCGGCTGGCGTGCTGAAGGAGCACCTCACCATCGTGCCGCTCAAAATGTTCTTCAACAAGCGCGGCCGGGTGAAGGTGGACATCGCGCTTGCCCGCGGCAAGAAGCTTCACGACAAGCGCGACACAATCAAGGAACGCTCATGGGACCGTGAGCGCGCCCGGTTGCTGCGCGACAAGGGTTGATCCAATGGTCTTCATGCAGCATCTCGTGGGCCGCCGCATGCCCAATGTCGATCTGGAAGCAACATCCGGCAGCCCGGTGAACCCTTCGAAGATATTGGGTCCGGCGGTGATCTTCTGTTATCCTTTCACGGGGCGGCCGGGCTATGACAATCCACCGAACTGGGACCAAATTCCCGGTGCCCATGGATCGACCCCGCAGGCGCTGGGCTACTTGGATGCCTATGGGCATTTCCGCCGTCTTGGCGTCAAACTCTATGGCCTCAGCATGCTTCCGAGTGAGTGGCAGCGGGATTTCGTGACGCGCAATAACCTGAGCTTCCGGCTGTTGTCGGATTTTCATCGCGGCTTTCAGTCACGTCTCAGCCTGCCGATGTTTGAAGCCGGCGGCGAACTTTACCTGCAGCGTATTACCTTCATCCTGCATGATGGCGTGATCAGCAGAGTGCGCTTCCCGATCCCTGAGCCGCAGAGTGATGCAGCCGAGGTTCTGGCTGCGCTTGGGTAAGACTGTTTTCCTGCCTTCTTCCACGCAAGTGCTGGCGAAGGAAACAGTCTTATTCCCCGTCCACGAACGCTTTCACTTGCGCGAACACCTCACGGAACATCTCCGGCGTGAGCACGCCTGTGTTCGTGTTGTAGCGCGAGCAATGATAACTGTCGAAAAGCGTGAGCATCGGCAACTCATGTTTTGCGCCATGGCAGAAGCGGAATGCGGATTTCTTCTGCGCAAGGGCTGTCAGCACGCCATCATGCGCGATACGTCCGAGGGCCACGATGGCTTTCAGATTTGGCAGCGCATCGATCTGTGCACGGAGGAAATTATTGCAGGCCTTTATTTCCACCGGTAGAGGCTTGTTCTGGGGCGGGACACAGCGCACCGCGTTGACGATCATCGCTTTCTTAAGCCTGAGGCCGTCATTCGGGTCGGCGCGGAACACGCCTTCGGCAAACCCGAAGTGAAGCAGAGTGCCGTAGAGAAGATCACCGGCAAAATCGCCGGTGAAGGGGCGGCCCGTGCGGTTGGCACCGGCCACGCCAGGCGCAAGCCCCGTGATCAGAAGCTGCGCGTCATTCGCCCCGAAGGCTGGCACCGGCGCATTGAACCAGTCCGGATGGAGGGCACGCTGGCTCAGGCGGTATTCGACGAGGCGCGGGCAGAGCGGGCAATCGCGTGGCGGCTCGAGCTTTGGCGTGGCATCAGATATCGGCGAACTCCTCGAATCCCTCGCGCGGCGCCTGCTGCTGCACTGGGCGCTCACGCCGGTCGGATGGATCGCGGCCAATTTCATCGCGCAGGTCGGCAAGGTCGATGAACTGGTCCGTCTGGCGGCGGAGATCGTCTGCAATCATCGGCGGCCTCGTGGTCAGCGTCGAGATTACCGTGACCCTGCGGCCTTTGGCCTGCACGGCAGCAACTAGTGATCGGAAGTCCCCATCGCCTGAGAACAGCACGATATGGTCGAGTTGCTCGGCGAGTTGCATTACGTCAACCGCCAGCTCGATGTCCATGTTGCTCTTCACTTTGCGGCGGCCCATTGCGTCGGTGAATTCCTTGGCAGGCTTGGTGACGACACGGTAACCATTGTAGTCCAGCCAGTCGATCAGCGGCTTGATCGGTGAATATTCCGCGTCATCCAGCAGGGCTGTATAATAAATAGCACGGATCATCCGTGAGCGCTTGCGGAAATACCCGAGCAAGCGCTTATAGTCCATGTCGAATCCCAAAGTCTTTGCAGTCGCGTAAAGGTTGGACCCATCGATGAACAACGCAACGCGCTCATCCTGATAAAAATGCATGTCCCAAATCCTTTGTACGTGTATGCAAATGATTAAGACAGTTGAGCAAGGCTACATCAAGCGGAAATGGTCCTGATCTCCCTCGGTAGTAATCGGAACGGCAGGTGGGGAAGCCCGCAGCAAGCGGTTGTTGAAGCGTTGAAACGCCTCAACACCGGTGGTTTGCGTTTGAAACGGGCCTCCCGATTGCTGATCTCTTCACCCTTCGGCGTGACAGACCAGCCGGATTTTGTGAATGCCGCCGCTGAAGTTGAAACGTCGCTTTCGCCAGAAGCACTGCTCATGCACCTTCACCATATCGAACGCTTGGCAGGGCGGAAGCGCACGCTGCGCTGGGGGCCGCGCACGCTGGATCTTGATCTCATCGACTATCACGGTCTGGTGCGGCCGCGTCCGGCGCGACCCGTTCTTCCCCATCCCGGCATTGCGGAGCGAATTTTCGTTTTGGCGCCGCTGGCCGAGATTGCGCCGCGCTGGCGTCATCCTGTGACCCGGCTCACCGCGGCCACGATGCTGGCCAGGCTCGACCAGGCGGGAGAGGGGCGCCTGCTTTAAGCGGGTCTTAAGGCGCTCGCCGCACACTCCTGGAAGTTGTTTTATCTACCGGAGTGTGACTGTGCCGCGTTGGTTTTTGCAAACCGGGGCCATGCTGTGCGGCATGGCTGCGGCGGTATCCATGGCGGCTGGAAGCACGTCATCGAAGCCGCAATCCTTCCAGATCTTCGGCGGCATGGAGCATGGCAGCACCGCGATCACGCCCCAGACGCGGGGCAGCGGGGTTCTGCCGCCGGGTCTCCGGGCGCGCACCATCGCCTTCTCCTCGGCCTTGCCGCCGGGATCTATTCTTATCCGCACAGGTGCGCGGCGTCTTTATTTCATCCTGCCGGGCGGCGAGGCCATCGAATATCATGTGGGTGTTGGCCGTGATGGCTTTACATGGAGCGGGACCGACAGCATCTCGCGCAAGGCGAAATGGCCAGGCTGGTGCCCGCCTGCCGAGATGATCGCGCGGGAACGGCGCGCGGGGCGGCATCTTCCGGCCTGCATGCAGGGCGGCCCTGACAATCCGCTTGGCGCGCGGGCCATGTATATTGGCGACACTGCCTATCGCATCCATGGCACCAACCAGCCGTGGAGCATCGGGCAGGCCGTCTCGTCGGGGTGTATCCGCATGATCAACGAGGAGGTGATCGACCTTTACCGCCGGGTGCGGTTGGGGGCTGCCGTGGTGGTTGAAGATTAGCCACGCCCGCGCCCTGCATTTTTCTCAAACCTCCCTGCGGCAATAACTGTCCTTTAACCTAAACAAGCCATTTTCGTTTGTGTCAGTTTGTTGTGGAGTTCGGGGCATGCCGTCCAAAGTTCGCCGTTTCCCTTGGAATGTATCCAAGGCGCAGTTGCTTGTGTCCGCCGCCGCCGCAGTCATGCTCTCCGCCTGTTCCTCGGGAGCGGACCGGCTTTCCTCTACCGCCTCCAGTTCAGATCCGGTCTATACCGCCAGTGTTCCACAGCGTGTGACGGCGGCGAATGTGGGTATGGACGATGCGGTGACCTCAAAGCCTCTGAACAATGCCGTGGGGTCCGCGCCTGTAGCGCCCCCCGCCTATGATTACGGCACGTCCTATCAACCCCAGCAGTACCGCCAGCCTGCAGTGAGCGCTGCGCCGCCTTCTGGCGTTGCCCAGCCCGAAACGGCCGCCACGGCTGCGGCCCTTCCGGGCAGCACGGTAACCGTCGGCCCCGGCATGACGCTCTACGCGGTGGCCCGCGCCAACAACCTCTCCGTATCCCAACTCGCCGCGGCGAACGGCATCAAGCCGCCTTATTCGGTGCATACCGGGCAGGTGTTGCGCATTCCCGCTGGCGGGGCTGCGAAGACGGCCTCGGCTGACTCCATCCCGCCTGATAACTCCTCCTTCGCCGAACCGGAATCGACTCCCGTCGCGCCGCCGCCCGGAATGCCGATCAAGTCCAACTCGTCCGTCAGCGCCCAGGGCGGCAGCGGAGAGATGCACCAGGTGGCAAGCGGCGAAACGTTGTTCTCACTGGGCCGCAAGTTTGGTGTCTCCCCTTATGTGATCGCCGATGCCAACGGCCTGCCGCATGATGTGCAGCTCACCGTTGGCCAGACGGTGAAGATTCCTGCAGGTGGCGCCGGCACGGCGCCGGTGGTTGCCAAAGCCACTGCACCGAAGTCCGAAACGGCTGATGCCAATGCTCAGACTGCTCCCAAGAGCGTGTCGGAGGATGTCGTCGCCATGCCGCAGCCTGTACCGGAAGCGGATCAGGCAGCAACTGCCGGCGAGGTGGGTGCGGAAGCAGCAGTTGAAACCGCTGCCAAGGCCGAAACCAAGCAGATTACCGAACAGGCCCCGGTCGATGGGCTGGCCGGCATGCGCTGGCCGGTGCGCGGCAAGATCATTTCCGGCTTCGGGCCGAAGGCCAATGGCCTGAAGAATGAGGGCATCAACATCGCCGTGCCGGAGGGTACATCGATCCGCGCGGCGGATGGCGGCGTCATTGCTTATGCAGGCAATGAGTTGAAGGGCTATGGCAACCTTATCCTGATCCGCCACGAGAATGGTTATGTAACGGCCTATGCCCACGCCAAGGAAATCTTCGTGAAGCGCGGCGACACGGTGAAGCGCGGCGACGTGATCGCCAAGGCCGGTCAGACCGGCTCCGTCTCCAGCCCGCAGTTGCACTTCGAAGTGCGAAAGGGTGCAACGGCGCTGGATCCGATGAAGTTCCTGCCATCGGCCACCGCCTCCAACTGACCTCGTCTTTCCCAAGCAAATGCTGGAGCCCGGACCTCGAATATGGCCCGGGCTCTTGCATTTGAGCTATGATAGCCCATGCTCGGGCTTGAGATATGGGAGGTGAAGTGATGATCACCGTGTGGGGACGGCGGAATTCCGTCAATGTGCAGAAGGTGCTGTGGGCGCTCGAGGAACTCGACGTGCCCTACACCCGCGAAAATATCGGTGGCAGCTTTGGCGGCAACCGCGACGCCGACTTTCTGGCCATGAACCCGATGGGGCTTGTGCCGGTGATCCGCGACGGCGATGTGACGATGTTCGAGGCGAACGCCATCGTGCGCTATCTCGCGGCGCGCTTCCGCCCCGGCTTACTGCGCCCCAACGACCACCGCGGCCTCGCCATGGCTGAGCAGTGGATGGAGTGGCAGCAGCTCAACTTTGCGCCTGCTGTCACGACGATCTTCATCAACACGGTCAGAAGTGTGCCCGAAAACTACAATGCCGCCGCCGTGAAGGCCGCCGAGGCACAGGCGGCAGACGCGGCGCGGATTGCTGATTCATGGCTGGCACGGCATGACTGGTTTGCCGGGCAGGAGTTCAGTTTCGGCGACATCGCGATGGGCGCGCTGCTGTGGCGCTATATGGGCCTGAGTTGCGTGAAGCCCGACATGCCCCACTTGCTCGAGTGGCTGGACGCGCTGGAGCAGCGCGAACCCTTCCGCCGCGCTGTCATGGATGTGCCGCGTGCAAGGACTCCGGCCGAGTGGGCCCGCATCGAAAAGGAGAGTGCATGATGTTGCCGCGAATGACCGGCGAGAACGCCTCCCAGAGACCTGACTCTCAACAGAACCGTTTTTGCAGGGGGCGAACATGACAATCGCAACGCTGAAACTGGAAGGCCGCCTTGATACGGCGCAGACGGCGAAAATCGAGTTGGCTTTCACAGCCAGGGTTGGTGCCCTCAGCAGGCCCGGCGCGCTTGCGATTATCGACCTGTCGGATGTGACCTATATCTCTTCGATGGGCCTGAGGCTTCTTGTTGTTACGCTGAAACAATTCCAGAACCGGGGTGTTCGGTTTGCCACCGTGCCGCCCCGCGAAGCCCTGGCGATGGAAAGCCTTCACATCGCCAACCTCCTACCATTGCTCAATGTGGCGGACAGCCACGATGCGGCATCTGCCCGGCTGACCGAAAGCGCCAGCTAGGCGTTGAGCGTCTGCCCCAGCCGCCCTGCGACGTCCTGAATATACTGCCAGGCAACGCGGCCGGAGCGGCTGCCGCGGGTGGCCTGCCATTCGATCGCTCCGGCGCGGAGGTTTTCCTTGCTGATCTTGAGGCCGAAATGCTTCGCGTAGGCGTCGACCATCTCCAGAAACTCATCCTGCGAGCAATTGTGGAAGCCGAGCCACAGCCCGAAGCGGTCTGACAGCGAAACCTTTTCCTGCACCGCTTCGGAGGGGTTGATGGCGGTTGAACGCTCATTCTCGATCATGTCGCGCGGCAGCAGGTGGCGGCGGTTGGAGGTGGCGTAGAAGATCATGTTGGACGGGCGGCCCTCGATGCCGCCGTCGAGTGCCGCCTTCAGCGACTTGTAGGAGGTGTCGTCAGC
>JBEIDW010000084.1:0-12511 GCA_040383265.1 Hyphomicrobiales bacterium
CCTCGTCAATGCCATGGCCGTGGGCTTGGCGCGGGCAGACTCGATTTGCTACGCGCAGGCGAAGGGCGTTGGCCGTCCTGTCGTCTACCTCGGCGCCAAGACTGGCCGTGACGGCATCCATGGCGCCACCATGGCGTCGGCCGAATTCGACGACAAGGCAGACGAAAAGCGCCCGACGGTTCAGGTAGGTGACCCCTTCACCGAGAAATGCCTGCTCGAAGCCTGTATTGAACTCATGGCGAGCGGCGCTGTCATCGCCATTCAGGACATGGGTGCCGCCGGCCTCACGTCCTCTGCCGTCGAAATGGGCGCCAAGGGTGACCTTGGCATCGAATTGAACCTTGATCATGTCCCCTGCCGCGAACCCGGCATGACGGCCTATGAAATGATGCTGTCCGAAAGCCAGGAGCGCATGCTCATGGTGCTGGATCCGGTAAAGGAAAAAGAGGCACAAGCCATCTTCCATAAATGGGGGCTGGACTTCGCCATCGTCGGCAAGACCACCGACACGCTGCGCTTCGTCATCAAGCACCACGGAGAGGTGATGGCCGATCTCCCCATCAAGCAGATGGGCGATGAGGCCCCGGAATATGACCGCCCATGGGTCGAACCGAAGACGCAGCCGGTGCTCACGGGCGTTGCTGCCCCGGCCGACATGAAGGCTGCCATCCTCAAGATCGTCGGATCGCCCGACATGTGCTCACGCCGCTGGGTGTGGGAACAGTATGACAGCCTGATCGGCTCGAACACCGCGCAAATTCCGGGTGGTGATGCCGGTGTCGTGCGTATTCGCGGCAAGAAGGCGATCGCCGTTTCAACCGATGTGACCCCCCGCTATGTGGAAGCTGACCCATTCGAAGGTGGAAAGCAGGCTGTGGCCGAATGCTGGCGCAACCTCACCGCCGTGGGCGCTGATCCCATCGCCATCACCGATAATTTGAACTTCGGCAATCCGGAGCGCCCGGAAATCATGGGCCAGTTCGTGAAGGCCGTTCAGGGACTGTCCGAGGCCTGCAAGGCGCTCTCCTTCCCCATCGTGTCGGGCAACGTCTCGCTCTACAACGAGACCAACGGCCAAGGCATCCTGCCCACGCCTGCCATTGGCGGCATCGGCCTCATCGCCGACCTCGACAAGATGGCCACCATCCCCTTCAAGGCGGCGGGTGACGCAATCATCCTGATCGGTGGTCTTGGCGCGCATCTGGGTCAATCCATCTATCTCCGCGAAGTACTGGGCCGCGAAGACGGCGCGCCGCCGCCTGTCGATCTGGCCCGCGAAAAGCAAAATGGCGACTTCGTGCGATCTCTCATCAAATCCAGTCAAGTGACTGCTGTACATGATATTTCAGACGGTGGCTTGGGCCTTGCCGTCATTGAAATGGCCATGGCCTCAGGCCTTGGTGCAACGCTCAACGCCCTCGCCCACGAGCAACTCTTCGGTGAGGATCAGGCCCGCTATGTGGTGACAGGTTCGCCCGCCATTCTGGCGGCGGCAGCCAAGGCGGGCATCGCCGCCTTACAGATTGGCACCGTAACGGCGGAGCCCACGTTGAACATCGCGGGCGGTCCCTCTATATCTGTGGCCGAATTGCGCACCGCGCATGAAGGCTGGTTCCCGGCCTTTATGTCGGGCGAGCTTTAGGGGGAATACACATGGCCATGTCCGCCACCGACATCGAGCGCTTCATCAAGGAAGCGCTGCCTGATGCGACCGTGACGATCCGCGACCTCGCAGGCGACGGCGATCATTACGCGGCCAATGTGGTTTCCGCCGCCTTCAAGGGCAAATCGCGCGTGCAGCAGCACCAGATGGTCTATGCGGCCCTGAAAGGCCGCATGGGTGGTGAGTTGCACGCGTTGGCGCTGCAAACCAGCGCGCCGGAATAAGGATCCGGCCTTCGCCGGGATGATGAATCGAAAGGGACACAAAAATGAGCGACATCAACCAGTGGATCGACAATGAAGTGAAGACGAACGATGTGGTTCTCTTCATGAAGGGCACGGCGGACATGCCGATGTGCGGCTTTTCCGGCCGCTCGGTGCAGATCCTCCAGAACATCGGCGCGCCCTTCAAGGGCATCAACGTGCTGGATTCCGCCGAACTCCGCCAGGGCATCAAGGACTACACAAACTGGCCGACCATCCCGCAGCTCTATGTAAAGGGTGAATTTGTCGGCGGCTCGGACATCATGATGGAAATGTTCCAGTCGGGCGAGTTGAAGCAACTCCTCGCCGACAAGGGCGTGGCGTAATCAAAAGGATCGCCGGGTCAAGCCCGGCGATGATGAATTGATTTCTTCATGGCCGGGCTCGACCCGGCCATGTTTTTTTTGCCATGCAAAAAGGGCGGCCATCCTGCGTGCTTGCCCCTGTTGACCCACGCCCAATCTTCATGCACCCATGGTGATCTACCGGAATCCCCATGGACAGCACAAAAACCCGCGCCATCGCCGCTCTACTGTTGACCATGCTGGTGTGGGGATCCTCAGCGGTCTTCATGCGCACGCTTGCGCTCTCCCTCACGCCTGAGAACTCGCTCGCGGTGCGCTACGTCGTTCTCAGCGTGATCAACATTGCAGGCCTTCTCTACCTCGGCACATGGCGCATCCCGAAATCGGACTGGCTCCGGTTCCTCATCGCGGGTGTGATCGGCATGGCGGGCTACAACTGGTTTGTGAACGCTGGTTTCGCGCTGGTTCCAGCCGGGGTGGGAACCCTCGTCACCATGGTGGAGCCGCTGATGATCGCCATTCTGGCGGCGATGCTGCTGGGCGAGAAACTCACCCGCTATGTCCTGCTGGGCGTTGCGCTGGCGATTGTGGGGGCGCTCGTCTTGTTCTGGCCTGATCTTTCGGCCACCGGGCCCGGCACCATCTCGGTCCGCGGGATCGTCTACCTGCTTCTCTGCTGTGTGGGCTGGGCTGTCTATACAATCGTGACAAAGCCGCTGCTGGCTCGCTATGACACATTCACCGTCACTGCCCTTACCATGCTGGTGGCCGCTCCAATCATGATCGGCATGGCCAATGAGCCCCTGCCCGCGCTTGCGGCGCGGCTCAGCCTTCGCCAATGGGGCGAGGTGATCTACCTCGTTCTGGGCGCCGGCCTTGCCGGAACCATGATGTGGAACTACGGCGCCAAGCATCTCTCCAGCAGTGCAGCTGGCACCTTCCTGTATCTCATCCCCGTCGTCGCGGTGTCGGCCGGGGCACTGGTTCTGGACGAGATCGTAACGATTCATATCGTGACCGGGGGCGTACTGATGCTCGCAGGCGTCGCCGCAGCGCAGTTTGGGCCTCAGATTTTCGAAAGGCGGCGGGCATGAAGGGCACCGCCATCCTCGCCTTGATTTTCACCATGATCGTCTGGGGCGTCAGCCCCGTATTCTTCCGCTCGCTGTCGCTGGCGCTGGGGCCGGATGATCATCTGGCAATCCGCTACACGCTGGTGGGGCTTCTGTTCCTTTTGGTGCTCGCCATCACCGGTGGCTGGCGCATCGACCGGCGGGACTGGCCGCGCCTTCTGTTCGTCTCGATCATCGGCTTCACCGGCTATAACCTTGGCTCCGCCTTCGGCTTTGAACGCATCACCGCCGGAACCGGCAGCCTCATCATCGGAACGCAACCCCTGCTGATCGCCCTGATCGGCACGCTGGCGGTGCGGGAGCGCCCGACGCCGGCCGTCATCACCGGTCTTTGCATCGGCTTCGCCGGCATCGTGTTCCTGGTCAGGAAGGACCTCGGGGTACAGGGCGATCCCGTCCCCTTTCTCACCGGCTGCGCCATGATATTTGCCTCTGGAACATGCTGGGCGTTCTATGCGGTTCTCAGCAAGCCTCTGTCGCAAAAATACGGCTCGCTCCCCATTACTGCGGCATCGGTGGTCATCGCATCCATTGCGCTGGTGGTGCTGCTCGGGCGGCCGTCCACCCTCCTCACCCTGCAATCCATGTCTTTGCGCAGCTGGCTGGAGATGGGTTACCTGGTCATCTTCGTCACCAGCCTCACCATGGTCACCTGGAACTATGGCGCAGCGCGGCTTCCGGCGGCGGCAGCGGGCTCCTTTCTCTATCTCGTACCGCCGCTGGGAGTGCTCGCAGGCGCCTTGATGCTGGGTGAACCTGTCACCGGCGGCATGGTCATCGGGGGCATTCTGATTCTTGTGGGTGTGGCCATCACCCAGTTCGGCGGCCATCTCAGGCTCCGCGGCAGCCTTGCCGCACTTGCCGCCGTGCTGTTCGCCGTCACCATGTGGGGCTTGATCCCCGTGGCGATGCGCTACCTCATCACCGAGCTTTCGCCGCAAGCCGCCATGGTTCTGCGGCTTTATCCGGCGGGGCTGCTGGCCATCATCGTGGTGCTGTTCATCGGCGTGCCAAAAATCGCCTGGAGGGACTGGGGCCGCATCATCATCGCCTCGCTGGCGGGCAATCTGGGTTACCAGATCCTCGCGGCCTACGGCATGCAGTCGGTTCCCGCCAGCTGGACAGGTTTGCTGTTCGGCCTCGAGCCCGTCTTCATCGCCCTCTTCGCGGTGATCTTCGCGGGTGACCGGCTCACGCCATGGCTGATTGGCGGGATCTTCGTGTCGATGCTCGGCACCGCCGCCCTGATGCTGGGCTCGACGTTGACCCCTGACGGCGATGTCTCACTCTATGGGCTGATCCTCGTCACCCTCTCCACCATGGGCTGGGGCATTTACACCGTGGTGATCCGGCCTGCCTCGCGGAAATATGGCGCCATCCAGGTGGCCGGCCTGGCCATGGCCATTTCTGCCCTGCCCATGCCCCTGTTCGTCGATCTCTCCTTTCCAGACACCATCGCATCCATGGGAACAATGGAATGGTCGGCCGTGGGCTTCGTCGTGGTGTTTGGGACTTTCCTTGCCACTTCAGCGTGGAATTATGCGCTGGGGCAGATGGAAAGTTCGATTGCCGGGGTATTCCTCTATGTCCAGCCCGTGGTGGCGGCCATTGGCGGCGTCCTGCTTCTGGGTGAGCGCCTGACATGGCCGCTCCTCACCGGCGGCGTGCTGATCATCATCGGCGTTGCCATCGCCCAGTTCGGCCCACTGTTGATGAGAGGACGTCTGGGGCCGCACGCGCGCGCCGCTATGCAGGCATGATGACCAGCACCGCAGCACCCACTATCCCCTGGTATTTTACCGTCACCGCCATGATCGTGGCGGGTTGCCTCGTGGCCATCATCAATTTCGGTATCCGCTCCACCTTCGGCTTCTTCACCGTGCCGATCTCAGATGCTCACCAATGGCCGCGCGAGATCTATTCCTTCGCCATGGCGATGCAGAACCTGATCTGGGGCCTCGCCACACCCATCGCCGGCATGCTGGCGGACCGCTACGGCTCAGCGCGGGTGCTGATGGCGGGCGCGCTCATCTATTGCGCGGGCGTCATCATGATGGCCTTCACTGCAACACCCCTGTGGTTCAACATCGGCGGCGGTCTTCTGGTGGGGATCGGTATTGCCTTCTCGTCTTTCTCCATCGTCATGGCGGCGCTTGGGCGCATCGTACCAGCGGACAGGCGCAGCTGGGCCTTTGGCATGGCTACCGCGTCGGGCTCGCTCGGGCAGTTCATCTTTGCGCCGCTGGGGGCAGTGCTCGTCACTGCCTATGGCTGGCAGCAGGCGCTGATCGTCCTTGCAGGCCTGTCGCTTCTCATCATCCCTTTCGCCGCGCCACTGCTGAAGCAGAACACCTCCGGCAGCCGCCCAACGCCCGGCGAAGCCGACCTCAGCATGCGGACGGCCATCGGCATTGCCATCAACCACCGCTCCTACATCCTGCTGGTAACAGGCTTCTTCGTCTGCGGCTTCCAACTGGCCTTCATCACCGTCCATATGCCGGCCTATCTCGCCGAGCATGGCATCTCGCGTGAGTTCGCCGGCTGGGCAATGGCGCTTATTGGCCTTTTCAACGTCATTGGCTCCTACGCGGCCGGCATCATCGGCGGGCGCGGCGAAAAGCACGTACCGCTGGCCTTCATCTACCTGATCCGCGCGATCATCACCGCTGGCTTCGTCCTGCTGCCGGTATCCAACGCCACGACATTGATCTTCGCCTGCTCCATGGGTCTGCTGTGGCTTTCCACCGTGCCGCTCACCATGGGGCTCGTCACCGTCATGTTCGGCACACGATATATGGCAACGCTTTACGGTTTCGTCTTCGTCAGCCACCAGCTCGGCTCCTTCATCGGCGTGTGGCTGGGGGGCAGGCTTTATGACCAGTTCGGCTCCTACGATATTGTGTGGTGGCTCTCGGTTGCGCTGGGCGTGCTCGCCTTCCTCGTGCACCTGCCGATCAAGGAAATCCGCCAACCCAGATTTGCGGCGGGGTGAACGGCATGCCGCTGTCCGGACACCGCCTGGCACTGGCGCTCTTTGCGAGTGTCCTCATCGTATGGCTCGGCGGCATGGCTGTGGTTATCCGCCATGCGGCGCTTCCGCCCGAGGCAAACGGGCCGATGCTCGCCATCTTTGAGCCCGGCATGGCGGAAGAGGACATGTTCGCCCGCCTCACTCGCGCCGATGCGCGTATCGTCAAGCAGAGCGGACTGTCATTCATCTGGGTTGTCGCGGGAGATGAACCCGGTCTGGCGGGACGGTTGAAAACGCAGGGCGCACTTGGCGCCTACCGTGAACTGCCGGTGAGTCCGATGATCGCCGGGTGCTTTGCCCTGGCGGATGCGAAAGCCACGGCTTTTATCCAGTAACACTGCCACACCGCCACCGCCGGGGCGTCATGCAGGACGCCGCCGGAGGTTAGAATGAACTCCGGCGGTTTCACTGTGCTGATCGGGAAATCAGTTCTTTTTCAGAGCGCCGACGATGCCTGCGAGAATCGCACCGCCCGCGCCGCCACCAATAAGGCTTGAGATGATCGAGCCAATGTCCAGCGAGGACGCGGCCGCAGCGGCTGCCTCCGCCGGAACAGCACCGCCCGTGAGGTGCTCGATGATCTGGCCAAGAACGACGCCGCCGATGGCGCCGACGATCGAGTTACCAGCTCCGCCCAGTCCCGGCGATTTCGTAATACGGCCAGCGGCGTTGCCGCCGATGACGCCAGCAACAATCTGAATGATGAGTCCGACGATATCCATGTTGTTCTCCCCTTTTTCCCCGGCGGCGCCTATGAATGAACGCCGCACCGTTATCAGACTAACGCCATGATCAACGCTGAATTGTAGGGCAAACTACAATACGAAAAACAATCCGCCTGCTATGCAATCAAAGATTTAATTATACGTCAGAACTCACCAATCCTGGCTTGTGAAACTCGATCAGGCCCGGCATAAGCCGCCTCCAGCGGACGGCGAGCAGCCATACGCTGAACACATTCGCTCATGCGGGGAAACAAGGTGCCGTACGATCTTTTTGCTGTAGGGCTCATCGGCTTCATCACCACAGCCTCGGTTTTGGTCGGTGCTTATGTGGGGCTTTACTTCACACTGCCAGAGAAACTGCTCTCTACCATTCTGGCCTTTGCGGCGGGTTCCCTCATTGCGGCGCTGGCCATCGAGCTTTCATTCGAAGGCGCGGTGGCGCTTCAGCGGCATGGCTTTTCACTCCACGCTTCGTGGTTCTACATGGCGGGCGGTTTCCTGCTGGGTGCAACGGTCTACTACGTGGCCTCCCTGTTTCTCGATTCTCATGGCGCGGCGCTGCGCTTCCCGCACAAGCTTCTCGAATACACCAAGCTCACATCCCCCAAGCCGGTTGACGAAAAAATTGGCATGCTGGCCAAGTGTTCCCTCCTGAAGCACCTGAACTCCAGTGACCTGAAACCCCTCCTCGCGCATGTGCGCACCCGCAGCCTTCCTGCGGAGACGATCCTGTTCAATGTCGGTGACGCGGGTGACGCGCTCTATATCGTGGCGGATGGAGACGTGAGCGTTCTGAGTTCCGACGGCCAGATCCTGGCCATGCTCGGAGCGGGCGATGTGTTCGGCGAAATGGCTCTGCTGGATGGCAGCACCCGCAAGGCCACTGTCAAGACCGTCGGCCCCGCCACCCTGCTCGAGATCGACAAGACCGGCTTTGACATGCTGGCCGACAGCGACCCCGCCCTCAAGGTGCAAATTCACCACTTGGCGCAGAAGCGCTCGCTCGCCAACCTCAAGGACAGCAACAGCGACAACTCTTCATGGGTCAGTTACTACCGTAACAGCCTCAGCCATCTTGGCATGCACGAGGATCACGGCGAGAAGCACAAGATTGCTCAGGGCAAGGGCGTCGGCCTTGCCATCATCTTCGGCAACTTGCTGGATACGATCCCCGGCTGCCTTGTCATCGGCGCGAAATTCGCAGGTTTCGAAAGCATGTCCGTCACGCTGATGGTGGGCATGTTCCTGGGCGGTATTCCCGAATCTGCCGCCAGCGCCACGCTGCTGCGCCGCGCGGGCTATTCGGCGGGCCGGGTATATCTCATGTGGTCCGCTGTTATCATCGCGGGCATCATCTCCGCCATCTTGGGCAAGATGTTCATCAGCGACACCGAGTCGGTCTTCGCTATCGTCATGCAGGCCATCGCGGCGGGGGCCATTCTTGCCATGGTGAGCCATGCAATGATCCCCGAAGCCTTCCACAAGGGCGGCTCCGCCTCGGTCATGCCAGTGGTGTTCGGGTTCCTTTTCGCGCTCTACCTCGCGCTGGAAGAAGCGGAGGTGAAGCCAGCGCAAGAAGGCTTGATGATGGAGCACCACCTGCTCAGGACCGTTTCCGGCCAGGACGTTGAACCAACCATTCCGGTCAATCCGGCGGCGGTATAGCAAACAACAGGGCCGCCGCATTTCCATGCGGCGGCCCGAATATCCTGTCGTAACTTCAGCTGTTAGCGCGAGTAGTATTCGACAACCAGGTTCGGCTGCATCTGCACCGGATAGGGAACATCCGAAAGTGCGGGGATGCGAACGAGGCGGGCTGTCATGCCCTTGTGGTCCACTTCGACGTAATCCGGTGTGTCGCGTTCCGCAAGCTGAACGGACTCGAGAACAGTGGTCATGCCCTTCGCCTTGTCGCTCAGTTCGATGGTGTCGCCCGCGCGCAGGCGGATCGAGGCGATGGTGACGCGGCGGCCGTTCACCTTCACGTGGCCGTGGCTCACGAACTGGCGGGCAGCGAACACGGTCGGCACGAACTTGGCGCGATACACGACCATGTCCAGGCGGCGCTCCAGCAGGCCTATGAGGTTTTCGGACGAGTCACCCGTGAGGCGGACGGCTTCGTCGTAAACCTTCCGGAACTGGCGCTCCGACATGTTGGCATAATAACCCTTGAGCTTCTGCTTGGCCTTCAGCTGGGTGCCGAAGTCAGACATCTTGCCCTTGCGGCGCTGGCCGTGCTGGCCGGGGCCATATTCGCGCTTGTTAACGGGGCTCTTCGGGCGGCCCCAGATGTTTTCGCCCATGCGGCGGTCAATTTTGTACTTCGCGTTTGCGCGCTTCGTCATTTACGGTCTCCAACAGACGAGTTTAAAAGAGAACCCACCCTCCTCGACGCCGGTTTCCCGGCCGACAGCCCCCAAATGGGGCACGGGCAAGCAAACACGAGGCCTTTTGAGCCCCGCGCTGGGGAGGGCTATAGGGGAAGGGTCCGCCCCTGTCAAATCTTCCGGGGGCCTCCCCTTGCCGGACGCCATCCCCTCCGAATTTTGCGGCCCATGTCCGCGCAACGACCATGACCAGCAGCCTGCCCCTCCGTCTTCTCCGGGATGCCACAGCCCTCCTCGTGGTCGGTTGCTTCATGTTTCCGCTCTTTTGGTGGGGGCTCAATTCCATCAAGCCCGCCCATGCGATTTTTGAAAACTTCAGCGTCAACTGGTTCGACTTCACACCCACCTTTGATAATTACCGGGTAACGCTGTTCGGCGGCGGCCCCGCCTTTTTCGCCTCCAAGCAATCCATCCTGGATTCGGTGACAGTCGCTCTGGGGGCCACTCTCATCACACTTCTCGCAGCCCTGCCCGCGGCCTACGCCCTGTCGCGGGTTGAGATCGCCAATGGCCGGCTGTTCTTCCTGTGGGTGCTGTTCCACCGCATCCTGCCGCCAATCGCCATTCTGGTGCCGCTGGTGTTCATCTACCACCAGCTTGGGCTACGGGACACGCGAACCGGCATCATCCTTGCCCATGCGGCGGTCAATCTGCCCTTCGCAGTCCTGCTCCTGAAGTCGTTCCTTGATGATATCCCGCGCGAGGTGGGCGAAGCGGCGGTGATAGACGGCGCCACGCGCCTCCAAAGTTTCCGGCGCATCTACCTGCCGCTGGTCAAAGGCGGCATCGCGGCAACGGCGGTGCTGTGCTTCATCTTCTCATGGACAGAGTTCCTCATGGCGCTGTTCCTGACCAACACCATCCGGCTGCTGCCGGTTCAGCTGAGCCTGGTTGTATCACAGACATGGGGCTTTACTTCCGCTCTCAGCACGGCGGCGATCCTGCCGGGATTCATCTTCATCCTGCTGGTGCAGAAGCATCTCGTCCGTGGACTGACGATGGGGCTGGCGAAGGGGTAAGCGCTTCACACCTACCACTCCCCTTATTCCGCCGCTCCGGCGAAAGCCGGAGTCCAGCTTTGCCTCCCGCAGCGGTATTCCGGACTGCGCCGGACTGACGGAGTGACCGGGTGCACCCGGCCTATATCTTCAAATCCAGGAACTCCGGCCGGTTGAAGCCCATCCGCGCATAGGCCTGCAGCGCGTCTTCCGCCTGCTCCCGCGTTGATGTCAGCAGCACGGAATTATGCGCTGGAGCATGGGCCGAAGCCTCCTTCAGCGGTATCTCCGCCAGCACATCGGCCGTGCGCCGCGCGATGGCGGATGCGGGGTCGATGTAACGGACAACCCATGGCTCCACCTTCGCAAGCTCATCCACAAGCAACGGGTAATGGGTGCATCCCAGCACCACCACATCCGTGCGGCGGCCGTCTTCTTCCGCAAAGACCGGGGCGATCTCGGCGCGCAATTCGTCAAGATCGACAGGCCGACCCTTGAGCTTCAACTCGGCAATCTCCGCCATGCGCTTCGCGCCATGCAGCACCACCTTGCAATGGGAGGCAAAACTATGAATCAACCCATGCGTATACTCGCGGCTTACCGTACCCGGTGTGGCCAGCACGCCGATCATGCCGGATTTGGTCTGCGCCGCCGCCGGCTTAATGGCCGGAACCGTGCCGACAAAGGGCAATTTGTAGGCGTCGCGCAACTGCGGCAGTGCAATGGTGGAGGCCGTATTGCAGGCAACGACGACGATATCGGGCTCCACCCTTTCAATGAGTTCCCCCATCACATCCACGATGCGCTGCACCAGGGCTTGCTCCTGCCATGCGCCATAGGGGAAGGCCGCATTGTCGGCCGAATAAATCAGGTGAAAGAACGGCAGTTCATGGCGCACCGCGCGGGCCACTGTGAGGCCTCCCATCCCGGAGTCGAACAGCAGGATGCGCGGCGTGCTCATGCCCTAGCCCTCATTCTTCTCCTGCGCGCGCTGCTCTTTCCGGCGTTCATGCGCGCGCGTGAGCGAGGAAACAATGCCACGCAGCGAGCGAACCTCCTGCTCCGTCAGTTCGGCGCGCGAGAACAGATTGCGGATGTTGCGCAGCATGCCGGGCTTCTTGTCATCGGTCTTGAAGAACCCCGCCACGTCCAGCTCGCGCTCGAGGTGGTCGTAGAACCCGTAAAGCTCCTCCTTCGTGGCCAGACGGGTATCGGGCATCACCAGACCGGGCCCGTCCAGCGCCGGCAGCTCCGGCGTCTTCTCGCCAAGCGTGGTGGCCAGTCCCTTGTACCACTCATAGCCCATCAGCAGCACGGCCTGTGCGATGTTGATCGAGGCAAAAGCAGGGTTGACCGGAGCGGTGACGATCACATCGGCCATGGAGATCTCGTCGTTTGAAAGCCCGGTCCGTTCGCGCCCGAAGAGGATAGCCACCTTCTCGCCGCGCGCCACACGGGCACGCATATCCTCGCCCGCCTGTTCGGGCGTGATCACTTCCTTCACCATGCCACGCGGACGAGCTGTCGTGGCGTAGACGTAGTTCACATCCGCCAGGGTCTCCTCGAGCGTCCAGTGAACGCTCGCCCTCTCCAGAATCCAGTGTGCGCCGGACGAGGTGGCCAGCGCCTTCTCGTTGGGCCATCCGTCACGCGGGTCGAAGAGGCGCATCTCGTGCAAGCCGAAATTCGCCATGGCACGGGCCGCCGTGCCGATGTTTTCGCCCAGTTGCGGGTTCACCAGCACCGCGATGGGTGCCGGGCCCAGAACCTGATTCTTCGTCTTGTCCGTTCCAGCCATGACGAGAGCAAATAGCGGCCCCGCTCCCGTCCGTCCAGCCGTCTCGCCATCGATTGCACGCAAAGGCGGCGCAGGGACATGCTTCTCCGTCCGCCTACAGTCTGAATTGCCGCTGGCCCAGCTGGCTGCTATAGCCGCCGCCAGATTCCGCACTGCAACAGAAGGCAATGTCCATGGCAAAGATCAAGGTCCAGAACCCGGTTGTCGA
>JBEIDW010000085.1:0-12469 GCA_040383265.1 Hyphomicrobiales bacterium
CTGCGCTGAAACAATCGGAGTCGGTGGCGCTCATCTGCTCCAGCCAGTACCGCTCCAACCCCTATCTCGAAAACATCACGGCACTCCGGCCACAATTGCCGGCGCTCCGGCATGTCTTCACGCTGGAAGATGATTATCCGCAGATGATTTCGAAGGCGCATGGTTTTGTGCCGTCTCCCGGCAAGCCGGAGGATGTGGCGGCACTGCTCTACACATCCGGCACCACCGGCTTTCCCAAAGGTGCGCTCCTCTCGCACCGGGCCATGATGATGGTGGGCCATAACAGTGCGGCACGGCTGGGCCTTGACGCGGGGGATCGCTGGACCTCCATCATCCCGCTCTTTCACTGCGCGGGCTGCATCCTCAATCTCATGGGTTGTCTCAGCAGGGGCGCGGCCTATGTTGGCGTGCCAAGTTTTGACCCTGAAACAATGTTCCGGGTCATCGAGGCCGAACGCTGCACCCATCTTTCCGGCGTACCAACGTCCTATCTCGCCATGCTGGGTCATCCGGCGCGGGGCAGTTATGATCTTTCAACGCTGAAGGCGGGAAGCTGTGGCGGGGCTGATTGCAACCCGGATGTGCTGAAGCGCTGTGCGGTGGAATTCCCCATGCCCGGCCTTTCGCAGGTCTACGGCCAGACGGAAGGCGGCACGCTGTTCGTTTGCCCGGAGCATGATGACCCCTTGCGCTGGGAAACGGCCGGCCATGCGCTGCCCGGCTATGCGCTTCGCGTGGTGGACCCGCAGACGCTTTCACCGGTTGCGCCCGGTGCGATCGGTGAGATTCAAGCAAAAGGACCGATGGTGATGGAGGGTTATTACAACAATCCCCAAGCCACTGCCGAAACCATTATCGAGGGCGGCTGGTTGCGCACCGGTGATCTGGGGCTGCTGCGCGGGGATGGCCGCGTTGTCATCGCCGGGGGGCGCTTGCGTGACATGATCATCCGTGGTGGCGAGAACATCTACCCTGCCGAGATCGAGAATGTGTTGCAGAGCCATGCGGATGTGACGGAAGCCGCTGTCTTCGGCGTGGCGGATGATTATTATGGCGAGATCGTCGCGGCGGCGGTAAAGGTTTCAGGCGCTGTCACGGCCGCCGAGCTTCAGGAGATGTGCGCCGCGCGGATCGCAAAGTTCAAAGTCCCGGCGGTTGTTTACAAGGTGGAGCGTTTTCCGCTCACCCCGTCTGGCAAGATCCGCAAGGTGGAGCTTCGTGAATGGGCGGCGGAAAAACGGATGGAGCGGCTGCCGTGACCGGCCTCACCTTCTGGTTCGATGTCCACTCGCCCTGGGCCTATCTCGCCTCCGTCCGTGTTGGTGACATTGCGCGAACGCATGGCTTGCCGCTGCGCTGGCGGCCATTGCACCTGCCGCGCCTGCTGGATGAGATCGGCGGCCTGAAGCCGCTTGAAGCGGCCCCGCAGCGTGTCGCGTGGTTCCGGCAGGATATTGAGGATTGGGCAGAGCTTCAGGGCGTGCCGCTGAAGCAGCATCCGCAATATCCCTTGCGCAATTCCCGGGCCTTGCGCGCCTGCATTCTGGCAGAGGATGAGCGCCGGGGCGAAGCATTTGCGCGCCGCGTACTGCAAGCCTACTGGGCGGAGGAAGCGGATATCACGGACCTTGATCTTCTGGCGCGCTGGGGTGAGGACGCGGGGCTTGATGGAGAAGCGGTGAGGCAGGCCGCGCTCAGCGAGCAGTATCGGCAGCGGCTTGATGACAACACGCGCGAGGCCATCGAACGGGGCGTGTTCGGTGTCCCAACTGTTGATACTGGATCAAAGCTCTATTTCGGCAATGACAGGCTGGAGCTGCTGGACTTGCACCTGTCGCGCCAGAAGCCGGGAAGATCATGAGGTCTGCTGCCGCTGTTGAGGCCGTCACGGATCGTGGCGCTTGATTGAGAGCAGATGAACTGAGCCCCGAAGGCGAAATCAGATGTTTTCCGGCGGCAGAACCTCAAAACCGCAGCTTCGCAGTCGCGCAGACGACGCTGAATTGATAATCGACCCAACCTGTCAGGCCCGTGTTTTCCGGAGCCCAGGGACCTTCCCAATCGCCGTCCCGCTCGGTCCTGTTGAGCGCGCCAGCAGTGAGAGCAGGCATTACGACAGTAGAGAAAGCAAGGGCGGACTTCATCATGACGTATCCTTCAAAAGGAGTGCCCAAGCTGAAAACTGATGCCTATGAATAAATCAGTACACGGAGAATTACAACTCATGATGTCATCTGTACCTGCAACCCGTTGCTGATGATCAAGCCTCGGCGTGGAGGTTGACAGGGTTTGATCGCTTGTCATTATCGCCCTGCCTCCTGTCCTCTCCCGCTGAAGGAGCGGGAGAAGGCAGGCGTTTCGGTTGGTCAGGCTCTGTGCAGTGCCACCAAAGAAGATGGCCGGGGCAAGCCCGGCCATGAGGAGAGTGTGAGTTGCGGGAAGACGCCGCTTACTTCGTCAGCCTGCCCTTATCCTTCAGATACTGCACGATGAGGTCGGCAGCGCCTTCCGCCGTGAGCTTGGTCGTATCGACGCGGATCTCCGGTTGCTCCGGCGCTTCATAGGGTGAGGAAATGCCAGTGAAGTGCTTGATCTCGCCACGGCGTGCCTTGGCGTAGAGCCCCTTCACGTCCCGCTTCTCGGCCTCAGCCAGCGTTGTGTCGACGAAGACTTCGATGAACTCTCCATTCTCCACCAGTTCGCGCGCCATGAGGCGCTCTGAGCGGAACGGTGAGATGAAGGAGACGAGTACGATCAGTCCCGCGTCCACCATCAGCTTGGCAACCTCGCCCACGCGGCGGATGTTCTCCACCCGGTCCGCGTCCGTGAACCCTAAGTCACGGTTCAGGCCGTGGCGCACGTTGTCACCGTCGAGCAGGTAAGTCATATGGCCAGCGGCGTGGAGCTGCTTTTCCACGAGGTTCGCGATGGTCGACTTGCCCGCACCTGACAAGCCCGTGAACCACAGCACCGCCGGTTTTTGTCCGGCAAGGCCGGCGCGCGCCGCCTTGTGCACATCCACTGCCTGCCAGTGGATGTTGGCCGCGCGCCTGAGCGCGAAGCGGATGAGGCCCATGCCGACCGTGTTGTTGGAGAAGCGGTCGATGATGATGAAGGAGCCCAGATGCTTGTTCCCGGTGTAGGCCGTGAAGGCGATGGGGCTGTCGAGCTCCAGGTTGCACACGCCGATTTCATTGAGCTGCAGCGTCTTCGCCGCCACGTGCTCCATGGTGTTGACGTTCACCTTATGCTTCAGTTCCTCCAGCGTGCCCGGCACCGTCTTGGTGGATGACTTGAAGAGATAGGGACGGCCCGGCAACATGGGCTCATCGCTCATCCATAGCACTTCAACTTCAAACTGGTCGGATACTTCAACCGGATCAGTTGCCGCGCAGACCACGTCGCCGCGGCTGATGTCGATCTCGTCCTTCAGCGTGATGGTGAGCGACTGGCCCGCAATGCCGGCTTCAAGATCTCCATCATAGGTGACCACCCGTTCGACCGTTGAGGTGCGGCCCGAAGGCAGCGCCTTGATGGCGTCGCCCGGCTTCACCGTGCCCGATACGATCGTTCCCGAGAAGCCGCGGAAATTCTGATTGGGCCTGTTCACCCACTGCACGGGGAACCGGAAGGGCTTATTCGCCAGGTCATCACCCACCGGCACTGTTTCGAGATGCGCCATCAGCGTCGGGCCGTGGAACCACGGCATGTTGGTGGAGCGCTCGATCATGTTGTCGCCCATCAGCGCCGACACGGGGATCACCGTCACCTCATTGACGCCAAGCGATTTGGCGAAGGCGCGGTAATCTTCCTCGATCTTGTTGAAGACCTGTTGATCGAACCCCATCAGGTCCATCTTGTTGACGGCGACAACGAGATGCTTGATCCCCAAAAGCGTGCAGATGAAGGTGTGGCGGCGCGTCTGCGTCAGAACGCCCTTGCGCGCGTCCATCAGGATGATGGCGAGGTCGGCCGTCGAAGCACCGGTTGCCATGTTGCGGGTGTACTGCTCATGGCCGGGCGTATCCGCCACGATGAACTTGCGCTTGTCGGTGGTGAAGGCGCGATAGGCCACATCGATGGTGATGCCCTGTTCCCGTTCGGCGGCAAGGCCGTCAACAAGGAGGGCAAAGTCAAGATTGCCGCCCTGTGTGCCCATCTTCTTCGAGTCGGCTTCGAGCGCGGTCAGTTGGTCCTCGAACAACATCTTGGCTTCATACAGAAGCCGGCCGATCAGTGTTGACTTGCCGTCATCGACGGAGCCGCAGGTGATGAAGCGCAGAAGGTCCTTCTGTTCCTGGGCGTGGAGATAGGCTTCGACGTCGCCGCCGGTGAATTCGATGAAACGCGTCATCAGAAATATCCTTCCTGCTTCTTCTTCTCCATGGAGGCGGAGGCATCCTTGTCGATGACGCGGCCCTGGCGCTCGGAGGAAGTGGCGACCAGCATTTCCTCGACGATGTCGAGAAGATTGGTTGCGTTGGAGTCGATGGCGCCGGTGAGTGGATAGCAGCCCAGCGTGCGGAATCGGATTTTGCGCATTTCCGGCACTTCGCCTGGGTTCAGGCGCATGCGCGCGTCATCGACCATGATAATCTGCCCATCTCGCCATACGACGGGACGCTCGGCGGCGAAGTAAAGAGGCACGATGTCGATGTTCTCGCGGTGAATATATTGCCAGATGTCGAGTTCGGTCCAGTTGGAGAGCGGGAAGACGCGGATCGATTCGCCCTTGTTCTTGCGTGCGTTGTACAGGTCCCACAACTCAGGGCGCTGGTTCTTCGGGTCCCAGCGGTGGCGCTGGTCACGGAAAGAGAAGATACGCTCCTTTGTGCGGGACTTTTCTTCATCACGGCGCGCCCCGCCGAAGGCCGCATCGAAGCCATACTTGTCGAGCGCCTGCTTGAGGCCGTCGGTTTTCATGATCTGGGTGTGAAGGGCCGAGCCGTGGTCGAAGGGGTTGACGTTTTTTGCCACGCCTTCGGGGTTCTTGTGGACGATTAGCTCCCAGTCATACTTCTTCGCGGTCGCCGCGCGCATCGCGTACATGTCGCGGAATTTCCAGCCGGTATCGATATGCATGAGCGGGAAGGGAGGCTTTGACGGATAGAAGGCCTTGATGGCGAGATGCAGCATCACGGCCGAGTCCTTGCCGATCGAATAGAGCATCACCGGCTTTTCGCATTCGGCGGCCACTTCACGGATGATGTGAATCGATTCGGCCTCAAGCCGTTCAAGATGAGTAAGGCTCTGCTTGGCGGCGCGGACAGGCTTCGCCTCGGCGGCGGTCTTTCCCGCAGCTGTGTGTTCGGCCATCCAGCCCTTCACCTTGTCAATGGTTCGCGCCGAGGGAGAGCGGCCCTTGCGCAGGTCGAACACAAAATTCGGGTCTCCCAGCGCCTGCTTCCCGAGGGCCGTTGGTTCAAGACTGGAGGTTTCCAGGAAAAGCTCAATTTCCGATAGGAAGGAGGTGGAGACCGTATCCATGATAGGATATTACCTTCTTTTGACCCGACTGGAGATCCCAATACCGTATTTTGTCAGGTTCGAAAAGCAAAAAACAGGCAAGACCTGCACATTTGGATTGCTTCAATAGGATTTGACCTATTTTTTATTGCCGAAGTGTCCTTGAGGTCAATGAATTTCAGGTATAAAGTTTTACGCGGAGGAACGCGCTGTGGACAAAACGAACGGACGCAAGGCCAAACCGGGCGGCTTGCCATATCAGGAACCGCATGGCGAAGCCGGGGCTTCCGCCAAAATGCTGGAACAGGCGATCGGCCGCGAAGTGAAGTCGTTCCGGGAGAAACTCGGCCTCACCATCGCGGAACTCGCCAAGGCGGCTGACATGTCGGCTGGCATGCTTTCCAAGATCGAGAATGGCGCCACCTCGCCTTCGCTTGCGTCTTTGCAGGCTCTCGGGCAGGCGCTTCAGGTTCCGGTCACGGCCTTTTTCCGCAGCTTCGAGGAAATCCGTGATGCGAGTTTCGTGAAGGCGGGGCAGGGCCTCACCATTGAGCGCCGTGGCACCCGCGCGGGCCACCAATACCAGCTTCTGGGCCACAGTCCGCACGGGCCGGTGATGGTGGAGCCCTATCTCATCACGCTGACGCATGAGTCCGACGTGTTCCCCACCTTCCAGCACGCAGGTCTTGAGCTGCTGTATATACTGAAGGGCAATGTCGTGTACCGGCATGGCGACAAAACCTATGACATGCACCCTGGCGATGCGCTGTTCTTTGATGCGGAAGCCCCGCACGGGCCGGAAGAGCTGCGCAAGCTTCCCATCCGCTATCTCTCTGTCATCAGCTACCGCCGCGAGGACTGATGCGGATGACGTTCCGGTGCGCCATGGGCCTCTGGCTCGCCGCCGCAGTGGTCGTCGCGCAGCTTGCCGGAACGGCGGAGGCGGATGTGCCGATGGATGGGATTTTCGTGGCAGATGACAGTTGCCCGGCTCTCCAGTCGATCCGCAAGGGTACCAATCCGGACCTGACGATCACCGGCCCGGGCCTGCGCTACAGGCTTCTTGCCAAGAACCAGCCGAAACCCAGCCACTACCGAATCGAGGTGCCCGGTGCCAAACCGGCCGAACGCTGGGTCAAGGTCTCCTGCGGACATGTGGAACCGAAGGACGCCGCCGCTGCTGCGCCGGCGAAGCCGTCGGCGGGGTCAGCGCCTGACTTTGTTCTCGCCATCACTTGGCAGCCTGCCTTCTGCGAGGCGCATGGCCGCAAGCCCGAATGCCTGTTTCAGACCCAGACTCGCTTCGACGGCAGCAATTTCGCCCTGCACGGGCTCTGGCCGCAGCCGAGCACGAAGGCCTATTGCGGCGTAAGCCCGGAGGAGCGGACCGCGGCCAAAACAGGCCGCTGGCAGAAACTTCCGAAACTTGATCTCTCGCAGCGCACCGCGGTGGAGTTGAAAGAGGCGATGCCGGGCGCACAGTCTCACCTTGACCGTTATGAATGGACGAAGCATGGCACCTGCTATCCGGCCCGCGATCCAGAAACCTACTACCGCGACTCGCTTCGCCTACTCAGGGCGGTGAATGGCTCACCCGTGCGGGATCTCTTCGCGGCGGGAATCGGCCGGGAAATCCGGTCCGCCGATATCCGCCGGGCCTTCGATACGGCGTTCGGAACCGGCGCGGGAGACCGCGTCCGCATCGTCTGCCGGGATGACGGTGCCCGCCGCCTGATCAGCGAGATCACCATTGGCATGAAGGGCAATATTTCAGGCGGAACAAAGGTCTCAGACCTGATCCTGGCCTCCGATCCTACCAATCCTGGCTGTCCGGGCGGGGTGGTTGATCCGGTGGGCCTGCAATAAACGCATGAGGACCTGCGATTTCCTGAGATGAAAAAATAGTTCCTATTAGTTGACGGCCAGCTTGGGGAGTGATTAGTTTTTGATCATCACTCCAGAAAGGAGAGTTGGCTATGTGCGGTATCGTCGGACTTTATCTGAAGAACCCAAAGCTGCAGCCGAAGCTCGGTGCCATGTTCGAACCCATGCTCGTCGAAATGACGAACCGTGGGCCGGACTCGGCGGGCGTCGCCATCTATCGGAACCCGGTGAAGGCGGAAGAGACCAAGTTCTCCCTTTCCCACAACGACCCCGCCTATAACTGGCGGCATGTCGAGGCGGGTCTCGAAGAAGGCCTGAACTGTGAAGCCCGGATCGAGCAGGTCGCCACCCACTGTATCCTCGTCACCAATGCCGAGGAGGCGGATGTGGTGAAGTGGCTCAAGGAGAACGCGCCGGGCGTGCGCGTTGTGGGGTCTGGCCACACCGTTGAAATCTTCAAGGAAGTGGGCCTGCCCGAGAAGGTCTATCAGCGTTTCGGCCTGTCGAAGGCTGAAGGCACCCATATCATTGGCCACACCCGCATGGCGACCGAGAGCGCCGTGACAACCGCTGGCTCTCACCCCTTCGCCACAGGGGCTGACCTGTGCCTTGTCCACAATGGCTCGCTGTCGAACCATAACCGCCTGCGCGAGAACCTGCGCCGTGAAGGCATGGAATTCCAGACCGAGAACGACACAGAAGTGGCCGCCGCCTACATGACGTGGAAGCTCCGCAACGGCGCCACCCTCAAGCAGGCGCTGCAAGATGGGCTGAAGGACCTTGATGGCTTCTATACCTTTCTCGTGGGCACGGCGGATGGGTTTGCCGTGGTGCGCGATCCCATCGCGTGCAAGCACGCGGTGATCGCTGAAACCGATGACTGGGTTGCCATCGCCACCGAGTACCGCGCCATTGCACATCTGCCCGGTGCTGATACCGCGAAGATCTGGGAACCGGAGCCCAGCACTATCTACACATGGGGTGGAAACGCCTGATCACACCTCTCGGCCTCGCGCCGCGGTTCCGCTTAACGGGGTCCGGCGCGCCTTCAATTTCCCTCGTCTCCCGCTGTCATAAGGGACTGAAAGCATGCAAGAGCTAGACCTGAAGGTGCTTGGCGTCACCGCCATCAACCAGACACTCTACAAGGTGCCGAAGGAGTCGAATGAGCGGCACTGGGTCATCAGGAATCCGATGGGCCAGCACGCCATCGCCTGCGGTATCGACGGCCCGCTGACCATCGATATCATGGGCCATGTCGGCTTCTACTGCGGTGGCATGAACAAGGAAGCCGACATCACCATCCACGGCCATGCCGGCGTGGGCGTTGCTGAGAACATGATGTCCGGCGCTGTGTGGGTGAAGGGCAACGCGTCCGAATCGGCGGGTGCCACCGCCAATGGCGGGTTGCTCGTCATCGAGGGCGATGCCTCGTCACGCTGTGGCATTTCGATGAAGGGCGTCGATATCGTGGTGGGCGGTTCCGTCGGCCACATGTCGGCCTTCATGGCGCAGCGCGGCAACCTCGTTGTCTGCGGCGACGCGGGCGAGGCGCTGGGCGATTCGATCTATGAAGCCCGTCTCTATGTGAGGGGCCGCGCCGAGAACCTCGGTTCAGATTGCATCGAGAAGGAGATGCGCGCCGAACATCTGGAAGACCTCGCGCGGCTTCTCGACAAGGCGAAGATGAACCATCGCCCGCAAGACTTCCGCCGCTACGGTTCGGCCCGCAAGCTCTATAACTTTAACGTCGATCACGCTGACGCGTACTGAGGTCAACATCATGGATACCAATGTTCCACGCACCCCGCCGCGCAAGTCCGCCACCTTCGATGACTTCACGCTGGCCGAAATCCGCCGCGCCGCCACCACCGGCATTTATGATATCCGCGGTGCTGGCACCAAGCGCAAGCTGCCCCATTTCGACGACCTGTTGTTTCTCGGCGCATCGATCTCGCGCTACCCGCTGGAAGGCTACCGTGAAAAGTGCGGCACCGACGTCGTGCTCGGCACGCGTTTCGCAAAGAAGCCCCTTGAACTCAAAATCCCGATCACCATCGCCGGCATGAGTTTCGGCTCGCTCTCGGCCCAGGCAAAGGAGGCCCTCGGCCGCGGCGCCTCGATGGCTGGTACGTCGACGACCACGGGCGATGGCGGCATGACGCCGGAAGAGCGCGGCCAGTCGAAGCATCTCGTCTATCAGTATTTGCCCTCGCGCTATGGCATGAACCCGGATGACCTGCGCAAGGCAGATGCCATCGAAGTGGTTGTCGGCCAGGGTGCCAAGCCCGGCGGCGGCGGCATGCTGCTGGGCCAGAAGATATCCGACCGCGTTGCCCAGATGCGCTGCCTGCCCAAGGGCATCGACCAGCGCTCAGCCTGCCGCCACCCGGACTGGACGGGGCCGGACGATCTCGAAATCAAGATCCACGAACTGCGCGAAATCACCTGCTGGGAAAAGCCGATCTATGTGAAGGTCGGTGGCACGCGTCCCTATTACGATGTGGCACTGGCCGTGAAGGCCGGTGCTGACGTCGTGGTGCTGGACGGCATGCAAGGCGGCACGGCGGCAACCCAGGAAGTGTTCATCGAGCATGTGGGCCTGCCGATCCTCGCCTGCATCCGCCCCGCGGTGAAGGCGCTGCAGGACTTAGGCATGCACCGCAAGGTTCAACTCATCGTGTCAGGCGGCATTCGCTCGGGTGCTGACGTGGCAAAGGCGCTGGCGCTGGGCGCAGACGCCGTGGCGATTGGCACGGCGGCGCTTGTGGCGCTGGGTGACAATGATCCGCACCTCGAGGAGGAGTACAGGGCGCTCGGCACCACGGCGGGCGCTTACGATGACTGGCATGAAGGCCGCGACCCGGCCGGCATCACCACCCAGGATCCGGTGCTGGCCGCCCGCCTTGACCCCGTGAAGGCCGGGCGCAGACTGTCAAATTATCTGAAAGTTATGACCCTTGAGGCCCAGACCGTGGCGCGTGCCTGTGGCAAGAGCCACCTGCACAATCTGGAGCCGGAAGATCTCTGTGCACTGACTGTCGAAGCCGCGGCGATGGCGCAGGTCCCCATTGCAGGAACGGGCTGGATTCCGGGCCGCGGTGGATACTAATATCGTACCTGATGACATTCCCCGGCTTCCTCGGTAAGGAAGCCGGGGGTTACAACAAGACGAAGCAAAAGACTGACGGGAGTGAAACGTACCATGGGCGATCTCGCCTCATACGCCAAAAAGAATGGCATCAAGTTCTTCCTTTTCAACTTCACCGACCTTTTTGGCGTACAGCGGGCGAAGCTCGTTCCGGCGGAAGCCGCCGCCAAGATGCAGAAGGCGGGCGCTGGCTTTGCAGGATTCGCAACCTGGCTCGACCAGACCCCCGCGCATCCCGATATTCTGGTGATGCCGGACGTCAATTCCATCATCCCGCTGCCGTGGCGCCCGGATGTCGCATGGGTTGCGGGAGAGCCCTGGATGAACGGCGAGCCGCTGGCCCAGGCGCCGCGCGTGGTGCTGCGCAAGCTTTCCGAGAAATTCGCCAAGCAGAACATGAAGCTGATGGCAGGCGTCGAGCCTGAATTCCACCTGATCAACGCTGATGGCACGGCGGTGTCGGACGCGCGCGACACGGCGGAAAAACCCTGTTACGATCAGGCCGCCATCATGCGCCGCCTCGATGTCATTGGCGAAATCTGCCAGACGATGACCTCGCTCGGCTGGGGCCCCTACCAGAACGACCATGAGGATGCGAACGGCCAGTTCGAAATCAACTGGAACTTCAATGACGCCCTGACGACGGCCGATCAGGTGGCGTTCTTCAAGTTCATGGTCAAGTCGATCGCAGAGAAGCATGGCCTGCGCGCCACCTTCATGCCCAAGCCCTTCATCAACCTCACGGGCAATGGCTGTCACGTCCATCTTTCGGTCTGGACGGCTGATGCCAAGAAGAACCTGTTCGATGACAAGAAGGGCGAGCTCGGCGTTTCGCAACTTGGCTATCACTTCCTCGGCGGCCTCATGCAGCATGCAGCGGCCATGTGCGCCATCACCAACCCGACGGTGAACTCCTACAAGCGCATCAATGCGCCGCGCACGATTTCGGGCGCAACCTGGTCGCCGTCCTCCATCACCTATGGCGGCAACAACCGCACCCACATGGTCCGCATCCCGGATGGTGGCCGCGCCGAATACCGCCTGCCGGACTGCGCCGCGAACCCCTATCTCATGCTGGCCGCGATCCTCGCCGCCGGCATGCATGGCGTGGACAAGAAGATCGATCCGGGCAAGCGCCTCGACATCGACATGTACGCCCAGGGCCACACGGTCAAGGATGCCAAGAAGCTTCCGCTGAACCTGCTCGATGCGCTCCGCAACTTCGAGCAGGATACGTATCTCCACGAGATGCTCGGCAAGGAAGTGTGCCAGGGCTATCTCAAGCTCAAGCACAATGAGTGGAACAACTACTGCCGCCACCTCACCCAATGGGAACGTGACAACACGCTGGATTGCTGATCTGGCTTGTGCAGAAATTACGGAAAGCCCGGTGCATCGCGCCGGGCTTTTTGTTTTCAGGAGTGAGGACGTTGGGGAGGCAGGTCCTGGGCCTGCCAAAGTCAGTTTTGGCGTTGACACCCGAAAAGGTTGAAATGTACTGTCGTTTACGGCTCAGCGTGGCCTGCCGCCTGCACGCGGAAGCGATGGTGAACACGCACCTTGCCCTTGGTCACAATCCAACACATGGGCGTACTGGTAACGCAGGCAACCGAATTCGCTCTCCATGTGAAAGACTGACACAATGCCAGATTTGCGTGACATGCAGAAGCTTGAACCCAAGTCAGCAGCCAAACGCCTCCGCACCGTATTGAAAGCGAAGAACATAGACCTCAGTCATGGTGAATGTCTTGAGCTTGTGGCGAAGTTGATGGGTTTCAATGATTGGAATGTGCTCGCGGCGGCGAGTGCCGAGAGATCTCATTTCATTTCCTCAATCATCGCGCCGCCGGGCTGGGTAGTTGTCGGAAAGAACATCCAGTGTTTTTCTGGTGGGCTGGAAGGGCAAGAGACGCATCTTGGCCATCCCGTCTTCTGGCTGCGAAACGACACCGGCGAAGATGGCCATGC
>JBEIDW010000086.1:0-12006 GCA_040383265.1 Hyphomicrobiales bacterium
CCCCTGCCCCTTTTGTCTCAGAACGCCAGCGGTTTCGCCTGCTTTACCTGCGGCAGCTTGTTCACCGCCGCCAGAACCGTAGCGGGCGCGGGCTCATCAATAGAGACAAGGCAGATCGCCTCGCCGCCTTGCGCCTTTCGGCCCAGGTTGAAGGTGGCAATGTTCACGCCCGCATTGCCAAGCAACATGCCGAGCGCGCCGATGAAGCCCGGCTTGTCCTCGTTTGTGATGTAGAGCATGTGCGGGCCAAACTCTGCTTCGAGATCGATGCCCTTGATCTGGATGATGCGCGCCTTGCCATCCGAGAATACGGTGCCGGCAACTGAGCGCTCAATCCCCGCTGTCTTCACGGTGAGGCGGATATAGGTTTCATAAGCGCCGCGTTGCGTCTGCTTCACCTCATCGACCTTGATGCCGCGCTCACGCGCCACGACCGGGGCCGAGACCATGTTCACCGTGCCGAGCATGGGCTGTAGAATTCCAGCAAGCGCCGCGGAGGTCAGCGCGCGGGTGTTCATCTCGCCCACCTCGCCCGCATATTCGATGATGATGCCCGTCACCGGCTCATCAGTGAGCTGGCCCGCGAAGGACCCGAGCTTTTCGGCGACTGCGATGAAGGGCTTCAATCGCGGTGCTTCGTCCGCTGAGATCGACGGCATGTTGAGCGCATTGGAGACAGCTCCTGAGATCAGGTAATCCGCCATTTGCTCAGCCACCTGCAGCGCCACATTCTCCTGCGCTTCACCGGTGGACGCGCCGAGATGCGGCGTGCAGACGACAGTCTCCAGCCCGAAGAGCTTGTGATTGGTCGCGGGCTCCACTTCGAACACATCAAGCGCAGCACCCGCCACATGGCCGGACATCAGCGCGTCATAGAGCGCATCTTCAACAACCAGCCCGCCGCGTGCGCAATTGATGATCCGCACACCTTTCTTGCATTTGGCCAGCGCTGCCGCATCAATGATGTTGCGGGTCTTCTCAGTCAGCGGCGTATGCAGCGTGATGAAGTCGGAGCGCCGGAAAATGTCGTCAAGCTCAACCTTCTCAACCCCGATCTCCACCGCGCGTTCTGGCGAGAGGAACGGGTCGAAGGCAATCACCTTCATGCGGAGACCCCGCGCCCGGTCCGCCACGATGGCGCCAATATTGCCGCAGCCGATCACGCCCAGCGTCTTGTTGAACAGTTCCACACCCATGAAGCGGTTCTTCTCCCACTTGCCAGCATGGGTGGAGGCATTGGCTTCCGGAATCTGACGGGCCAGCGCCATCATCATCGAAATCGCATGTTCGGCGGTGGTGATGGCGTTACCAAACGGCGTGTTCATCACCACAATTCCGCGCTGCGTCGCAGCGGGAATGTCGACATTGTCGACGCCGATGCCGGCGCGGCCGATCACCCTCAGCTTCGTCGCGGCGGCGATGACCTTCGGCGTCACCTTGGATGCCGAGCGGATGGCGAGGCCGTCATAATTGGGAATAGCGGCCAGCAGTGCATCCTTGTCCTTGCCGAGATCGGGGAGGTAATCGACCTCCACGCCACGATCGCGGAAAATCTGCACAGCAGTTTCAGAAAGCTTGTCGGAGACGAGCACACGCGGGGCCATGATGGGCACTCCAAATAGAGGATAAGATTTTAAGCGGCGGAGGAAATCAGGCGGTGGTCGCCTGGGCGAAGGCCCGGTCAAGCCACGGCATCAGCGCTTCAAGATCGGATGTCTCGACCGTTGCGCCACACCAGATCCGGAGGCCCGGCGGCGCATCGCGGTAGGAGCCGATGTCGAAGGCGGCCTTCTCCGCTTCCAGCAACTTCACCATCTTCTTCGGGATGCTCTCATCCGTCGTCAGCGTAAGGCATACGGAGGTGTTGGAGCGCGTGGCAGGAAGCCTGGCGAGGTTCTCGGCGAAACCACGCGAGTCGATCCAAGTCTGCACCACAGCCGCATTGGCATCGGCTCGCGCCATCAGGCCCTTCAGCCCGCCCACCGACTGCGCCCATTCGAGCGCCACGATGTAATCTTCCACGCACAGCATGGACGGCGTGTTGATCGTCTCGCCCTCGAAGATGCCCGCAATCAGCTTGCAGCCACTGGTCAGGCGGAAGATCTTCGGCATTGGCCAGGCGGGCGTATAGCTTTCAAGCCGCTCCACCGCGCGGGGCCCGAGGATCAGCACGCCATGCGCACCCTCCCCGCCCAGCACCTTCTGCCAGGAGAAGGTGACGACATCGAGCTTGGAAAAATCCAGGTTCTGCGCGAAGGCGGCGGAGGTGGCGTCACAAATCGTCAGCCCCTTACGGTCAGCCGGAATCCAGTTGGCATCCTGAACGCGCACACCGGAGGTCGTGCCATTCCAGGTGAAGACCACATCATGCGCGAAGTTGACCGCGCTCAGATCGGGCAACTCGCCATAGGGTGCCGTCATCTTCCGCGCATCCTTGAGCTTCAGTTGCTTTGTGACATCGGAGACCCACCCTTCCCCGAAGCTTTCCCAGGCCAGCATGTCCACCGGGCGCTCACCCAGCAGCGACCACATGGCCATCTCGACAGCCCCCGTATCGGAGGCGGGAACGATGCCGATCAGATGCGTGTCCGGCACCTCGAGTACCTCACGCGTCAGCGTGATGGCGCGCTTCAAGCGCGCCTTGCCGAGGCTCGAACGGTGCGAGCGGCCGAGAACGTCTGTGTTAAGGAGGTTGGTGTTCCAGCCCGGTATCTTTGCACAGGGGCCGGAAGAAAAATGTGCGCGTGCCGGGCGCATAGCCGGTTTATTCGTCATCTTGTTGCTCCATCCTTGCAGATGGACCGGCCCTCGGTGGGGAGGGCTAGCCCGCAACCGCTATCGCGCATTTCGCGGCTGGCCGCAAGAGGGCAAATGCAAAACGAAAGAGCGGCCGCGCTTCAGGCGCGGCCGCTCTACTCTATAGTTGAAGGCTCAGCCTCGTGTCAGAAGCTATAGCGCAAGCCAACCAGCGCTTCATTGGCATATGAACTGTCGCCATCGAAGATCTGACGGAAACGATAACCGATATCCGCGCTCACATTGTCAGTGAGGCTCACTTCCACGCCGGCCATCAGGCCGTAAGCCACGCCGTCATGGTTGTTGCCCTTGACGCCCGACCAGCCATAACCGACACCGGCACCCACATAGGGGGTGACGACGGTCTGGGTCGGAATGTCGAAGTAGACGTTACCGAGGACGGAGCCGAAATGCGCATGCTCATCGCCGATGCCGGCGTAATCGCCACGGAGGTCAGCGCGCAGATTATCGTTGAACTGGTAGCCCATGCCGCCGCCGAGCAGGAAGCCGTTGTCACTCTTGTCGCCGCCATTCAGCCACGACCAGCCGGCATCACCGCGCAGATACCAGCTCGACATGGTGACCACATCGGCCGGTGCATAAGAGTCAGCTGCGATTGCCGTGCCCGAAACGCCAGCCAGCAGGCCCAAGCTCACCAGTGCCTTCGTGAAAAATTTCATGGTACTTACTCCCTTGCAAACCACTACATCTCTAATGGTTGAAAGGTTAAAACTGTTCCTTGTTCCAACCCGGGCGCAATTGGGGCAGAAACAAGTCCAGCGCTCAATGTTGCACCAAAGCAACAGAAATTGTGCCAATCTGAAATTGCGCGTTGACCACTCAGCCACCATACCGTGAGCAACTGTTGAAGTCAGAGGATTGAGCTGAAGAAAACCACGTTTCACGATGCGTCATCTGCTCTGTTGGATGTCTTGAGCGAGACCGAACGAACCAGAATTTTGGGAGAGATTCGATGAGACTGTCACTTGCGGTTGCGCTGCTGTTTGGCGCTTTCACACCTGCCGTTGCCGATTGCCCCGTGGCTGACATCGAGAGAGCTCTGCATAGCCGGCTCGACAATCTCAAGATGACCGAAAGGCAAGTGAGCGACATTCAGTCAACGGAGGGTGGCGTCTGGCGCGTCTATGAAAGGCAAGATAACGTCCTCGACACGCTGATCAGGATCGATGGCGGCGAGTCCGGCATGGGAGAGACGCGGCTTTCCATCGTCACTGACAGCGCCTACGGCATCACGCGGACGCGGGTCGATTATCTCCGCCACGCATTCATCGATGATGCGGGGCCGAACGGCACGGCCAGGCGCACCACGGAGTATTTCTATTTCTGCGGCGGCAAGCTCTACCTGCCGCCGGACATGTATGCGACACTCGACAACGGCGACTATGCAAAATCCGGCGAATCCTGGCGAAACGTCATGCTGTTGGACAAGGATGTCGTCGCCCTTACTCGGTCACTGAAGCGCTGACCGGCACTCAGGCCGCGGTTGACGCGATAACGCCGCAGAGATCGTCCACGATCTTGTGGACCAGCACTTCGTCATCGCCCTCCGCCATCACGCGGATCACCGGTTCGGTGCCTGAGGGGCGAATGACAAGGCGGCCAGAGCTGCCAAGTTGACTTTCCGCATCGGCGATCATCTGTCGCACATGCTTGTCCTGAAGCGGTGCGCCCGCCTTGAACATCACGTTCTTGAGAACCTGCGGCAGAGGCATGAACAGGCTGCACACCTCGCTCACCGGCTTCTCCATGCGCTTGACTTCGGCCAGAACCTGCAGCGCTGCCAGCAGCCCGTCGCCCGTTGTCGAAAAATCGGCAAGCACGATGTGGCCTGACTGTTCGCCGCCCACATTGTGACCATGGGCGCGCATGTGTTCCACCACATAACGGTCGCCTACCTTGGTGCGCGCGAGGGTCAGATTCTGTTCGGCGAGATAGCGCTCAAGCCCGAGGTTGGACATAACGGTGGCAACAAGGCCGCCGCCGCGCAACTCGCCACGCCTGGCCCAGGAAGTGGCGATCAACGCCATCAACTGGTCGCCATCCACCACATTGCCCTTGTCATCCGCAATGATAACGCGGTCGGCGTCACCATCAAGTGCGATGCCAATGTCGGCACGCAATTCGCGCACCTTCTGGCACATGGTTTCAGGGTGCGTCGAGCCACAGTCATCATTGATGTTGGTGCCGTTGGGCTCGTGCCCGATCTGAATGACTTCCGCGCCCAGTTCCCAGAGCGCCGTGGGCGCGACCTTATAAGCCGCGCCATTGGCGGTATCGATGACGATGCGCAATCCGTCGAGTGTCATATCTTTCGGGAACGTGCGCTTGGCGAATTCGATGTAGCGCGCCTGGGCATCTTCAATGCGCTTGGCACGGCCGATGGTGTCGGAGGCGGCAACCGTCATCAGCGACGGATCGTCCAGCATCGCCTCGATCTTCAATTCCTGCTCGTCCGAGAGCTTGAAGCCATCCGGCCCGAAAATCTTGATGCCATTGTCCGCATAAGGATTATGCGATGCGGAGATCATGATGCCGAGATCGGCCCTCATGGAGCGCGTCAGCATCGACACGGCAGGCGTTGGCACGGGACCGAACAGGAACACATCCATGCCGGAAGCAAGGAGGCCTGCCGTGAGCGCATTCTCGATCATGTACCCCGAAAGCCGTGTATCCTTGCCAATCACCACGCGGTGGCGGTGGCTGCCGCGCCGGTAAAGGTTGCCCGCCGCCATGCCGATCTTCAGCACCATGTCGGCTGTCATCGCGCCCGCATTGGCGCGCCCGCGCACGCCGTCGGTTCCAAAATACTTGCGAGCCATGTGCTCTATCCCCTGCCTAGAGACCGCTGCGGTCCGGGTCTGCGGCGGCGCCCGCCACGGCCAGCGCCTCTACCGTTCCTTTTACATCATGAACGCGAAGAATGTGCGCTCCGTTAAGCGCTGACCAGACCGCCCCGCCGACCGACCCGAGAATACGGTTGCCCGCAATCTTCTCACCAGTCAATGCGCCGATAAAACCCTTGCGCGAAAGCCCCATCAAAAGTGGAACGCCTAGCCCGTGATACAGGGTGAACTGGCGCAGAACATCAAGATTGTGGCGGAAGGTCTTACCGAAGCCGATACCAGGGTCAGCGATGATGCGTTCGCGCGCGATGCCCGCGGCCACGCAGGCGGCGATACGCTCTTCCAGCCAGTCATACACGTCGAGCGCCACATTGTCATACTGCGGGCTGAGTTGCATCGTCTTGGGATCGCCTTGGGCATGCATGACAATGACTGGGCAATCAGCCTCCGCCATGGCCCGAAGGGCATCGGGCTCATAGGTGAGGGCCGCTACATCATTGACGATCCGGGCACCCGCCCTGAGGGCGGCCCGCATCACTGCACCCTTGCGCGTATCGACCGAAACAGCGCACCCGCTGGCCGCCAATCCTTCGATGACCGGGATCACCCGCCGGAGTTCCTCGGCAAGCGGCACGCCTTCAGATCCGGGCCGCGTCGATTCTCCGCCAATGTCGATGATGTCCGCACCCTCCTTTGCCAAACGCAGGCCATTGTCGATGGCGCGGTTGGCTTCGGCATTGCAGCCACCATCAGAGAAACTGTCTGGCGTGACATTGACAATGCCCATGATGAGCGGGCGGGCGGGATTGAGGACACCGGGAAGCACGGTCTGGCGGGGCAATCTGCCCGCCTCGAAGCGGCGCTTCACATGGGAGCCCTCCCGCTCACTTACCTCAATCAAGGTATAGGCGATGTCAGAAAGGCCGCCGAGCGATGCTCCGCGGCCTTCTGCTATTGTGTCACGGGCGTCAGGCCCGTACACGAGCCCGACGGGCCGGTGATAGGTCTTGCTCATCAGGCCTGCGGCTGAGGTTCCATGCCGCCGGCGCCCCCGGTCTTGGGCTGGCCTGTGGAGGGCACGGAGGAAGACGACCGGGCCTTCCGTCCGCCTTCACCGTCATCGCGCTTAGGCGGCGTGCCGGCCAGAAGGTCCTTGATCTCCTCGCCAGAGAGGGTCTCGTATTCAAGGAGGCCCTCCGCCAGCATGACCAGTTCATGGTTCTTTTCGGTCAGGATGCGGCGGGCCTCATTCTGGCCGTCGAGCACCAGACGCTTTAACTCCTGATCGATCTTTTGGGACGTTTCCTCGGAGATGTTCTGGGTGCGCGACACGGAGTGGCCGAGGAACACCTCTTCCTGGTTCTCGCCATAGGCAACCGTGCCGAGTTCGTCCGAGTAGCCCCAGCGCGTGACCATGGCACGGGCCAGGCGGGTGGCCTGCTCGATATCGGACTGAGCGCCCGAGGTGACGTTCTCCTTGCCGAAGGTGAGTTCTTCCGCGATGCGGCCGCCCATCATGATGGCGAGGCGCGAGGTCATCTGCCGGTAGCTCATCGACAGGCGGTCGCCCTCGGGAAGCTGCATCACCATGCCAAGGGCACGGCCGCGCGGAATAATGGTGGCCTTGTGCACCGGGTCGGACTTCGGAACATTCATGGCAACCAGCGCATGGCCCGCCTCATGATAGGCTGTCAGGCGCTTCTCATCCTCAGACATGGCCATCGAGCGGCGCTCAGCGCCCATCATCACCTTGTCCTTGGCCTCTTCGAATTCGGACTGGGTGACGATGCGCTTGTTGCGGCGCGCGGCGAGAAGCGCGGCTTCGTTCACCAGGTTCGAAAGGTCAGCACCCGAGAAACCCGGCGTGCCGCGCGCAATGGTCTTGGCGTCCACATCGGGGGCCAGCGGCACGTTGCGCATATGCACCTTGAGAATCTTCTCGCGGCCCTGCACATCCGGGTTCGGCACCACGATCTGGCGGTCGAAGCGGCCCGGACGCAGAAGGGCGGGGTCAAGAACGTCAGGCCGGTTGGTGGCGGCGATCAGGATCACGCCTTCGTTCGCTTCGAAGCCATCCATTTCGACGAGCAACTGGTTCAACGTCTGCTCGCGCTCATCATTGCCTCCGCCAAGGCCAGCGCCACGATGGCGGCCAACCGCGTCGATTTCGTCGATGAAGATGATGCAGGGCGCGTTCTTCTTGGCCTGCTCGAACATGTCACGCACACGGGACGCGCCGACGCCCACGAACATTTCAACGAAGTCGGAACCCGAAATGGTGAAGAACGGAACATTAGCCTCACCCGCGATGGCACGCGCCAGCAGCGTCTTGCCGGTACCCGGGGGGCCCACCAGCAGCGCACCCTTCGGGATCTTGCCGCCGAGGCGCTGGAACTTGTGCGGGTCCTTCAGGAAGTCGACGATCTCCACGAGGTCGTCCTTGGCTTCCTCGACACCGGCCACATCGTCAAATGTCACGCGGCCATGGCGTTCGGTCAGAAGCTTCGCCTTCGACTTGCCGAATCCCATCGCCTTGCCGGAGCCAGACTGCATCTGACGGATAAAGAATATCCACACACCGATGAGCAGCAGCATCGGCAGCCAGTAGATCAGGGCGTTGGTGAGCAGTGAATCGCCCTGCGCCTGACGGAATGTGATCTGCACGTTCTTGTCGCGCAGTTCCTTCAACTGGTCCTCGAAATACATGAGGGGGCCGGTGGTCTGGACACTCGCGCCATCCGACAACTTTCCAGAGATGCTGTCACCCGAGATGGTGATGGACTGGATGGCGCCGGTATTCGCCTTGTCCATGAACTCCGTGTAGCTGAGTTCAGTGCTAGGGCTGCGGCTGACCTGCCCCTGGAACAGGCTGAACAGTGCGAACAGCAGCAACGCAATGACGATCCAGACAGCGAAATTTCGGAATTGGTTCACGTGGTCCCTCGAATCTTGCCGCCAGGCAAAAGAGCCAGCCTGGCAGGCCTGTATCTAGAATGCTCACTAACATAGGAGGGAACGGAGTTTTTTCCAAGAACACCTAAGGCGTAAAAATCACTTTAGGCCTGAAGCAGCCTCAGGAAGTGAATTTCAACAGGGTGCCGGGATCCGGGTGGCTGTTCCACCCATGGGCGGGCGCGCCTGGCGAAGGCCGGAACGTCCTGATCCTTGTCCATTCGCCTGTCCCCTGCCGGGGTAACGTGGCTTCCGGGGGCGGCCCTCACCCTGAAACGGTTGTCCCAAACGATTTCGCCATCCGCAGGCAGCCGGACAGGCACTGGCAAAATGCGGGAAGCTTCTCGGGTAACCCAGAAACCGGACTTCCGGCGGCCAATCAGGGCGCCGCCCAGCGTGCAGCGGGGCGCCCCGTCGCCCTGCTCCACCCATTGGGCAATACGCCGCAGTTCTCCGGCCTCGGGCCTGAAATGCCCGCCACCGTAATGACCAATGATTCGGGCAAGAAGCTTCTCCTGAAGTGCCGTCGGCAGGCCGATGAAAGCTGCGGCGGGGACATGGCAGAGCCCTGCCTCTTCCTCCCGCAGCCACAATGACAGCCAGCGGGTGGAGGCATGCCGCAACAGATGTGCCGTGCGGGCACCGGCCTCGGCCAGTGCTGCCAGCCGCTCGGGTGTCACCCCATCCGCGCCGAGGCTCGCCAGCGAATGCCGGACGCGCACCCGCTCGAAGCGGCGGTCGTCGTTGCTGGGATCCTCGATCCACTCCTGCCCGAGGCCAGAGAGATAGGCCCGCAGCGCCATGCGCCGCGCCTTGAGCAGCGGGCGGCAGAGCAGCACCCCCTCCCAGGATCCGAGCGCCGCCACACCCGCGAGGCTCTCGGGGCTCAGGGTGCGACCAAGGCGCATCAGAACGGTCTCGGCCTGATCGTCCAGCGTGTGGGCGGTGAGCAGCCGTGCGGCATCATGCGCCCGGCACCAGGCTGTCATGAGGCCATAGCGCGCCGCGCGTGCCCGGGCCTGGATGCCGCTTTCCGGCTTGGGCGCGCCGGTCCATGTCAGCGTATGATGGACAAGGCCCGCTGCCCCGGCCCACTGGCCCACCTGCCGGGCTTCGGCTGCGGCTTCAGGCCGCAAGCCATGGTCGACCGTCAGAACCGACAGGCGCAATGCGGGATGATGGCGGCTGGCCCAATCCGCAGCAAGGCGCAGGAGCGCCATGGAATCGCCCCCCCCCGAGACAGCCAGCGCCACATGGCGCTCGGCCAGAAGCGGCGAGAAATCGACCGGAGCCTCAGGAGGCGCAGCCGGCACGCTTGGCTTCGGCCTGAGCGCGCTTGCGCGCATCCACGGCCTTCGGATATTCGGCGCTGACGGCGGAATAGGCTGCGCAGGCCTGATCGGCCTGCCCCAGGCGGTTGAGCGATATTCCAAGCTTCAACAAGCTGTCCGGGGCGCGGCGGCTCTTGGGATATTTCTTGTAGCCCTGCAGGAAATTGGCGGCGGCCCGCTTGAAGTCACCCTGGGCATAATAAGTTTCGCCCAGCCAATACTGGGCGCTGCCAGCAAGGCTGTGGTCCGGGTATTTTTGCAGGAAATTGGAGAACCCGGCCTCAGCCTCCCCGAACTGGCGGCGCAGAAGGCTTTCGTTGGACCGTTCGTAAAGCGATTCGGGCGACTCGGTCTGGGCATCGGGCGCCAGTGCAACGGTTTCGATTGACTCACCCGAGTCAGCGGGCGCGGTCAACGCGCCATTGCCCTGCTGCATCAAGATCTCATCGCCCGGCTCCTGCTGCGAGGGCGGCACCAAGACCTGGCCCTGGAACCCGCCATCATTGGGCTGGGCGGAGGCGCTGTCCATCGAACCCAGAACCTTGACGCTCGGCAATGCGGTAGACACATCGCCTTCCAGCCCTGAGGGATCGGGAGAAGGAAGCGGCGCAACGGCGATCGGCTGCTGCTCAATCGTCTCGATGTCATTGCTATCGGGGATTGGGGCCCCGGCCGAGGCGGCGGCCAGGCGCTTCTGCTGGCTGGGCTTGGGCTGCTGCAAAACGGTGTTCGCAGGCGGCGTGATCTGTTCCACGGCCCCGCTCTGCTGCTGAGCGGCGGCACTGCCAGCCTGTGACTGAAGCCGCTTCACCTCGAAGGTGAGCTGTTCAACCTGGCCTGTCAGTTGGCGCAATTGCTCTTCCAGTTGTTGCATGCGCACGGCCGTTTCGGCGGCGCTTTGCGCCATGGCAGGGGTAAGGAACCCCACCCCGATCAGGGCGGCGGCGGCAACGGAGGACTTGACGATTCTCAGCATGATCAGCACCAGACAGCCCTCGCGGGGCGGATTGCTCTTTTCCGCCCCGGGAAGTGGACCGCAATCACGGTAAAATTGAGGCTGGACTCGCGAGGATCTGGCGTGCACCCGCCGGCCGGCTTTTACTTGGCGCCGCCGGTGATGACGGTGACGGCGCGGCGGTTCTGCGACCAGCACTGTTCGGCATCGCACAGCGCTGCCGGACGTTCCTTGCCGTAGGCGATGGAAGAGATGCGGCTAGCCTTCACACCCTGAGAAATCAGGTACTCACGCGCCGCCGTGGCGCGGCGGGCGGAGAGCGCGATGTTGTATTCACGCGTGCCACGCTCGTCGGCATGGCCCTCCACCTGCACGGTGACGGCCGCGTACTGGTTCAGCCACTGGGCCTGGCGGCGCAGCGTTTCCTGGGCTTCCGGCGCCAGGGTGGACTGATCCTCTGCGAAGAACACGCGGTCGCCCACATTCACCTTGAAGTCCTGCTCCGAGCCTGGAACAGCGGCCGCACCTGGGCCTGTGCCGGCATTGAGGTCGGGCGTATTCTTCTTCGAGCATGCCGCAAGCGCGATGAAGCAGCTCAGCACCGCGATTGTCTTGAGGCTTGTCCTGCGAGAAATCATGTCCCCACTCCTTTACCTGTGCCCGCCGGGGCGGACGCGTCAACGCACATGAACCCCTGCGTCGGGATTCGAATGCGATACACTCTGACGCAACACGGTTAATTTTCCATCACCCCGATCCAGCCCCTCACCCGCTTTTGCGGGGTGGGGGCGAGATCGCGGGAGGAGTTCCTCAGGAGGTCTTGGCGCCGCCCGTAATGACGGTGACGGCGCGGCGGTTCTGCGACCAGCACTGTTCGGCATCGCACAGCGCCGCCGGACGTTCCTTGCCATAGGCGATGGAAGAGATGCGGCTTGCCTTCACACCCTGAGAAATCAGGTACTCACGCGCCGCCGTGGCGCGGCGGGCGGAGAGCGCGATGTTGTATTCACGCGTGCCGCGCTCGTCGGCATGGCCGTCCACCTGAACGGTCACAGCAGGATACTGGTTGAGCCACTGGGCCTGGCGGCGCAGCGTTTCCTGCGCTTCC
>JBEIDW010000087.1:0-11998 GCA_040383265.1 Hyphomicrobiales bacterium
GACTCTTAATCAGCGGGTCGTAGGTTCGAGTCCTACATCGCCCACCAATGTCACCAGTGAGTTGGTGACGCGCCGCTTAGCGTGCGGTAGCCGGTGTCCGTCTCATGAATTCTATCCCTGCTGTAATGGGTGATATGGAAACGCGAGGACGTGGATTATCTCTTTCCATTCTCAGGGCGCGCAGCTCTGTCTGCGCCAGATATTATGGTGGCGCTGTACTCTGGCATCGTCGTCTGCGTGCCCCGTCAGCAGAATAACAACCGCCGCGGCAGATAAACAACATCTCGTCCCTTTTGCATCTTTACGTGATTGGTGAGAATTCAGCTTATATTTCCGAATTGACATCTTAATTAAAAGTGGAGCAGGCTCAGTTTACGACTGACTTTTTCTTATTTTGTTTAATTGATAGAGGAAAGTTTATGAAATACCGTGTTCTTCCAGCTTTTCATTTGTAATCGGGACGATGATGTCTGTTTCACAGGGTTGGGCAGCCTGTACTCTGGCGGATTTCACGAACAAGACATGGATGGTGACTGCGACGGAGATTACCGACGGAGTTTTGTTTTTCTGCAAGCTCTCGGTGAATGGATCTGGTGCCGTGGCGCCTCTCACGAATGGATGCTCTGATAGCTTGCCGGGGCAGGCCAATTTCAACTCCCCATCCAAGTATAATGTGGGATCAGGAACAGTTAAGATTGTAAACGCAAGCGATTGCATTTTTGATATTAATGTGAAGTTTGCGGGCGGGTCTCCATCGGCAGTTGCTCGTGTGGTCATGGATACAGGCAAGACAGTGGCAACTGGTAACTTCCTTGTTAGTTGGGGTGGTGGCGGCTCCTGGAATGCAATTCGCATAAAGTGATTTCTTGATTACCAGTTGCTGCGGCTGCCAACTGACATGGCGCGCGTGGAATGTGGAAAAGCCGCCGGTATCCGGCGGCTTTAGTTGTTCCGATGACCTCAACTGATCCAGTTCGCCCGAGGTGTATAGGCTGTTACTGCCATTGATTGGCAAGTAGCTGAAACTCAATCCGCTTCAATCGCCTCTCCAATAAGGATGGCGATGAAATGATCATCGATTAGATGCGACTGTATCGAGGTCCCGGCATGAGCCCACAGCTTCAATGACGAACCCGGTTTACCGATACTTGCGGACGCACTCGTCGTATTTTTTCCAGTAGTAGTTGCGCCAGCGGTCTGAGCTGCGCACTGCGCCGCCGACACCGCCAACGCCGGCGCCGATTGCTGCACCGGTTCCGACGCCGCTGCCGCGGCCTCCGGTCACGAGGCCACCGAGGATGCCGCCTACCACAGCGCCGCCAATGGCGCCGCCGACGGTATTGCCGACGGAACGGTCATCGGCATATTTCTCTGCCTGACGTTGGCAGTAGCGTTTTTCACTGTTGGTCAGCACCGCGTTGCTGGGTGTGGCGGCCAGCGCGGGCATCGCGAGGACGGCGATGGTGAGAACAACTGCTTTTTTCATGGGATGGCTCCGTTTTCTGCGCAAGCGCCCTCATTCTAGCACATGCCGGCATCCGCTGGCTATTGGGAGCGAGACGAATGGCCGGCACGAGCATAGCAGCGCGCTTGCACACCACGCCGGCAGGACACCGCAGTGGAGGTGTATGCCACTCTGGATGAAAGAGCCTGGGAAGAGGGGCTCCGGCGGCTGTCAGGCTGCCGGAGTTGCATCATCTTCAGATCAGTTAGACGGCCGCTCGCAGTGGCGATACTTCTTGAAATCGGGATCGATGCACTTTGCCATCGCCTCCGGGCTTGTTGCCGGCGCGCCGATATAGAGGATTGCTCCATTGTTGATGCTGCTGGCATTCGCCGCGCAGACGGCGTCATATTCCGCCGCTGTCGACGGGCAGTCACCGGGGCCGAAGACCTGGAACGCTGTTTTCGTGGTTGTGACCGGGCAGGAGCAGATGATCTCCTTATCGCCCACCTTGCCCCATATGGGTGACGTCTTGCCTGTGGTGCTTTCGAAACACAGTCCGCCATCGCACTGGGCGTAGGAACCGCCGTTGGTGCAGGTGTAGAGCGCGATCTTGCTGCCCCTGCCAATGGCATCGCTCGGGGGAGAATAGGTGCTGACGACGTATCCACCCCTGCGCGGCTGGTTCTGGTTCACATTGGCGATGTTGCCACTGTTGCTAATCGCCGCAAAAGCATTGACGGCCGGCCAGGGATATTTCTGTTCTGCGCTTATGCTTGTACCCTTCTTCATTGCACATTTTGCATAAGTGACTTCACCGAAGTTCACCGAGGTCGCACCGGCGCAAAGAGCGTAAGGTTGATTTTCAAGTTTCACATAAGTGCCCGGCAGGCCGGTACACGTCGTGGTCGTCTGGGCAAGCGCCTCGCCACCTCCGACACATGTCAACGTGAGAAATACAGCCATTGCAACAAGGCGAACCCGGATAGAGTATTTCATAGTCAGCCCCTTCTCATCAAAAGTAAGATGCTAAGTTTGTTACTGGGCCGGGTCAAGACGAATAACGGTCGACAAGCTGCAGTAGGCCATTCTAAACGTGCATGCCTGAATTGTTCCGGATCGGATGCCGGGACGATCCCGCTCAGGCCTTGGCGATGTGTGTGGAACAATCAGCAGCCTTTTCCGTTCGAGCAGGGCGCTTCGCCTCCTGCGGTGCTGGAGCAGCGCGGAGGAGAGGCACAGTGCAGACCATGATAAATCCGCAACGTTTCATGGGGCAGGAGATGGCGCTTGCTCCTTTGGCGCGTGGCCAGTCCATGGTTCTGATGGCTGGGTTCCGTATCGGGCGCATCAGCCATACGATTGGCCAGCAAGGAAACTCCCGCTGGCTGTGGTCCCTTACGGGGCCGCATTGTGGCGCCATGCCAGATGGGCTTGGCATGTGCGGCGAGGCTCGCACGCTGGGAGAGGCGAAGCTGCATCTCCGCCATGCATTTGACAGTTGGCTATGCTGGGCGCTGGAGCAGGATGGACCAGTGCACTGGCATTGGACAGAGGCCCCACCGGCTGGAACCCGGGGAGAGGCGGCCTTGCAAAGCTCTACGGCAAAAGGCTGAGCATCACCGAACTGATGGCGTTTGAGGACCAGTATCTGCGGACATATCTTCGTAAGTGTTGCGCAGAAGGTGCCATCAGCTTGCAGGGAGAGGATTTCGACAGGGCGGCGCCGTGTTTCGGCGCCTGCAAGGGGACTGGATTTGGAGTTCAGTTTGTCCGATCATCAGTCATCTTGAATCGAGCGAATCCGATGGCTGAACTGAGCATCCGCATTGACTTTGGACCAGACCTCCGGGTGGGGCCGGGCAAGATTGCGCTTCTGGAGAAGATCGCGACGCTGGGCTCCATATCTGCCGGCGGGCGTGCGATGGACATGTCCTATCGCCGGGCGTGGGAACTGATCGACGAGCTCAACACCATCTTTGGCAAACCGGTTGTGGAGTCGCGCAGTGGCGGAAAGAAGGGTGGCGGCGCAACATTGACGCCCTTCGGGCTTAGCCTGATTGCCCGATACCGCGCCATGGAGCGCGCTGCTGCTGCGGCAGCAGAACCACATGTGGTGGCGCTGGCGAGTGAGGTTTCCAGTTCCTGATCAGCGCGGGAAGGGGCCGCTGACCGATACTGATTTCACCACCGCGTAAGCTCTTGATCCTGTTTTCAGGTCCAGAACATTAGCCGAATGGCGGGTGATGCGCGCCATGATGATAGCGCCGGCGCAATCGAGCTTCACATTCACGGCAGAGGAATCGGCAGGGACCAGGTCCACCACGGTTCCCTGCAGAATGTTGAGTGCGCTGATCTTGCGGGGTTCCTCGCAAGCCAGCATCACGTCCCGCGCGCGGATACGGACGCGGGTTTTCATGCCCGGCGGTCCGATGTGGCCTGGCACAAGGATATCGCCCGCAGTTGCGGTGAGGCGCGTGAGATCTGAGCTTTCATCATAGGCGATAACGGCCATCACGATGACCGCGCCACCTTCGTCGCGATCTTCCGGTGGAACGAGGTCAAGTCTTTGGGCGATCTCCGCAACGGGGCCAAAGGCCGCTAGGCGACCGTGCTCCAGAACCGCAATATCATCAGCGAGCCGCATCACTTCAGCCACGGAATGGCTGACATAGACAATGGGGATGCGGATTTCATCACGCAGCCGTTCGAGATAGGGAATGATCTCTGCCTTGCGCGCCTGATCGAGTGCGGCCAGCGGCTCATCCATCAGCAGAAGCTGCGGCGAGGCGAGTAGGGCGCGCCCGATGGCCACGCGCTGCTTTTCGCCGCCCGACAGATCACGCGGGCGGCGGGCCAGAAGGTGGCCGATACCGAGGAGAGAAAGAATCTGCTGGCGCGAAGCGTAACGCTGCCCCTTCGGTGTGAACCATTCGCCATAGGACAGATTGCCCTCGACGGTGAGATGGGGAAACAGCCGCGCGTCCTGAAAGACATAGCCGATCCGGCGCTTGCTGGCAGGGATGTAGAGGCCGGCCCCGGTGTCGAGCAGCACCTTCCCATCAACAGCCACGCGACCCTTCTGGGGAGTCACAAGCCCGGCAATGACATTGACGAGGCTCGTCTTGCCGGAACCCGATGCACCGAAGATGGCCGTCAGGCGGCCTGTGCTTTCAAATGCGGCCTCCAGCATGAAGCTTCCCAAGCTGTGCTTGACGGAGACGGAGAGACTCATGACGAGAGCCTCTGCCCGGCGCGGCGGGCAAGGTATTCGGAGACGACGAGCGCACCCAGCGAGATGACGATCGAGATTGCCGTGAGTTTCAGAGCGCCCGCATCTCCCCCCGGAATCTGGGTGTAGGTATAGATCGCGGAGGGCAGCGTCTGGGTTTCGCCCGGTATGTTGGAGACGAAGGTGATGGTTGCGCCGAACTCTCCCATTGCCTTCGCAAAGCTCAGGATCATGCCTGCAATGATGCCTGGAAGTGTCAGCGGAAGTGTTACGGTGAGGAACACCCAGGCAGCATTCGCCCCCAGCGTCTCAGCAGCGGCCTCTAGCCTTGTGTCAACCGCTTCGATGGACAGTCGTATGGCGCGCACCATCAGTGGAAAGCCCATGATGGCGCAGGCCAGCGCTGCGCCAGTCCAACGGAACGAAAACACGATGCCGATTTCGGCAAGGTAGGAACCGATGAAGCCTTTCTTGCCGAAGCTGAGCAGCAGCAGATATCCCGTGACCACCGGCGGCAAGACCAGTGGCAGATGCACGAGCGCGTTCAGCAGCGACTTTCCCCAGAAGTTGCGCCGCGCCAGCGCCCAGGCCACGGCAATGCCGGCTGGCAGGCTGGCCAGCATTGCCACAACCGCCACCTTCAGGCTGAGGTGCACGGCGCTCCATTCTTCAGGGGTGAGGCTATACCATTCCATGTGCGTTATGTTTTTTCAACTATAGCACATGGGGCATGGGTTCAAGGCCCAGCCTGAATGGACTCGACATAACGGATCAACCCTGCGATCCGGCGCGAGGCATTGTCAGAAGCTTTCATCGCATCCTCGACATTGGTGCTTTGGCCTACGCCTTCGCTCACGAACACATCGCCCCAGGAGGGCATGTCCCGCGTGCCGTGGCCCTCCGGCATGTCGAGGCCCGCGATGGTTTCAAAAACCCTGTCTTGCGGGAAGCGGCCGTATTTCATGGTGATGACCGTGAGATCGGCCGCCTTCTTCTTCAGGTGGGAGGCTTGTGGCCCGTCTCCCGTGCCGCTTGCGCCGTGGCACGGAGCGCAGAGATGGCCAAAATCCAAGCGGCCTTGCTCAAGGGCCTCATCTGCGGCGGCGGGCACTGCAGTGAGAACCACCAGGCTGGTGAGAAGGGCGGTGCGCATCACTACCATCATGCGGTCTGGCCGATGTCTTTCAACATGTCAGTGAACCAGGGCGTTTTGGGATCAAAGTGCTTGCCGCCCTTGATGCGCGGGAACTCTATGGCGCGGAGTTCATCCCCCTTCGCCTCATCATGGCCGATGACGCCCGAGATCCCCGCCAGTGCCGAGTCCACGGCCACATGCGCCATGGAGCGTATGAGGTCGAGATCCGCCTTGTTTGCGGCCGCCGAGCGGCCGAAATAGCCTGATTTCTGAACCAGTGTCTTGTCCGCTCCGATCTTCTTGGCGAACTGCTTGCCGAACCAGTCGCCGACCTTCACCTGATCAAGGCGGACATGGCCGAAGGCATCGCGCTCCACCTTCTCACCCTTGGCTTCGAGTTCGGCTACGATCTCCTGAACGCAGGCACCCTCGCTGACGAAAATCGACACCGAGTCCATCTCGTCCATCACCTTCCTGAGGCGGGCGGCTTCGGCTTCGATGTCGATCGCCATCTCCGGGATGTAGACTGCGTCGATGTCCTTGTGACGGCGGGAGAGGTTGAACTCCGGGATGAACTCCAGCCTGTCCAGCCGCTCGCGCCAGGCGCGGGCCGTGGCGGCGGTCAACCACCCACAGTTCCGGCCCATCACCTCATGAATGACAAGCTGGCGGGATGAGGTGGATTGCTCGTTCACCACATTCTCGAAGAACACAGCGCCCTGTTCAGCCGCAGTCCATGCACCCAGCGTCTGACGGATCGGCACCACGTCATTGTCGATGGTCTTGGGCAGGCCCACTACAGTGAGCTTGTAGCCATTGGCGCTGAGATAGGCCGCGAGATCGGCCGCTGTGGTGTTGGTGTCATCGCCGCCGATGGTGTGGAGAATGGTCACGCCATCCTTTACCAGTTGATTGGCCGCCACCTTCAGAGGGTCTTCGCCTTCCTTCACCAGTCCGCGCTTTACGCAATCGGCCACATTGGTCAACTTCACGCGGCTGTTGCCCAGCGGTGTTCCGCCATGTGCGTGGAGCACATGGGCGCGGCGGCGCACCTCCGGCGTCACGGCAATCGTATTGCCCTGAAGCAAACCCTTGTAGCCCGAGAGATAACCGATCATCGGCGCATCCGGCGCCAGTTCGGAATAGCGCTCAATCAGGCCGCCTACGGCGGAGGACAGGCAGGGTGCCAACCCGCCGGCAGTCAGCATGGCGATCTTGTGGGAACTGGTCATGAGCATGTAACTCCTCGTCAATTCACTGGCTTGAGGGTTAGCACTCCGCCCGGTTTTCGCAAGCCCGCCAAAATGCGGAACGCTCTCTTTCGATTTCCATTGAAGTGTCGGGTGCGGATTCCCACCTGATATCCGTCAACCTTTAAGGGAAGGAATGATCAAGATGACAGGTTCGGCTTCGGCTGGTTTCGAGCAGCGCGGCGAGAAGCCGGAGCGCCGCTGCGGTTTCGGCAGGGGCGCTCGCTGGTCAGCGTGGGAGATCGGCGCATTGATCGCCGGTTTCGTGGTGTTCTGGCCACTTGGGTTCATCGCGCTTTTCCTGAAATGGAAGAACGGTGAGATGTGGAGAGGTTCGGCTGACGCCGCCGCGCCGTGGTCCGGCCTCAAGCTTCCGGACTTCCCGGCTTGGAAGCGGTCTTCTGCGTCCTATTCCGGTTATGGCTTCGTGGGGTCGGGTAATGCCGCCTTCGATGACTACCGCCGCGAGCAGCTTCGCCGCCTCGACGAGGAGCGCCGCAAACTGGAGGAAGAGCAGAAGGCGTTTCGCGATTTTGTGGAAAAGTTGCGCCGCGCCAAGGACCAGGATGAGTTCGACCGCTTTATGGCCGAACGCAACTTACCACAGAGTGGCGCTTCATCAGCATAATGTCAGCGACCTGAAGATCGCAGATCAGAGCCCGGCTTGCGCCGGGCTCTTTTCACATGGTCAGAGTTCGGGTTCTTCCCGCGGGCGGGTGGGTGCGGCTGCCGGTTCGCCCGGCGGGCGGAGCGGAGGTGGCTTCCGGTCGCCAAATACCGGCGGCCGGGGTGCAGCGCGCGTTGTGGTTGGTTCCGGTGGTGGAAAGGATGAGGCAGCCGCGACAGGCGTAATGCCGGATTCGATGACCAGGTCCTGGCTACCGCCGATCAGCACCAGGTGCTCGACATTGTCCCGGCGCAGCAGCACTAGGCGGCGGGTCTTGTCCAGCTCATAGTATTCGCTGATGCCCAGCCTCTGGCCGCGGCGGCCGGACATGCGCGGGCTGAGCGCCCGCCAGGCTCCCAGCACAATCAGCAGGAGCACAAGCACCGCAATGGCGGAGACGATGACCTGCGTGTTCTGGTTCAGGAATTCCATGTCCTGCATCCTCTCAGATGGGCTTCAATGATCTCCCCAGTAAAGGGTTCCCGCCAAGGGTGCAAGGAAGGGGTGCAGAGCGGGTGATGACCAGTTTTTTTTGCGGCAATTCCGCTGCCAGAGGTTTTCCCTATACTGGCTTTGATTCGGGGTAGGTATTGAATGTCGGACAGCAACGCGCCGGGCAGGGGCGAGGCCGCAACATCGGGAGGGTTCGGAGGCGCGCGAAGCCGTGCGGTTCTCGTGTTGCTGCTCACGGCGCTTGCCGCGATCGCCGTCATGTTCTGGCTCAAGAACATCGCCCCGGCTTATTTATTCTGGGTTCAGCTCGGGGGCGCTGCTCTGGCACTCGCTGGTCTGTTGGCCGTGCTGGGACTCATGGCGGGTCTTGTCCGGTTCGGAAACGGATCGGTGGGGCGTGATTTTCTTGAGGCGGTCACCGATGGGCTGGGCCATCCGCTGGTCGTCACTGATGAAAACGGGCGTGCGCTTTATGCCAATTCCGCCTATCTCGCGCTGGCAGGAAAGGCTGGCTACAGCCGGCTTGTCGGAATGGATGTCCTGTTCACGCCCTATGCCGAATTCTCCGCACCCATCTACCAGCTTGCCCAGGCCGTGAAAGACGGGCGTAGCGAGATGCGGGAGTTACGCGTGGCGGCAGGTGCGGCCGCGCCCTGCGCGGAGCCTGAGCGCCCGGTGTGGATCAGGCTGTCCGCCAGGCCATTCGCCAGCGCCGGCAAGCAGCTGCGCCTGTGGCAACTCGAAGACATCAGCGAAGACCGGGCCCGGCAGGAGCAGGCGTTCGCCCGGCTGCAATTCATCATCACCTATCTGGACAGCGCGCCTGCAGGGTTTTTCTCAACCCTGAGCGACGGGCATGTAGACTATGTGAACGCCACGCTGGCGCAGTGGCTCGGTATCGACGTGACGGAGGTGGAGGGCGCGCGGCTCACGCTGGCTGGCCTTCTCGGGGAAACCGCCGCTCGGCTCATCTCCAGCATTGCGGTGAAGCCTGGAACTGCTGCGACCGAGTGCTTCACCATCGACCTGCGGAACGCAGCGACGGGCAAGCTCATGCCCGTGCAGATCGTCCATCATGTGGAGTTCGATGCAAGCGGAGAGGCGTCTCCGTCCCGCACGGTGGTCATCCCGCGCAACCTGACCGGCATGCCATCCAGCGGTGAGATTTCGGCCCCCCGCCTGTCACGCTTCATCAACAATGCACCGATCGGCATTGCGGAGATCGCCAAGGACGGCACCATTCGCATGGCAAATGCCGCCTTCATCGATCTCTCGCAGAAGGCGCGGCGCGGAGCAGAACTGGCGGGCGCGATTGTTCCGGCCGAGCGGGCTGCCTTGCAGCAGAAGCTTGCGCTGGCCCTGGGCGGTGAGGGCAGCCTTCACCAGATCGAGGTGAACGTGGAAGGCAACCCGCCGCGCAACGTGCTGTTCACCTTCACGCGCCTTGCGGCGGAGGATGATACGGCTGTCGTCTTCGCGGTGGACAGGACCGAGAACAAATCGCTCGAGGTGCAATTGGCGCAGAGCCAGAAGCTGCTGGCGGTTGGCCAACTTGCCTCCGGCATCGCGCATGACTTCAACAATGTGCTGACTCCTATCATCGGCTTTGCGGATCTGCTGCTTGCCAAGATGCGGCCAACTGACCCTGCCTTCGCGGATGTGATGAACATCAAGCAGAACGCCAACCGCGCCGCCAACCTCGTGCGGCAGTTGCTGGCTTTCTCCCGCAAGCAGACGCTGCAGCCCAAGGTGCATGTGCTGACCGAAGCCCTCTCCGACCTCGGCAATCTTCTCGGCCGCGTGCTGGGCGAGAAGGTGGAACTCAAGATTTCGCATGACCGCGATCTGGGCTTCGTGCTGGTTGACATCCATCAGTTCGAGCAGGTCATCATCAATCTCGCCGTCAATGCGCGTGACGCAATGCCCAATGGCGGCACCTTGACAGTGAAGACCTATAACCTGCCGGTTGATGCGTCCCGCGGGATAATGCCCACCCTCATGCCGCCCGGTGAATATGTGGTGTGCGAGGTGCAGGATACAGGCACCGGAATTCCCGAACACATCCGGGAGAAGATCTGGGAACCGTTCTTCTCGACCAAGGATGTGGGCAAGGGAACGGGCCTTGGCCTTTCGACCGTTTATGGAATCGTCAAGCAGACAGGCGGCTTCATCTTCTGCGACAGTGAGATCGGCAAGGGCACCACATTCCGGATCTATCTGCCCCGCTACTATCCACAGGTGTCTGAGCAAGTGCCAGAGGAGAAGCCGGCCGAGCAGCCCAAGCGCGATTACACCGGCCGTGAGCGCATCCTGCTGGTGGAGGACGAGGACGCGGTGCGCGCCTTCGCGCTCCGTGCGCTCGCGTCGCGCGGCTATACGGTGGTCGAGGCCGATTCCGGCGAGAGCGCCATCGACAGGATCGACGAGGACGAGAAGGGTTTTGATCTCATCATCTCGGACGTCGTGATGCCTGAGATGGACGGACCGACGCTGCTGCGTGAATTGCGCAAGCGTGGGATCAACACCAAGTTCGTTTTTGTCTCCGGCTATCCGGGTGAGCAGTTCGAGCAGGATCTTCAGGGTCACTCTGGCTTTAGCTTCATGCCAAAGCCATTCTCGCTCAAGCAACTGGTCGAGAAGGTGAAGGAAGCGATCGAGGGTTGAGGAGATGCCCGCAGGTGTCTGCCGGCCCCGGAGATTCCCACAAAGGTTGTTTGGTTCACCGATTATTTCAATGAGTTGCGCGCTGGGATATCGTTCCAGTTTGTTCTTGGTTCGTCTGAAAATTCCTTAACAAAAACAATATCGGTCTTGTGTTGAAATTCTTCTTGCGTGCCGAACAGAAATAGAACATAGTTCGAACAACGGCGGCGCGATGATGTGATGATGCCTCCGGTGGACCCTGGCGAAATGAAGGAGTAAACGGATGGCACAGTCGAATCTTCGGGTCGTTGAGAGCAATATGGACAAGAGCAAGGCACTGGATGCGGCCCTGAGCCAGATCGAACGGGCGTTCGGCAAGGGGTCGATCATGAAACTTGGCGCCTCCACGGCGCTGGAAATCGAGGCGATCTCGACCGGGTCCCTGGGGTTGGATATCGCGCTGGGCATTGGCGGCCTGCCCAAGGGCCGTATCATTGAGATTTACGGGCCGGAGTCTTCCGGCAAGACGACGCTGGCTCTGCAGACCATCGCCGAAGCCCAGAAGGGTGGCGGCATCAGCGCCTTCATTGACGCTGAACATGCGCTGGACCCGGTCTATGCGAGGAAGCTTGGGGTCAAGGTCGATGACCTGCTGATCTCGCAGCCTGATACGGGTGAGCAGGCACTGGAAATTGCCGATACGCTGGTGCGGTCGGGTGCTGTCGAAGTGCTGGTGATTGACTCGGTCGCCGCCTTGACGCCGCGTGCCGAACTTGAAGGCGAGATGGGTGATCAGTTGCCGGGCCTTCAGGCCCGCCTGATGAGCCAGGCGCTGCGCAAGCTGACGGCGTCCATCTCCAAGAGCAATTGCATGGTGATCTTCATCAACCAGATCCGCATGAAGATCGGTGTGATGTTCGGGTCGCCTGAGACGACCACCGGCGGCAATGCCCTGAAGTTCTACGCCTCCGTCCGCCTTGATATCCGCCGTATCGGCGCCATCAAGGACAGGGACGAGGTTGTGGGCAACCAGACCCGCGTGAAGGTGGTGAAGAACAAGGTTGCCCCGCCGTTCAAGCAGGTCGAATTCGACATCATGGATGGCGAAGGCATTTCGAAGATCGGCGAACTCCTCGACCTCGGCGTCAAGGCTGGCCTGGTTGAGAAGTCGGGC
>JBEIDW010000088.1:0-11804 GCA_040383265.1 Hyphomicrobiales bacterium
TCACTTCCCCGATCTTCCGTGACGACGACTTCGAGGTGTACCACAGGATCAACCAACGCTTCGCCAGTTGCGTCGCAAGCAGCGCACCGCATGGTGCACTGGTGTGGGTGCATGACTATCAATTGCAATTGGTGCCGGCCCTTCTGCGCGAGATGAGGCCCGACCTCCGCATCGGGTTCTTCCTGCACGTACCCTTTCCTGCTGCCGTGGAATTCGAAATGATGCCATGGAAGGACAGCGTGCTGCGCGGGCTGCTCGGAGCTGACCTGATCGGCTTCCAGACGGAGGTATCTGCAGGGCGCTTCATCAAGGAAGCGTGCCAGCGCCTCCCGGCCGTCCACGAGGGCAAGCACATTTTGTTACGGGATCCTTCAGGCACGCGATCTGTGACAGTCGACGTGTTTCCCGTGGGGCCAGACCCGATGCGGTTCTCGAACCTGGCCGCCTCGGAGGATGTGCGCGAGTCGGCGGCACGAATTCGCGCCGACTTCGGCGAGCCTGAGCTTATCCTGCTTCGCGTGGACAGGCTCGACTACACCAAGGGCATCGATCTTCGGATCCGCGCGGTAGCGGATCTGCTCAAGAGCGATGAATTCAAATGGCGTGACATACAGTTCATTCAGGTGGCAATGCCCAGCCGCAGCGACCTACCGGCGTATAAGCATCTGCGCGTCACGGTGGAGAAAACACTGCAGTTGGCCAACGCGGAACTCACCGCGCTTGGCCTCCGGCCGATCCACTATCTATATGAAGCACTACCAACTGAGCAGGTCGTTGCGCTCTATGTCGCAGCAGACGTCATGATCGTTACCTCGCTCGCCGATGGCATGAACCTGGTGAGCAAGGAATTTGTGGCGTGCCGCAATCTCGGAGATGGCCGCCTAGTGCTCAGCAGTACGACCGGTGCTGCCGCGCAATTGCATGACGCATGGCAGGTCAATCCAGGCGACGCCGCCGACCTGCAGCGCGGCATCGGTGATGCTATCCGCGCGGGAGCCGACGAAGCCGGGCACCGCATGAGCCGTCTGCGCGAGGTTGTCTTCAAAACCGGCGCGCGGCATTGGGCGGATTCGTTCCTCTCCAGCCTGCGCATCCCCGGATGAACGTTCTTCTTCCGACTGCGCTCTCCCGGCGATTGGCCTCACTCGCGGCGGCGCAACATCTGCTGGTCTGCTCGGACTACGATGGAACGCTTGCACCAATCGCGCGGCGCCCTGAGCAGGCGAAACTGTTACCGGGCGCGTTCTCTCTCCTGCACGATCTCGCCCGCCTCTCCGATACGCGCGTGGCAATCATCTCCGGCAGGCCCCGTGAGGATCTCCGCGCGCACTCAGGTCTTGATTGTCCTGTTCTGCTTGCCGGATCGCACGGCGCGGAGTTGCCAGAGCGGACAATCGGCGCGCTCGCCCCAGAGGGGCAAGCACAGATCGATAAGCTCGTCTCAGCGCTGATGCGTATCTGCGTGTCCTCGCCAGGAGCATGGATCGAACGCAAGCCGCTTGGCTTGGCCGTCCATGTCAGGGAGGTCAGCTCCGCGGATGCAGAGCATATACTGGCCGGGGTGCATCACGAACTGGCCAGATGGCCCGCGGTACATATCATGGAGGGCAAAGCCATCATTGAAGCGTCGTTCTCGCGCGCCAACAAGGGTGATGCTGTGCAATGGCTTCGCCACGACTGGGGCACCAGCCCGCAGGTGCTCTATCTCGGCGATGACGTGACGGATGAGGCAGCCTTCGGGGTGCTTGGCACTGCGGACATCGGCGTGAAGGTTGGCGTCGGCCCCACACGGGCGGCGTATCGTGTGGACTCGGAATATGCGGTTTTGAGCGTCCTCCGCTTCGTCCTGGAGAGCAGATCATCGATGGCTGGGGCACGAAGCGCACAGGGGCCGCAGCGGACGCCTGCGGGGTGAGCATGGCACCGGCAATCCGACAGCGCAGGCGCCGCAATCAAGCGGCCACTCCCAAGGAGGGCTCAGATAACGTCTTGTGCTATATGGATCAGGCCTCCTTCGTGGGATTGCGCGCGCTCGGAAGGCAGCCAGTGCTGTCTCTCACGTGGTTCTACCCGCAGCCGATTGATAACGCCGCCGTTGCGCAGTTCAACGAGGAGCTGGCAAAGGGCTTGCTCGGACGCCTGCTGCAACGCTCACCCCTGCCCTGGGGGCGGCATCGCTGGGTGAGCAGTCCCATGCCGGCGCCTGTGTCGTGGTTTCACGACCCCTTGACCATCGAGCGTCTGCCAGAATTGAGAACGAAACTGGCCGAACTGACTATCGATCCTGAGCACGGCCCAGGCTGGCGCCTCGCCGTTCAGCAACTTGATGGGGGCGGCGCTGCGCTATCAATTCTCGTGTCACACACCATCGCGGACGGCCAAGCCGTTGTTCAGGCCATTGCCACCGCGGTGAATGGCCAACCACTGGAACATGGTTTCCCGGCCCCATCGTGGCGCTGGTCCCCCATGAGGCTGGCACACGACAGCATGGACAGCCTGCGCGCCCTGCCCGATGTTTGGCATGCCCTCAAAGTCCTTACGTTTCGCGGAAGGCCAGAGGCCTCAACCATCCGGCACACCTCCACCGAACCACTGAAGAACGATCAGTCGACGTCAGCTGCTGTGACCAGCGTTCCACTCATCCAAATCATCATGGACACAGCGCGATGCGAAGAACGGGCATCAGTGCTGAAGGTGAAGAGAAATACGCTCATCTCGACACTTGCAGTACAACTCGCCCTCCGGATGGGCCGTCTGGATGCGACAGGCCGCGTGAATCTGGTTCTCCCCGTCAGCGATCGACAGCCTGGCGAACGGCGCGGCAATGCGCTGAGCTCGGTCACTGTGAAGACCGATCCAGTCACCTGCCGAAGCAATCCGCAACAACTTCAAACTGAAATCAGGGCCGCACTGACCCAGTTGGACAAGGATGGTGATGGCGTATCTGATGTCATCCCACTGGTTCCCTATGTGCCACTCTGGCTGGCGCGCAACATGGAACAGCTGGCAATCAGAGCCGACTTGTCTGTAGGTTGCAGCCTTCTCGGTGACCTGCCACCAGAACTGAGCGGGCCCTGCGGCAAGGCTGCACTTCTTCAGTTCTCCATCCTTGAGACTTTTACAGCAGAGGCACTCACACGCCTCGGCGGCCAGCTGTTCCTGCTCGGTTACAGCCTCGGAGGGCAGACGCTCGTCACTGTTTGTGGTTACACACCCGGCCGCATCACCACACGCGCCCAACTTATGCCCTTGGTACAAGAAGCACTCGCGGACATCGGCCTAGACGGAACGATCAGCTGATCGCAACGAGACGACTGGTCAAGCGGCCCGCAGAGCATCCACAATCTTCAGGCGCGAAGCCCGCACAGCAGGCAAGAAGCCACCGATGACTCCCATCGCCAGTGCAAAAACGAGAGACTGCATCACAATTGCCGGCGTGAGAGTAAACTGGAAGGCCAGCTCGGACAATGTCGTCCAATTCAGCGTCGTGACCTTCACCATCATCATGAGCGATGCAAGACACAGCCCAGCGGCCCACCCCACCAACGCAAGAAGAATCGCTTCCGCGAGGAAGGAAAAAAGAACACTCGAGCGGCGGAACCCGAGGGCACGCAGGGTGCCGATCTCTCTTTGCCGGCTGGCCACGGCCGCATACATCGTGATGGCGGCGCCGATCACTGCACCAAGGGAAAACAGAGCCGAAAGCGAGATTCCCAGCACCCGGATGAAACTTGAAAGCAACCGCGATTGCTCCTCATAAAACAAGCGCTCACGTTTGACCTCAATGGTGAGGCGAGGATCGGACTCAAGCCTTTCCTTGAGCGCATCAAGGCCTGCGCGATCGGCCAGCCGCACAACGACCGATGAGAAAGCATCGCGCCGAAATGCCTGCAGGATCTGCCCGCTGTCACCCCATATCTCGGAATCGAAACCGCTGCCGCCAGCGTCAAATCGGCCAACAATCTGCCAATCCCGCTGCGCAAACCGAATGGTGGTCCCGACCCCCACTCCCTCGAACCGTCCCGAAAGTGCGCCGCCAATCACGACTTCACTCGATCCCGGGCGGAACATCCGCCCTTCAGTGATTTGCACCTGAGGACGAACAGTGAGCGCCGCAGGCCCGACCCCGCGGATCAACACATTGCTCAACTGCTCCGACCCACGCCTTGGCAATGCTATCAGAACAACCACTTCCTTCGACACCAGCGGCATCCCGTCAGCGCCTGTGAGCACCTGAGGCGCACTCTCGATGATCATGGCCTGATGGCGGTCGACCATGCTCTGTATCTCCACCTCGGCCGAGCGGCGCACGAGGATGGCATTCGCATCGTCCCCCGTCGACACCAGCGTCTGCCTGAGCCCGGAATCGAGCATGAGAACCGCAGCGTAGACGAACACGACCAGAGCCATGCCACCCGCTGTCAATGCTGCGGTGAGCTTTCGCACGCGCAGGTTACGGAGGCTGTAAGCGAGAAGCAGCGGCATGATCAACCCACCGACCGAAGGCCATCGACGATGCCGATACTGGCTGCGCGGCGCATGGGAAGGAGCGCAGCGAGGACGCCAACTGCAAGTGCCGAAATTCCCTGTAACGCCACCGTACTCCAACTCACCGATAGCGACGGGAAGAGCGTCGCAGTCAATCCGCCGAGATGAGCGGCCGCCAGTGGCGTCAGAGCGATGGCTATCGCACCGCCGACAAGCGCGATCACCACCGACTCCCCCAGAATCAGACGGGCGACATAACCCGGGCCAAAGCCAAGCGCCTTCAGCGTCGCGTACTCAGACAGGCGCTCACGCGCCGTCATTGCCATGGTGTTGGCCATTACGGCGAGAATGATGAAAATAACAACGAAGGATACGATGCGGACAGCAACAAGGATCGTCTCGGTCTGCTTCATGAAGCCAATCTGAAAGGCACGCTCGGTTTCCGTGAATGTCTCGGCGGATGAGTTCCGGAACATGCTGTCGATCGCATGACTGACCTCGGCGACACGGTCGGCGCTGGTGACATCCACGACGAAGAACCCGGTCAATTCAGCTTGCGCCCTGGAGCGAATCCGCAACGTTTCGTTGAGGTAGTCCCAGCGGAAGATGAGCTGTGAGGTATCAGTCTTCGGGTCGCGGCCATCGAAGATGCCCTGGATGACGAGTTCCCAGTCGCCAGGATAGATCGTGCCCTTCAGCTGAATAACATCACCAGGCTCGAACCCGTAGCGGTTGGCAAGCTTGCGTCCGACGATTGCCCCGCGGCGATCACGCAGGAATGCGCTCCTCGCTTCAGTTGAAATGAGGTTCTCTTGATAGACGTCGAAGTAGGTTTCGGCATCGACTGCCAATTGGGGAAAGAAGTTCCTTGGCTCCTTGTAGATGCCTCCGAACCAGTTCACGTAAGTCAGGTTCCGCACTCCTTCAACAGCACGAATGCGCTTCCCATAGGAAACCGGAAGCGGGGCCATGAATGAGATGGCATTGCGGGTGATGAGCCGCGATGGAACGGCGCTGTCAACGCCCGCATACCAGGCCGCAACAATCGTCTGAAGCACGCCGAACGCGAGAATTGCGGCAATTAGCCCTGCGAGCGTCAGCACCGTACGGAGCCGATGGCGCATGGCGTTCCGCGCAACGAGCTTGAGCCATTGGCTCATGCCCGGTACTCATTCATGGCGCGTCTCCATCAACTGCGAGAGTTGGCCCTTCTCCAGATTCATGATGGTTTTCGCATAGGCGGCCGCACGGCGGTCATGCGTCACCATCACAATCGTCTTTCCCATTTCGGTGTTCATGCGCTGCATGATCGCCAGAACCTCTTCTGCCGACTGCCGATCGAGATCTCCCGTCGGCTCATCAGCAACTAGAACTGTCGGGTCGGTCACAATAGCCCGGGCGATCGCTACGCGTTGCTGCTGTCCACCCGAAAGCTCCGACGGCAAGTGCTTGACTCGATCACTGAGACCAACCAAGCTCAGAGCGAGCAAAGCGCGCTCACGCCGCTCACGCCGCCCTAATCGGGTCAGCGTCAGCGGCAACTCGACATTCTCCAGCGCGGTAAGCACAGGCATCAGATTGTAGAACTGAAAGATGAAGCCAACATTGGCCGCGCGCCAGTCGGCGAGATCGGCCTCTGGCAGTCGCGTGATATCCTCGCCGGACACCTCTATCGACCCGTGATCGGGACTGTCGATGCCAGCGATCAAGTTAAGAAGCGTCGACTTGCCAGACCCTGACGGGCCCATCAGCGCAAGGAAATCCGCCCGCTGGATATCGAAGCTGATACCGGAAACAACGGGAACGATCTGCTGGCCACGTCGATAACTCTTGCGCACGTCACGAAGCGCGATCAGCACTTTATCATCAACTGGCGCATCGGGGGCACGAAGCTCCGTCACTTCGCCTCCTGCTTCACCGCGCGTCCGTCGGCAAGGCCTTTTAGCGGCTGGACGACGACACGCGTGCCTGCCGGAAGGCTGCGCACTTCGATCTGGTCACCCACCTTTTCGCCGAGTTCGACGCCTCGCAGGCGAGCTTGCCCATCCTCAACCACATAGACCTGCTTCTTCCCCCCTCCTTCAAAAACGGCGGCCGCGGGCACCGCAAGGACTGGCTTACGCTCCGCCTCCGTCAGTTCACGCGCCAGGAATGACGCCCGCGCACTCATGTCTGGGAGTATCCGCGGGTCGCGCTTCACGAACCGGATCTTCACGAGGGTGGACGCCTTCGAGCGATCCACCGTCGGTACCATCCGGTTGACAACTCCGTCAAAACGTTGCCCGGGAATGGCCTCAAGCTGAATCTCCACAGGCTGGCCAACGTTGATGCTAAGGAAAGATGCTTCCGCAACGTCGACTTCCACTTCAAGCGTATCCATATCCGCGATGGTGACGACCGCCCCTTTGGTGTCGACGGCCTGCGAGAACGGCGTGATGGTGTCGCCTACATTGGCGTTCCGCGTCAGGACAACGCCATCGAAGGGCGCGCGGATGATCGTCTGGCCGAGGGCAACCTCGGATACGCGAAGATTGGCCTCGGCAACGGCGACAGCGGCCTTGTAGCCAGCAAGCGCTGCCTCTGCCTTGGCAAGGCGGGCGACGGCGCTGTCATGAGCCTGCGCACTGATAAGTTTCTTTGTATCGAGCGTCTTCGATCGCTTGAACGCAAGCTCCGCCTCCAGGAGATCCGCCCTCCCCTGATCGAGATTGGCTTCTGCAACTTGAACATTGGCGGCCGCTAGATCGCGCATCGCCTGTGTATCGCCGTTCTCCAACCGGGCGATGACCTCGCCCGCGCGAACCTCGCTGCCCTCCAGCACGCCCAGCCATTCGAGACGGCCGGTTGCCTTTGACGCGACAGATGCCTTGCGCTGCGCAACCACATACCCCGTCGCGTTGAGAATGGTCAGCGCCTGTGATGGGTAGACAGTCGAGACGGTGGCCATTTCGACGGCCAGCGGCGCATGCTGACGCCACACCCATATGGCCGAGCCGACACCGGCGAGCACAGCGAGTAGAAGAAGCCGCATCAGAATGGTGCGCCCGCGCCTGCGCCGCCTCATGCCGCTGCTGCGGTCGATCGAGAGTGCGGAAAGATCAGGTGAGGCTCTCGGGCCATCATCAGAGGCTTGGGGCAGCGTCATGGGTTCATCACATTGTTTAAAGGCCGACAGCACGAATGTTCAGGAGGAGGCAGCGCGATACAGAGGCTTGGGGAGAGCAGTGGCTCCACGAGCTGGCTTCCCTGGCACCGCGACCGTCCGTGAGGCAACGCCGAGCCGCCAAAAAGGTCATGCTAATTGCTTTGGGCTAAGGCAGCGCATCTAACGGATCGCGACACGAATAGAAAACTCGAACTATGCTTGCACTTTACAGATGGGGTGGTTCAAAGGCAAGTATAGCCTTTATTTAGCGTCAACCTCCATGCAGCTTTCACTTTGCTTCGTATTTCAAATTTCTCACTGCTGATCTTGGCATTTCATTCGCCGTCAGAATTGGTTCTGGATAGAGGCAGGATCGCCTTGATATTCTTTGAAGTGAGAAGAAAGTTCGCAGTATATTGCCGACGTGCCTCTGGTTCTCTCCGGCGTCAGCCATCGCTTATGGTGAGAGCTAGCGGCTGCAAGCCCGCAACGACAACACGAAACTGAAGCCGGACACCGTGGCCTGACCATGAAATTCGCCATCGCCGTACATGGAACACGCGGTGACATAGAACCTGCGGCCGCAGTTGCGATTGAACTTCAGCGCCGCGGCCACGAGGTGAGCATGGCTGTGCCGCCCAATCTCATCAGCTTTGTGGAATCGGCGGGGCTGTTCCCGGTTGCATCCTACGGTCCGGACTCCCAGAAGCAATTGGAGGCAGAGGTTTTCCGGGAGTGGTGGACGTTACGAAATCCGCTCAAAGTCCTTCGGCAGGCGCGGGCCTACGTCATGAACGGCTGGGCTGGCATGAATGAATGCCTGATGGAGCTGGCAAACGGGGCCGACCTGATATTGACGGGCACAACCTACCAGGAGCTGGCCGACAATGTTGCCGAAGCGCGAGGCATGCCGCTTGCCGCCTTGCACTTGTTTCCGGCGAGGGCCAACAACCACATCCTGCCCGTGCCTTTACCCATGAGCATGGCTTCCCCTTTGTGGGCTGCTGCCGAATGGGCGCACTGGCGCCTGTTGCGGCCGGCCTATGACGAACAGCGCCGCAGCCTGGGCCTGCCCGTCTCCAGTATCCGCGCCGTTCGCCGACTGGTTGAAGCGGGTACGCTGGAGATCCAGACCTACGACAAGGCCTTCTTTCCCGGACTGGAAGAACAGTGGCGCGGCAAGAGACCCCTGGTCGGCGGGTTAACGCTGCAGCTTGCCAGCGCTGCCGATTCTTCCGCGGCTTCCTGGATTGCGGCCGGGAAGCCACCGATCTACTTCGGGTTCGGCAGCATGCCAGTCAGCACTCCGGCGGCGACCATTGCAATGATCGTCACTGTGTGCCGGGAAATCGGCGAACGAGCGCTGATTTGCTCGGGTCTTCTTGCCCTTGAAGGCATGCCCCCAACAGACGACGTGATGATCGTGCCGTCAGTCAACCACGCCCGGATATTCCCTCTGTGCCGGGCCGTTGTGCACCATGGCGGCGCGGGCACCACGGCCGCCAGCGTCCGTGCCGGTGTCCCGACCCTGGTGCTCTGGGTGAGCGCAGACCAGCCGGTGTGGGCTGCCCGAATCAGACATCTGGGTGTCGGCACCTCCCATCGTTTCTCCACCACAACGGCGCAGTCGCTGCGCAACAATCTGCTGACGGTATTGGGGCCGCGATGCACCGCGCGAGCCCACGAGGTCGCCAGTCGCATGACCCCGCCTGAACGGAGCGTCACAGCAACGGCGGATCTTCTTGAACAGCGTGCCGCGGACTATTCGTCATGCCGAATCACAGCCTGAAGCACACAGGCCCGGCCAGGAGCCGCCGACCGTGTGGATGAGCGTGTTGTTGCTGGCCATCGCGGTCAACTTCGAGCCAACCAGAATCGCCCTCATTCCACTCTTGCTCTCCCGGGAGAAACCGCGGCGGCAACTCCTGGCCTTCCTGATCGGCAGCCTGACGGTGAGCGTGTGTTCCGCAATGCTCATTTTGTTCGCATTTCACCGCACGCCGTTCGGGATCGGCGCCTCCAGCGTCGGCCACGTCCAGATCGTCATCGGCGTGATCGCCTTATCCATCGCGGCTTTCATGGCGGTGCGCTGGATGATCACGCCTGCCCGCCACGCTCAAGACCTGCCAAACCCGGGGCATTTTTCCGTGCGGGTACGCAAACTGCTGCAGAAAAGCAACGCGCCGTGGATCGCCGGGATCGTCGGTGCCGGGACTGGGCTGCCCTCGCTCGACTCACTGGCCGTGATTGCGATCATCGCAGCCTCGCAAACACCGCCTGTGCAACAGGTGGCGGCTCTGCTGTTATTCAACCTGATTGGCAGCCTCATGGTGCTCGCAACACTCGCGGCGTTACTGATGGCGTCCGCCAGCACCCTTTCTCTGCTTGACCGCTTCGGGATCTGGATCCGATCACGCAAGCAAATGGAATACGCCGTCCTGCTTGCCGCCGTGGGCATGCTGCTGATCATCGTTGGCTTTGCCTAGGAGAAGTTCATCACGCGCCAGCGCGGCAACTTTGGAGGCCGCTGCTGGGCGGCTCTCGGTCCTGGATCCATTCTGCAGCCGCCAGGAACTTATAAATAGAACGGCGCACCAAAGCCTGCGCGCCGTTCGTGATCCGTGAATTCTAAGTCGATCAGAAGCGGTAGTTGATACCAGCCTTGATCGTCTGGAATGCGATGTCCTGATTGATCTTCAGGTTGGCCCGGATGCCTTCTGGAGAACCAACCAGCCTGGCGAGATCCCGGTTCATCACATCATGGTCGCCGAGATCGACGTAGAGATATTCGGTCTTCAGGGAGACGTGCTCGGTTACGGCATACTCAAAGCCGCCGCCAAGCGTCCAACCCATGTGGCTGTTGGTGGTGCTGTCGTCAACACCGCCAATACCCAGAGGACCAAGGTCTCCCTGGTTCGAGAAATCGTAGCTCGACGTAACAGAACCCCAAGCCAGACCACCCGTCAAATAGACTAACAGATCCGACGTCGCGGTATAACCTGCACGCAGGCGGGCCGTGCCGAACCAATCGACCTCGGACTTGCCGCTGACGCTCGCGTCCGCTGTATCCGAGTAGAGTTCAAGCTCACCCTTCACGTTTGACACAGAAATGTCGCCCTCGATACCGAGGACGATGCTGTCCATCTGCCAATTGTAACCTGCCTGAATACCCCCAAAGAAGCCGCTGGCCGAAATATCGGCTCCGAAGTCGTAATTGAGCAACGGAGTGTCAGAAACATTGGGAACGTCGACCTTGATATTCATCGGATAATCAAACGTGCCGCCGCCATATCCGCCATTGATACCGACATACACACCCGTCCAGTCCGAAACGGCCGGAGCGGTATCAGCGGCATAAGCGGCCTGGCTGCAGATCAGAACAGCGGAAGTTGCAAAAAGAGCTTTTTTGAACATCGGTCGACTCCAATTAAATTCGGTAGAATCATACTTAAACAAAAGTTAATAATAAGCAAGCCGGCAGGTTTTACGTGGATGAACAACCCCCTCACTGTGCTAAATTTATCACAACTTATTCTGATGAACCATGGTTTTCCTGGCATGCGCTTGAGGCGGCTTCCAAGGGAAACTTATGGAGTAAATTACAACTCTCAGCATCAAGCCATGCAGCGTAACAACGATCGTCCTCAACTTCCGGGTGAAGGGTGATTTGGTTTTGATCCGCTTTTTTGAATCTCTTCCCAGCAGATCAAAGCAGGCCACAGATAAAATCGATCGGAAGGTTCCCGCATATTCCGCGAAGGCCCGCTGGCTTCAAAGGCGGACTTAACGCATAGGGCGAACGCGAGTTCGCCAAAGTCTCCTTGGCGGGGAAAATGGTGGGCGATGAGAGACTCGAACTCCCGACATCTTCGGTGTAAACGAAGCGCTCTACCAACTGAGCTAATCGCCCGCCCTGGCCGATGACTTAGCGCCCGGAGGGCCTACCATCAAGCCAACAAACCGCCCCGTGCGAGTTCTGAGGGCGCCCGGGGCAGATGTGATTTTGGCCGTTCCTCAATTTATCGCTCTGAGGTCACCGTCTCCCGCTTCCGTTGGCCTGCCCGATACGCATTAAAGCCTGCATGTGATGGTGATTCGTCTGTATTTTCAAGGATTCGCAATAAAAAGGGCCGCCCCGGGGGGCGGCCCAGAGGTGTTTGCCTGATATTCA
>JBEIDW010000089.1:0-11758 GCA_040383265.1 Hyphomicrobiales bacterium
CGTGACGCTGGCGCTCGCGGGCGACATCGACCAGATCGCCAAGAACACCGACAGGCTGCCCAAGGACTGGGCTTCGAAGCTGCCGCACAATTCGGCACCCTACACCTCCACCATCGTGTTCATCGTGAGGAAAGGTAATCCCAAGGGCATCAAGGACTGGGGCGACCTCGTGAAGCAGGACGTGCAGGTGATCACACCAAACCCCAAGACATCAGGCGGCGCGCGCTGGAACTACCTTGCGGCATGGGCCTATGCCGAGAAGGCGCTTGCCGGTGACGAAGCCAAGGTCAAGACCTGGATCGGCGACCTGTACCGCAATGTGCCGGTGCTCGACACGGGCGCCCGCGGCTCCACCACCACCTTCGCCCAGCGCGGCATCGGCGACGTGTTCATCAGCTGGGAGAACGAGGCCTTCCTCGTCCAGAAGGAATTCGGCGCAGACAACTTCGAGATCGTGGTGCCGTCGCTCTCGATCCTCGCCGAGCCCCCCGTGGCGGTGGTCGAGGGCAATGCCAAGGCCAAGGGCAATCTTGAAGCAGCCCGAGCCTATCTCCAGTTCCTCTATTCGCCCGCCGGACAGAAGCTCGCTGCCAAGCACTTCTTCCGCCCGGTCGACCCAACCGCTGCTGACCCTGCCGATATCGCGCGGTTCCCCAAGCTTGATCTTGTCTCCATCGACAAGGACTTCGGCGGCTGGGCAGAAGCGCAGAAGACCCACTTCGCCGACGGCGGTGTGTTCGACCAGATTTACAAGCCGAGCAACTGATGTCTGCAGTGTCGCTTCCCTCGCTGCGGCAGCCGAGCGTCATCCCGGGTTTCGGGCTGGCGCTCGGCCTCACGCTGGCAGCGTTAAGCCTCATCGTGCTGATCCCGCTCGCAGCGCTGGTACTGCGGGCGGCATCCATTGGACCATCAGCATTTTATGAGATCGCCACCGCCTCGCGCACGCTCGCAGCACTCAAGCTTTCTTTCGGCACCGCCCTGATGGCAGCACTGATCAACACCGTGTTCGGTCTCCTGCTCGCATGGGTTATGGTGCGCTACCGTTTTCCGGGCCGACGCCTGATCGATGCGGCGGTTGACCTTCCCTTCGCACTGCCGACGGCCGTAGCCGGCATTGCGCTTGCGGCGATTTATGCGCCCAATGGCCCCATCGGCTCCATCGCGCAGTCGCTGGGCTTCAAGATCGCCTACACACCAATTGGCATCGTGCTGGCACTGGTGTTCATCGGCCTGCCCTTCGTGGTGCGGACAGTACAACCCGTTTTGGAGGAAGTAGAGCCAGACATCGAGGAGGCCGCAGCCCTGCTCGGGGCCAGCCGTTTCCGCACCGTGTTCCAGGTCATCCTTCCGCATGTCTACCCGGCCTTGCTGACGGGCTTCGCACTCGCCTTCGCACGGGGCGTCGGTGAGTATGGTTCCGTGATCTTCATCGCGGGCAACATTCCGGAAGTCTCGGAGATCGCGCCGCTGCTGATCGTGATCAAGCTCGAGGAATTCGACTATGGCGGCGCGACAGTGATCGCCACGCTGATGCTGGCCATCTCATTCGCCATGCTGTTCCTCATCAATGCCCTGCAAAGCTGGAGCCGCAGAAAACATGGCAATGTCTGATCGCCTCCTGCCACGCGCCCACACGCCGGAGCGCGCCACCAGCGAAACGGCACTGACGCGCGCCGTGCTTATTGCGGCGGCGGCACTGTTCCTCGCCGCCATCCTGTTCCTGCCTCTGGTCATCGTCTTCGTGGAAGCCTTCCGCAAGGGTTGGGCGGTATTTGCTGAAAGCTTTGCCGACCCGGACACGCTTGCGGCGATCCGCCTGACACTCCTGGTGGCAGCGATCGCGGTTCCGTTCAACGCCATCGTGGGTCTCGCCGCCTCCTGGGCCATCGCCAAGTTTGACTTCCTCGGCAAGAACCTGCTCTTGACGCTGATCGATCTGCCCTTCTCCATATCGCCCGTGATTTCTGGCCTCGTCTATGTGCTGCTGTTCGGCGCGCATGGTTGGCTGGGGCCGTGGATGGCGGCGCATGGCATCCAAATCATCTTTGCTGTTCCCGGCATCGTGCTGGCCACCGTGCTGGTCACCTTCCCTTTCGTTGCGCGCGAGTTGATCCCGCTGATGCAGTCGCAAGGTACCGCCGAGGAGGAGGCCGCACTCACGCTCGGCGCGTCCGGCTGGTACACATTCTTCAGGGTGACTCTGCCCAATGTGAAATGGGCGCTGCTCTATGGCGTATTGCTCTGCAATGCGCGGGCCATGGGCGAATTCGGCGCGGTGTCCGTCGTCTCCGGGCACATCCGCGGCCTCACCAACACCATGCCGCTGCACGTCGAGGTTCTTTACAATGAGTACAACTTCGTGGCCGCCTTTGCGGTGGCGACACTGCTTGCGGCTCTCGCCCTATTCACCCTGATCACCAAAACCCTGCTCGAATGGCGCTTCGCGGGCGAGCTTTCCGCCCAGCGCCGCGGCCATTGACCCTCTCAGGAGTCCATCCCATGTCCGTCCCTGTCAGCATGAAGAACATCGAAAAGAACTTTGGCCGCTACCCGGCACTCAAGGATGTATCACTTGATGTTGGAGCGGGCGAACTGGTGGCTCTGCTGGGTCCATCCGGTTCCGGCAAGACAACACTTCTCCGCGCCGTTGCAGGTCTCGAGCAGCCGGATCAAGGCCAAGTGCTGTTCGGCGACATCGACGCCAGCACGCTCTCGCTCCGCGAGCGCCGGATCGGCTTTGTGTTCCAGCACTATGCCCTGTTCCGCCATATGCGGGTCTTCGGCAATATCGCCTTTGGGCTCCGTGCCCGCCCTCGCGGCACCCGGCCGCCCGAGGAAGCGATTCGCCTCAAGGTGATGGAACTTCTGCATCTCGTCCAACTCGATGGGCTTGGGGACCGTTACCCGGCCCAGCTTTCCGGTGGCCAGCGACAGCGCGTGGCACTGGCCCGCGCGCTGGCTATCGAACCGAGGGTCTTGCTGCTGGACGAACCTTTTGGGGCCCTTGACGCCCGGGTGCGCAAGGACCTGCGCAAATGGCTTCGCGAACTGCATCAACATACCGGCCACACAACGCTATTTGTGACCCATGATCAGGATGAGGCCTTCGAACTCGCTGACCGTATCGCCATTCTCGACCATGGCCGGATTGTTCAGGTCGGAACACCCGCAGAGATCTGCGAACGGCCGGCGACACCCTTTGTGGCCAGCTTCATCGAGGGCATCGGGCGTAGCCCGGACGTGACGCAGCCCGTGAGCGGCCGAAGCCCGCCATCGTCAAAGGACGCTGAATACCCGTGGCTTCAGAAATTTGCCTGAAAATTAAGCAGTCATGGTCGATGGGGTCTGAACTCACCTCTGTGCAACCGTCCGCTCCTTTCCCACAGGGAAAAAAAGTTGAATTGGATATTGCGGCAAGCGAGGAGCTGCCTTACTTTACGAGCTGGTCTTCGAATGGGGAGGAACGCCTCACATGTGTGGAATTGCTGGAATTCTTTATAAGGGCGGCGCTACGGCGGATGCCAGGGTCGGCAAGGCGCTGATCGACATGCTGGATGGGTGCCAGCACCGCGGCCCGGATTCGACTGGCTTCTCGCTCTACCGTGACCCCGTGCCGGGTCACCTGCGCTTGCGCTTCATTGTTGGCGAAGGCGATGAGGCCGCGCAGGCCATCGACCGCGTCAAGACCAAGCTTACCGAATTTCAGGCGAAGATCGTCGAGGAAGAGCACAAGGGGTCTTCCTTCGCCGTGCTGGTGAAGTTCGATGGCGACCTTCAGAAGTTTGCCTTCGAGATGGAACACGCCGCCAAGCTCTCCTCCATCGGCGAGAGCCTCGATATCATCAAGGACCTGGGCGGCGCTTTCGACGTCGACAACATCTACAAGATCGAGGGCTTCAAGGGCACGCATGGCATCGGCCACGTTCGCCTCGCCACCGAGTCGGACGTCGCCCCCGAGGCCACCCACCCCTTCTGGGCCACGGGCTTTGCCGACATCTCGATCGTTCACAACGGCCAGATCACCAACTATTACAAGATGCGCCGCCGCCTCGAAAAGCGTGGCTACTTCTTCAACACCGACAATGATTCGGAACTGATCGCCGTCTACCTCGCGGATAAGCTGAAGCACGGCTACACGCTGAAGGACGCGCTCAAGACCTCGATTGACGATCTTGACGGTACGTTCTCCTTCCTCGTCTCCACCAAGGATGAGATCGGCTACGCCAAGGACAAGCTCGCGGCAAAGCCGATGGTGAAGTACGAGGATGACAAGATCATCGCCATCGCCTCGGAAGAAGTCTCCTTGAACCGCCTCTTCCCCGGCCGCGCCCTCAACACCTCTGAACCTGCTCCCGGAACCTACGACACATGGCAACGATCGATCTCAGCGTAACGACCGTCCGCGAGGGCAACGAACTTCTGCGCAAGTATGGCGCAGACGGCATTGACGTCGAGGTTTTGAACCCCGACGCAAAGCACCACATCGGCGTGGGCCTCACCCACCCGATCAACGTGCATATCCGCGGCTCGGCCGGCTATTTCTGCGCTGGCCTCACGGATGGCCCGCGCTTCACGGTCGACAACAATGTCGGCTGGGGCGTTGGCGATAACATGCTGAACGGTTCCATCATCGTGAACGGAAATGCCTCAGCCATTCCCGGCGTCGCCATTCGCGGCGCGGAGATCGTGGTGAAGGGCAACATCGGCTCGCGCGCGGGCCAGGTGATGAAGGCGGGCACGCTGCTGGCCTGTGGCAACGCCAACTTCATGGCGGGCTACATGATGTATGGCGGCCGACTGATCATCCTCGGCAATTCGGGCGAAAAGATCGGCCAGGACATGACGGGCGGCAATATCTATGTCGCGGGCAAGCTTGGCGAAATGGGCACCGATGCGATGCTCATCGACCTGCCCGCTCAGGAGCGCGACGAAATCCTTGCCTTCCTCGACAAGTACCAGATCCCCTTCAAGGGCTCGTTCCAGAAGATCGTGAACGCAGGCAAGAAACTGCGCTACCCCAAGACGGAACCGCGCCGCCGTGCCATTCCCTTCTTCGAAAGCTATGCTGACAACGCCTACTGGAACGCCAAGGTTCAGGAAGACATCCACATCAAGTCGCAGATTGGCCGTTACCGCATCCGCGGCTATGGCGCGTCGCGCGCGCTGCCGCACATCTCCGACATCGCCTTCAAGAAAGACATCCGGATTGGGGCTGGTACCGACCCGGACGTGATTTCCAAGGTGAACATGAAGACCGAAGTGGGCGGCCGCTCTGGTGCCAACCCGCTGAAGCTCTCCATGCCGGTGATGATCGCGCCCATGTCCTATGGTGCGCTGTCGAAGTCGGCCAAGCTGGCGCTCGCCATTGCCTCCCGCCTCTCCGGCATTTCGGAGAACACCGGCGAAGGCGGCATGTCGAAGGAGCAGCGGAAAGAAGCCAATCAGCTGATATACCAGTGCCTTGCTGGCCGCCTCGGCTGGAACATTCACGACATGCAGCAGGCCAACGGGCTTGAAATCTACATCAGCCAGGGCGCGAAGCCGGGCCTTGGCGGCCAGTTGATGGCCAAGAAGGTGACGCCGGAAATTGCACGCATCCGCGGCATTCCCGCCGGCATCGACCTGCGCTCGCCCTCGCGCCACCCGGACGTGCTGGGCGCTGACGACCTTGTCATCAAGGTCGAGGAATTCCGCGAGGCAACGGGCTACCGCGTTCCGGTGTCAGTCAAGCTCGGCGCAGGCCGCGTGCGCGACGACATCAAGATCGCCTGGAAGGACGGCTTCGACTTCGTGGAACTCGACGGCATGCAGGGCTCGACGGGCGCTGCCGGCAACGAGGTTCTGGAATTCGTTGGTATCCCGACTCTTTCGGCCATTCAGGAAGCGCGTGACGCGCTCACGGAAGTGGGCGGCCTTGATATGCCCATCGTGCTGATGGGCGGCATCAAGGATGGCATCGACACGGTGAAGGCGCTGGCGCTTGGCGCGCATGCTGTCGCCGTCGGCACCTCCGCCATCATCGCGGGCGGCTGCATCGCGTGCCTGCAGTGCCATGCCGGTACCTGTGTGACAGGCATCGCCACGCAGGACCCTGAGCACGAGAAGCGCTACAACGTGCCGGTCGAGGCGCAGAACATCCACCATTATCTGGAATCGGTTCGCTGGCAGATCGCCGCGATCACCCATGCGCTCGGCTATACCGACCCGCATCAGGTGAGCCGCGACGACCTCGTGGCACTGACGCCGGAAGCCGCGGCCATCACCCGCCTCCCCTATCACCCCGAATACCGCGAGCGCGACCAGGACCTCCGCAAGGCCTCCTGACCCGCAGCACGCAACCAGACAGGACACAAGCGATGAGCTCGAACGTCATCACCGTGTACGACATCAACCGCGTGCGCCCGCCCAAGGCGGTGTCGCGGGATGATACGCAAGACCCGCACTTCGTGCCCGCCCCCTGCCAGGTGGCGTGCCCGGTGGGTACGGATGCGCCCTCCTACATCGGCTACATCTGGGAGGAGAAATACGCTGAGGCCTTCGAGGCCATCACGGCGACCAATCCGTTCTCCTCGATCTGCGGCCGCGTGTGCGATGCGCCGTGCGAACCAGCCTGCCGCCGCACCGACAGCGATGGCCCGCTTGCGATCCGCAACCTGAAGCGTTTCGTCATGGACCAACTCGGCAAGGATCATCACCTGCCGCCGGTGCAGGTGACGCGCAAGGAAACCATCGGTATCGTGGGCGCTGGCCCCGCCGGCCTCACCGCCGCTCAGGACCTAGCCGAAGCGGGCTTTGAAGTTCACGTCTATGAGATGATGGACAAGCCGGGCGGCATGATGGTGTGGGGCATTCCGGGCTTCCGCCTTCCCGCTGGCACCGTTGAAGAAGACATGAACCGCCTGTTCAACCATTGCCCGGGCATCAAGGTGCATTGCGGCGTGGCACTCGGCAAGGATGTGACGCTGGATGAACTGAAGCAACGCCATGCCGCCGTGCTGATCACCATCGGCTCGTGGTGGGGCAAGGCCATGGGTATTCCGGGCGAGAACCACCGCAATGTCATCGATGGAGTCGGCTTCCTGCGCCGCATCAACGCGGGCGAGCGCCCGACACTGCCGGAGAAGGTCGTGGTCGTGGGCGGTGGTGACGTCGCCATGGATGCCTGCCGCGCAGCGTTGCGCATGCCGGGCGTGAAGGAAGTGAAGGTCGTCTACCGCCGGGGCCCCAAGGAAATTCCGGCGCGCAAGGAAGAACTCCACCAGGCGATCCTCGAAAACATCGAAGTGATCTACAACACCCAGCCGATCGCGGTGATGGCGGATGGCGACAGCTTCGCGCTACGCTGTGCCGAAACCCGGCTTGGCGAACCCGGCCCCGATGGCCGCCGCAAGCCGGAACTGGTTCCCGGCTCCGAGCGCGACATCGACTGCGGCATGGTGATCATGGCGGTGGGCCAAAAGGCTGACTCTGAAGAACTCGATGCCAAGGGCCTGATGGCTGGCGAGCGTGTGAAGACCGACTGGGACTCAATGCGCACAGCAGATCCGAAAGTCTTCGCCGCCGGTGACGGCGCGTTTGGCGGCTCCACCATCGTGGTGGCGATGATGCACGGCCACCGCGCCGCGCATTACGTGAAGTCCTTCCTCGACGGCATCACGGAACCGCTGCCCTACCGCACACCCTACCGCACCCGCCGCGTTCCCGCCGCGCAGGATATCAACTGGGAAATTTTCCCGCGCCGGGAACAGACGTTCAACGGCCTGGGCGCCAACCCCTCCGCGTTCCCGGAAATCGAAACGACCTATGACCTGAAGACGGCAAAGGAAGAAGCCGCGCGCTGCTACCGCTGCGACGCGGAAACCGGCTCGTCGGATTATTCGGTGAAGACCCGCGAAGACATCTTCGTGATGGCCCGCACCCCGGTGACCGACGTGCGCACCCAGGCGGCCATTCTGGAAAAGCGCCTGAAGCCCAAGTCTGATCCGTTCCCGGCCAACCACCATGCGTCCTTCGACGATCTGGTGCTGCTGCCCGCGAACCTCTCCCGCCTCGTGATCGACCCCTATCGCGACTCCTGCAACACCGCGACCGACATCGCCGGTACGGTGAAACTGGAAATTCCAGTGATTGCGACCGGCATTGACGATCTTCCCGCCGAGGCCAAGCCGGCGCTGGGCGCGGCACTTGCCAATGTCGGGTCTGCCTATGTCGCACGCACGCCGCTGCCGCACAGCAAAGCCCCATGGCTTCAGTTGCTGGAACCCGGCGGCAAGGCCGATCAGGGCTCAGTCGGCCAGATCTATGTTCTGCCGATGGGCTTTGCGCCCTTCAAGGTAGAAAAGCAGCCAGGCATGCTCACCGGCCTCGTCGCCAAGTCATCCGACCTCGAACAGGCCATTCCCTTCGCGCTTGAGCATGGCTTCGACGTGATGCTGCTGGACGGTACGCCGGGTATCAATCTGCCGTGGTCCGAACTGAAGGGCTACCCGGATTTCACCGTGCTGCGCGAGGCCATGCGCATCGTGCGCCGGATGAACCGCGAGGAAGACATCGACTTCGTCTACTTTGGCGGAGTCCGCTCCGGCACCGACATTGCCAAGCTCATCGGGCTTGGTGCCAAGGCTGGTGCTATCGGCATGAATCTGGCGCTGGCGCTGGGCGGAGAGATTGGCCCCAAGGGCCTCACCTTCTTCGGGGACCGCTCAGATGAGGAGCGCACCGAAGCTGCGGCTTCGCTGATCAACGCCATGTCGGCTGAAGCCGCGATCATGACGCGCTGTACCGGCAAGACGGACCTGCGCAACATGGAGCCCGAGGATATCCGTGCCATCACGATTGCCAGCGCACGGGCCTTCGGCCTGCCGCTGGCGGGCGCCAAGCGCGGTACCGTCATTGAGGCAGCCGAGTAAGGGCTGCGGAAAACGCACGATCCGATGAAAACGGCCCCTTGCTGGGGCCGTTTCTCGTTTCAGCTGGCGGTGTTCATCTCCGCCACCACATAATCGAGCATGTCCCTGCCCATTTCGCTGATGGTGTGGATCTTTGAAGGGTCAATACGGATGTTGTTGAGATACTGAAGGCGCAGCAAATCACCATCCGCGTGCTTTTCGGGATAGACGCCAGCAAAAAAGAAACCGAGCCCTTCGAGTTCCGGCACCACTGACTGTACCCCCGGATCCGCCAGCGGCAGATCGACATAGATCAGGTCGATATGGCTCAGCCTGAATTCTTCCAGCTGACCCTCAACGAGCGTCACGAGATCGCGCCCGAATGACATGACGGTGATGGTTGCGTGTCCGAAGGCCGCCACCACCTCCACATCGATCCGCGCATGCTCCGGCAACGCCATACCCGGCTGCGCAACGGCGATTGTTCGATCGAGGCCTGCCCAGGCGAAGATCCGCTCAATCATCGGCCTGTGGCGAAGCGGCGGGTAGATGGTCCGCCCTGCGCCGCGGTGAAGCGGGTTATAGAACAATACTGCCGTCTGGCGATCCGTGGCAGGGGCCTCGCCATCCTTGATCTTCTTGAACGTGAAGCCTTCTGGAACAAAGGCCAGCAAAATGCCGGTCTCCCGCGCACCCGCGGAAAAATTCGCCTTCTGCGAATAGGGATGAATGGTGACAGCCTCAATGTAGAGGCCGCTCAACCCCTTGTCCTTTGCCGTGGCAAGGGCAAAATCCTTCAGGCGCTCAAACAGCCGCCGCCCGCGGTAGCGCGGATCCACCATCCCCATACCCATATTGGCCACGCGAGACGACGGCGAAGGCTTCTTCAGGCCCTGGTGGGCGGCGACATCGCCATCGGGGGTGACGGCGACGAATGACATCAGGACGCCCTGGTCGATCAGGCTCTTGAGCCTCTCTGGAAAGTAAACGGTCTCCACCACATAAGTGTAACCATAGACTGCGTACATGCAGCGCGTGAGAGCAACACCAAGCGAGACGGGATCGAGAGGCTGCAGCGCGAGGGGCGTGTCCATCGGCGCCATCTCAACACTATCGTCCGCTTCCTGGCCCTGATCCTGAAAGGACGTTTCAAGCCAGGGGCTCGACTGATGGACCACGAACTCGAGGCGCTTTCCCTCCCGGCCACGGTTGATAAACTTGAGTTCATCGGCAAAGCCACTCAGCAGCGCGATGGATTGCCGTGTGTTGTCAGCCTCGCGCGCCTTGGCCCAGTCAAAGGGAAGCCCCTTGTCCTCAAAGGCAGCAATGAAACGGCCGTTCCCATATTCGATGATGATGTCGAATGTGCCGTCTTCAGGCCCCTCGAACGACTGGTTGATGATGAGCAGGCCTGCTTCCTCAACAGCCAATTCAAGGTTGGCCGCCGCTTTTTCATCAAGTCCGGCCGCCAGCGCCATCTCCCGCATGAAATGGCATCCAGCCCTGAGGAAACGGGGATCTGACGCGAGCGTTGTTCGCGCTATCTGCCTGGCCTGCATTGTCATGTGCCCGAAACTCCCAGCGGATTGGAAACTGGACTGAACTTATACAGCAAAACAAGGCGCAGTTCACTTCTTGCGTGAGAGCACGCATAAGCCCCTCCGGCGGACCTCCGGGATTTCCTCGACAGAATACAGGCAGTCAATTGACCCTTTGTTGATCCGGCCGGACTGACGGTTTATAAGTTCGTGAAGATGAGCAAGGTCTGGTATGAAGCGCGTTATCCGGCTGCTGCAGTTGACAAACCAGGCCTGATCGGAGTTTTTACGATGAACGTTTTGGGCATGCGCGGTTTCCGGATACCAGCCACTACACTCCTGGCCGCTGCGCTGCTGACGGCCAGCTTGTCTTCATCTTCTCTGGCGCAAACCGTGCCAACCAAGCTCGTGAATTCCATGGCGATTGAGACCGACATGGCAAAGGCTGGCAAGAGCAGGGTCATCGTGACCATCGCAAGCGGCGATGGCCTTCCCGCGACCAAGCAAATGCTGCGGCAGAAGTCCAGCCGTGCCCTGGCCTTATCCCGGATCAGGAGCAGCATTGACGCGGCCATCGCGCGCAATTTTCCAGCTGGACGGACGGCTGCTGGCGGCGCGATCAAGCGCTTTACGCTCATCCCATCCTTTGCGGCAGAGGTCTCACAGTCAGATCTTGCGCGCCTCAAGGCGGATCCAAACGTCATCAAGATCGAGCCGGATGAAATCAAGAGGCCCGTCCTGAATGCATCCATCCCGCTGATCGGCCTACCCAGCGGAGCGGATGCCGCCACAGCGGAACCGAGCGGCTTCGGGCGCAGCATTGCGGTCATTGATACCGGCGTTCACGCGAACCATCCGTTCATCAGTCCGCGCGTCGTGGCAGAGGCATGCTTTCTGACAACCTCCCGCTGCCCCAATGGCGATTCCAGCCAGACAGGGCCCGGCGCGGCCGCGCCAGCCAGCGGGCAGAACCACGGCACGCATGTCGCGGGAATTGCAATGGGCGCATCCAGCGCTGGCTCCTCCATCCGGCGTGGCGTGGCGAGCAAGGCCGGTCTCGTCATGGTGAACGTCTTCGGCTCCCAGGACGGCGCCTATACCAGCGACATTATCCGTGGCCTCGAGTATATCGAAAGCCTCGTATCGGCCAACGGCAACGCCTATCGCATCGACGCCATCAACATGAGCCTCGGGGCAAGCCGATATTCAGGCGCCTGCGATTTCGCGGCGGAAAAGCCGATCATCGACCTGCTGAGATCCGAAGGTGTTCTGACCGTAGTCGCGGCCGGCAATGGCGGCTCCACGAGCCAGATGTCATCTCCCGGCTGC
>JBEIDW010000090.1:0-11721 GCA_040383265.1 Hyphomicrobiales bacterium
GAAGGACCGCCTGAACCACCCCGGCACGGGCCTGTCCGGCGGGCAGCAGCAGCGCCTCTGCATCGCGCGGGCCATTGCGGTGAGCCCCGAGGTGATCCTGATGGACGAGCCGTGCTCGGCACTCGACCCGATCGCCACCGCGAAGATCGAGGAGCTGATCGATGAGCTCCGTCAGAATTATTGCATCGTCATTGTCACTCATTCCATGCAGCAGGCGGCGCGTGTTTCGCAGCTTACCGCCTTCTTCCATCTGGGCACGCTGGTTGAATATGGCGACACCGACGAGATGTTCACCGCGCCGCAGGAAAAGCGCACGCAAGACTACATCACGGGCCGCTTCGGCTGAGCCCCGGGAGACACAGCATGACCAACCACACCGTAAAGGCCTATGATGAAGAGTTGAGCCAGCTGAAGACGATGCTCGCCCAGATGGGCGGCCTCGTGGAGCAGCAGCTCGACGATGCGATCGATGCGTTGTCACGGCGCGATACGGCCTTGGCCGACCGCGTGATCCAGAATGACGAGAAGGTGGACGTGCTCGAACACCAGATCGAGGAGAAGGCGATTCTCACCATCGCCAAGCGCCAGCCCGTGGCGCGCGACTTGCGAGAGATCATGGTGGCGATCCGTGTGGCCTCGGATCTCGAGCGCATCGGCGATCTAGCCAAGAACACCGCGAAGCGTACGCATGCGATGTCTGATCAGCTGCCGCGCAAGCTGATGGTGGGCGTTACCCGCATGGGACGGCTGGCGCAGCAGGAGTTGAAGGGCATCCTCGATGCATACGCGCGCTCCGACGCCACCCTGGCGCTCGATGTCTGGCGCTCGGATGAGGAGCTCGACGCGCTCTATAACTCCATCTTCCGCGAGCTTTTGACTTACATGATGGAAGACCCGCGCAATATCAGCCTGTGCACGCATCTGCTGTTCGGGGCAAAGAACATGGAGAGGATCGGCGACCACGCCACCAACATCGCCGAGAACATCCATTATCTCGTGCATGGCAAGCCGTTGGCCGAGGGCCGCCCGAAGAAGGACGTAACGTCCACGCTCCGCATCGAGAGCATCTCACCACCGGAGGAGTAACCATGAGCGCCTCGATACTGGTCGTTGAGGACGAGGAAGCCATTCAGGTGCTTCTCAGTTACAACCTCGAGTCCGAGGGCTATCGCGTCCGTCACACTGCGGAGGGCGAGGGTGTGATGAAACTCATCATGGAGGAACGCCCGGATCTGATCCTGCTGGACTGGATGCTGCCCGGTATTTCCGGCATAGAAGTCTGCCGGCTGCTCCGGGCCAAGGCAGAAACCCGTGACATCCCCATCATCATGCTCACCGCGCGCAGCGAAGAGGCGGAGCGGGTGCGGGGGCTTGCTACCGGCGCTGACGACTACATGGTGAAGCCCTTCTCGGTGCCGGAGCTCCTGGCCCGCATCCGCACCATTCTGCGCCGCATCAACCCCGATGCAGTGGCCGAGCAGCTGAAGGCAGGAGAGCTGTCGCTTGACCGGAAAACCCGGCGGGTGACGCGCGGCGTGCGCGACATCAATCTTTCTCCCACCGAGTTCCGCCTGCTCGAACACCTCATGCAGAACCCGGGCCGCGTCTACTCACGCGCCCAGCTGCTCGATACGGTCTGGGGGCATGATGTCTATGTTGATGAGCGCACGGTCGATGTGCATGTCGGCCGGCTGAGGAAGTCCCTGAGCCGCGGTCGTGAGGCTGATCCCATCCGCACCGTGCGCGGCATGGGCTATTCATTCGACGAGCGCTTCGGCCGCTCCAACTGAAAAGGCCCCCGCGAGGAGGGCCTTTTTCATTCATGAAGTTCTGGGCGGTCCCGCTGTCAGCCGAAGGATACCTTGCGGTTGCGCCTGTCCTGCAGCGGCTGGTAGGCCAGCCGCGCGTGATATTCGCAGTAGGGCGAACCTTCACGCGGGCCATGGCCGCAGAAGCAGAATTCCTCGCTGCCCGGATCGCCGATCGGCCATTTGCAGGTCTTGTCCGAGAGATGGAGGATGGTCACACGCCCATCCTTAGGAAGATCGACGAGGCGCAGCGGCTGTGGCTCCGGCAGAGCCGCCGGGCGGATATGCACCTCGGCGCGCATCATCGGCTTCAGGGCTGTGGCACCCGCTGTGGCAAGGCTCGGGCGTGTGCCGCCGCCCGCGCGGGGCGCCAGGCTCGGCTCGCGTTGCTTGCGGGGCGCGCGGGGCTGGGCGGTGCGTTGCTGCTGCACGCGGCCCGACAGGTTGAGGCGGTGCACTTTGCCGATCACGGCATTGCGGGTGACACCCGAACCGAGCCTGCCGGCGATCTGGCTGGCGCTCAGGCCCTCGGTCCAGAGTTTCTTGAGAAGCTCAACCCGCTCATCAGTCCAGGACAATTTCGCCCCTCCCAGATTCATTTCCTGTGCGTCGATCAACAGAATCCCTCATTCCTCGCTGGACTCATCGGTTCCAGCGCGTTCAACAACCAAACTGACTGTAAGCGCTACATCTCGTAGCTGATGGTTCAGACCCTACAATACGCGGTGACTCACCCGCAACCTTGGAGGCTGGAATCGGGATCGTTTTCCCCAGTTTCCCGCGTCCGCCCCTTGGTTAATGAAACCTTATCAGTGTAGCGAATCGGGGGTCCATGCGCTGTTTTGACTCAGTGTGGAAAACCGTGAATCATGCGGGTGGGGCGTGAATCATTGCCATGGCCCATGCTGTCATTGACCCTTGGCCGCCTTGGATTTATAAGGTTTTTCGGTCGAGGCGCCCTCCATTCCGGCGGGCGCTTTTTGATTTTGCTGGAACAAGGCCCACCATGATCTCCGCCGTTCTCCCCACCTATGCCAGAGCGAAAGTCACGTTCGAGCGGGGTGATGGGGTGCGAGTCTTCACGCCCGAGGGCGAGAGCTACCTGGATTTCGGCGCAGGCGTTGCAGTGACGAGTTGTGGACATTCGCACCCGCATCTCATTGCGGCGCTGACGGATCAGGCCAAAAAGATCTGGCACACCTCCAACCTTTATCAGATGCCGGGCCAGGAAAAGCTGGCGCAGCGGCTGATTGAGGCGAGTTTTGCCGATACCGTCTTTTTCACCAATTCGGGTGCGGAAGCGCTCGAATGTTCCATCAAGATGGCCCGCAAATATCATGCCCACAACGGGCACCCCGAGAAATTCCGCCTGATCACCTTCGAAGGCGCATTCCATGGCCGTACGCTGGCCACCATCGCAGCGGGTGGGCAGGCCAAATATCTTGAAGGCTTCGGCCCCAAGGTGGAGGGCTTTGATCAGGTGCCTTTTGGCGACCATGAGGCGCTGAAGGCGGCGATTGGCGCCGAAACCGCCGGTATCCTGATCGAGCCGGTGCAGGGCGAGGGCGGCATCCGCCCGGTTCCACCCCAATGCCTGAAGGGCCTGCGTGAGCTCTGCGATGCGCACGGCATCCTGCTGATCTTCGATGAAGTGCAATGCGGCATCGGCCGCACCGGCAAGCTGTTCGCCCATGAATGGGCAGGCGTCACACCGGACATCATGGCGGTGGCCAAGGGCATTGGCGGCGGCTTTCCGCTGGGTGCCTGCCTCGCCACCGAGCAGGCGGCAGCCGGCATGACTGCGGGCACGCATGGCTCTACCTATGGCGGCAACCCGCTGGCCACGGCTGTGGGCAATGCCGTGCTGGATGTGGTTCTGGCGCCGGGCTTCCTTGACAGTGTGCAGCAGCGCGCGTTGAGCCTGAAGCAGAAGCTTGCCGCGTTGAAGGACCAGCACCCGTCGATCATCGAGGATGTCCGTGGCGCAGGTCTGATGATGGGCATCAAGTGCAAGGTGCCCAACACGGCATTGCAGGCGGCAGCCCTTGATCAACACCTTCTCGTCATCGGCGCAGGCGACAATGTCGTGCGCCTGCTGCCGCCACTCATCGTGACAGACGCCGACATCACCGAAGCTGTGGACAAGCTGGACCGCGCCTGCAAGGCGCTTGAAGCAAAGCCTGCCGCGTAAGGATTTCCTCAATGACAACTCCAAAGCATTTTCTCGACATTTCCGATTTCGATTCCGGAACCCTCAACGCGATCATCGCCAAGGCCCGCACCATGAAGACAGCGCGCCAGGGGCTTCCCAAGGGCTGGCATGAAAAAGATGAACCGCTGAAAGGCCGCATGCTGGCGCTGATCTTCGAGCGCCCGTCCACCCGCACGCGCGTTTCCTTTGAAGTTGGCATGCGGCAGATGGGCGGCGAGACGCTGGTGCTGTCCTCCAGCGACATGCAACTGGGCCGCGGCGAGACGATCGCGGACACAGCGCGGGTTCTGTCGCGCTATGTGGACGCCATCATGATCCGCGCCGCGAAGCATTCGACGCTGATGGAACTCGCTGCAGCGGCCACCGTTCCCGTCATCAATGGTTTGACCAATCTTACCCATCCCTGCCAGGTGATGGCCGATGTCATGACGCTTGAAGAACACGTGGCCCCGCTGAAGGACCTGACAGTGAGTTGGGTGGGGGACGGCAACAATGTTGCCGCCTCATGGATTCACGCCGTGGGCCGTATGGGCGGCAAGCTCAGGATCGGCGCGCCGAAGCAACTGGCGCCGTCGGCGGAGGTTCTCTCCTGGGCGAAGGCTGAGGGCGCTGATGTGAGCGTGATGGAATCCCCGCAGGACGCGGTGGCGGGCGCGCATTGCGTCATCACCGATGCTTGGGTGTCGATGCATGACACTGATGCCGCGAGCCGCCATAACCTGCTCAAGCCCTATCAGGTGAATGCGGGCCTTATGAAACTGGCCCGGCCTGAAGCCAAGTTCATGCATTGCCTGCCCGCCCACCGCGGCGAAGAGGTGACGGACGAGGTGATGGACGGCCCCAATTCGCTGATCTTCGATGAGGCGGAAAACCGCCTCCATGTGCAGAAGTCCATCCTGCTGCATTGCCTCGGTGCATGAGTGTGTCCGCCGCCGGGCTTGCGGGTGAAGATCTCGTCCTGCCTTTCGAGGTGAAGCCGCTGGGCGTGCGGGGCCGCCTCGTCCGGCTCGGGCCGGCGGTTGATGACATCCTGCACCGGCATGACTATCCGCCACCCGTGTCAGCGCTGCTGGCGGAGGCAGTGGCGTTGACCGCCATTCTGGGCGCGATGCTGAAGTTCGACGGCAAGTTCATTCTCCAGACCAAGACGGATGGCCCGGTAGACATGGTGGTGGCGGATTACGTCTCTCCCGGCCGTATCCGCGGCTATGCCCGTTTCGACGCGAAGCGCGTAGCCGCCCTTCAAAACCCCACACATTCCGATCTCCTTGGCCAGGGCTATCTCGCCATGACGGTGGACCAGGGGCCGGACATGGAGCGCTACCAAGGCATTGTGCCGCTGGAAGGCAGTGACCTGACGGCTGCCGCCCACGCCTATTTCGAGAAGTCCGAGCAGATACCCACCGCGCTGCGCATGGCGGCAGGCCCGCTTCTTGAACGCGGCAGCAAGACGGAAAGCTGGCGGGCCGGCGCCATCATGGTGCAGCACCTGCCGCGCGAGGGCGGCTCCAGTCCGTTGCCCAGCCATTCGGGTGATGTACCGGAGGGCATCGAGAATGCTGCACCGCAAGAAGACGATGACTGGGTGAAGGCCCGGCTGTTGCTCGGCACGGTCGAGGCGCATGAACTGCTTGATCCGCAACTATCTCCCGAAGACTTGCTGTACCGCCTTTACCATGAGGACGGCGTCACCGCCTATCCAGCCACTCCGCTGGAGCGATATTGCAGTTGCTCACACGACAGCATCACCCGCATGCTGGCGCGCTTTCCGGCCGAAGATCAGGCGGATATGGTGGAAAACGGTGAAATCGCCGTCACCTGTGAGTTCTGCTCCACCACTTACCATGTTGCACCAGGCGAATTGACCCCGTGAAAAGGGGTGTCGTATTTTGCCCAAAACCTGTCCAAAACGTTAGTAGTATTCACCACCTCTCTGTGAGAGTGTGATTGACGGGAAGAGATGGCCGTGACAGGTTCACGGTCAATCAAAGGGCGAATTGCCCCAACGAAAAAAAGAATGGACGAGGGAGAGGTGAAGGAAGAGATGCTCTGGCCACAACCGGCCCGTTCAGCATGATATTCCCAAGTCAATCTCTCAGTCCCAAGTTAGACCGGTCACTTAAGGAGAGAGACGTATGACCGAATTTGAAATGAAAATGATGGCAGCGAAGAAGGCTGTTGGTCTTGGCAAGCTGTCCCGTCGCGACTTCATCCAGTTCGCGATGGCGTCCGGCATGACGCTGGCTGCCGCGAACACGCTGTTCGCTTCCGCCGCCCGCGCCGAGCCCAAGAAGGGCGGCGTGTTCAAGTCCGCCGTCGGCCACGGCCAGACCACGGATTCGCTTGATCCGGCCACCTGGTCCAACGGCTTCACCTTCGCCTGGGGCAAGTCCGTGATGGGCGCTCCGCTGGTGCAGATCAGCCCAAAGAACGAAATCATCCCGCACGTCGCCGAAAGCCTTGAGCCGTCGGATGGCGCCAAGAAGTGGATTGTCAAGCTGCGGAAGGGCATCACCTTCCACAACGGCAAGACGCTGACCGCCGATGACGTGGTCGCCACCATCAACTATCACATCGCGCCCGACTCCAAGTCGCCCGCCAAGGGCGTTCTCTCGAACCTCGTGTCGGTGAAGGCTGATGGGCCAGACACCGTGGTGTTCGAGCTCTCGGGCGGCAACGCTGACTTCCCCTACCTCCTGTCGGACTACCACCTTGCCATGTACCCCTCCGAGGGCGGCAAGATCCAGTGGGACAAGGGCATCGGCGCTGGCCCCTATGTGCTCAAGTCCTTCGAGCCGGGCGTCAAGCTCGTCGCCGAGCGCAACCCCAACTACTTCGGCACCACCTGGTTCGATGGCGTTGAGGTTCTCTCGATCATTGACGTGGCCGCCCGCACCAACGCCTACCTCTCGGGCGAAGTGCACTTCATCGACCGCGCCGACCTCAAGACCATCGACATGCTGAAGTCGGCTCCCGACACCAATCTGTACAACGTCTCGGGCACGGCGCTCTATTCCGCGCCGATGCTGGTTGACGTTGCGCCCTTCGACATTCTCGAAGTGCGCCAGGCGCTGAAGTGGGCGATCAACCGCCAGGAACTGGTGGACAAGATCCTCTATGGCTACGGTTCTGCCGGCAACGACAACATGCTTGCGCCGTCGCTCAAGTATGCGATCCAGCCCGAGCCGGTCTACAACTACGATCCGGAAAGGGCCAAGTCGCTGCTCAAGAAGGTCGGCATGGAAAATCTCAAGGTCGATCTCTCGGCTTCCGACGCAGCCTTCCCGGGCGGCGTGGACGCCGCCGTGCTGATGGCCGAACAGGCCAAGGCCGCCGGCATTGAAATCAATGTCGTGCGCGAGCCGAACGACAGCTACTGGGACAATGTCTGGATCAAGAAGCCCTGGTGCCAGTGCTATTGGGGCGGCCGTCCGACGGCGGATGCCTTCCTGTCGATCTCCATGGCGGCCGATGCGGCCTGGAACGATACGCGCTGGAAGAACCCGCGCTTCAACGAGCTGCTCGTCGCGGCCCGTGCGGAGACGGACGAGGCCAAGCGTCAGGCCATGTATGCCGAGTGTCAGCAGCTTATGCATGACGACGGCGGCCAGGTCGTGCTGATGTTCAACAACTACGTTGGCGCGCTCTCGAACAAGATCGGCCATGGCGAATTCAACACTGACTTCGACCATGACGGCGGCTTCATGTACGAGCGTTGGTGGATGGCTTGATCCACGCCATTGGTGTTTGATTTGTAATGAAGGGGCCCCGTCAAGTTGATTGACGGGGCCCTTTTGCCGTGAGAACTTCGAGACATACCGGGTAGATCAACAGGCCCGGCCAGGGAGAAGCGCATGAACGAGATGAAAGACAAACTGAACAATGCCCTGAAGCAGGCCGTTCGTGGCCGCATCAGCCGCCGTGAATTTACCCAGCTTGCGCTGGCGTCCGGCGTCAGCCTTGCTGCTGCGAACAGCATGTTCACGACAGCCTATGCGAATGAGCCGAAGAAGGGCGGCAACCTCAAGATCGGCGTGGGCCATGGCGCCACGACCGACTCGATGGACCCGGGCACCTATCCCGACCAGTTCACCGGAACGGCCCTGTGGGGAACGCTCTCCAACAGCCTGACCGAGATCGATGCCGACGGCAACGTGGTGGGCGATATCGCTGAAACCTTCGAATCCTCCGACGGCGCCAAGAAGTGGGTGTTCAAGCTGCGCAACGGCGTCACCTTCCACAATGGCAAGACCGTGACCGCCGATGACGTCGTGGCCTCGCTCATGCATCACCGCGGCGAGAACTCGAAGTCCGCCGCCAAGTCGCTGCTGCAGGAAATCGTCACGCTCAAGGCCGATGGCGCAGATACCGTGGTGTTCGAGCTGTCCGGCGGAAATGCCGACTTCCCCTATACGGTGTCGGACTATCACATGCCGATCATGCCGAAGAAGGATGACGGCTCGGTGGACTGGGAGTCGGGCATCCGCACCGGCGCCTACAAGCTGGAGAAGTTCCAGCCCGGCGTGCAGGCTTCCTTCACCAAGAACGAGAACTACTTCAAGCCCGGCAAGGGCTGGTTCGATACGGTGCAGTTCCTGTCCATCAAGGACGTGGCCGCGCGCACCAATGCGCTTCTGTCGGGCGAAATCCACTACATGGACCGTTGCGACCTCAAGACCCTCGACATGCTGAAGTCGAATCCGGACATCACCGTTTCGGAGATCACCGGCTATGGCCACTACATCTATGTGATGAACGTGACCCAGAAGCCGTTCGATGACGTGAATGTCCGCACCGCCATCAAGTATTCGATGAATCGCGATGACGTTCTGGAGAAGGTGTTCCTCGGCCATGGCACGGTCGGCAACGACAATCCGATCGCACCGACGGTGAAGTTCGCCATCGATCCGCAGCCGCGCCACAGCTACAACCCGGACAAGGCGAAGGAATATCTGAAGAAGGCGGGTCTCGACAGTCTCTCCTTCGATCTCCACGTTGCCGATGCGGCCTTCGCCGGGGCGGTGGATTCCGCCATCCTGTGGAAGGAGCATGCCAAGGCCTGCAACATCGACATCAATGTCGTGCGTGAGCCGGACGACAGCTACTGGGACAATGTGTGGCTGAAGAAGCCCTTCGTCGCCTCCTACTGGAGCGGCCGCCCCACGGTGGACTGGATGATGACGACGGCCTATGCGGCTGACGCGGCGTGGAACGATACGTTCTGGAAGAATCCGCGCTTCAACGAGCTTCTCGTTGCCGCTCGCTCCGAGACGGACGAATCCAAGCGCGCGGCCATGTATGCCGAAATGCAGCAGATCCTGCATGACGATGGCGGACTGGTGAACATCCTCTTCAACTCTTACGTTGAGGCACACGTCAAGAACCTGGGCCACGGCAAGGTTGCGGCCAACTGGCAGCTCGACGGCATGCGCATCGCCGAGCGCTGGTGGTTCACCTAATCTGGCGGAAACAGCCCACGAAGTGCCGGGGGCCGGACTGCGCCAGTGCAGTCCGGCCCCTATCATTTTTCCTGTAGTGGGCCATCCGGTTCTGCTATGATGAAAAAAAGAGCCCGACAAAAGAGGCTCAGGGGAGAGGCATGCATCCGGTCCTGAAAACCGTACTGCAGCGCTTGGGACTTGGCTTGCTGACGCTGTTCGTTGTGTCGGTTGTAATATTCTCGTCCCTTGAATTGCTGCCTGGTGGCTTTGCCGAGAATATTCTCGGCCAGGGCGCCACACCTGAAACCGTGGCCGCGTTCAACCGCCAGATTGGCTTGGACCGCCCGGCCTACATCCGGTATTTCGAGTGGATTGGCGGCGTTCTGCGCGGTGATTTCGGCTATTCCTATGCAGGTGCAGGTGGTTCCATCCGCCGCAGCGTGTCGGAACTGATCGCGCCCCGTCTCTACAACACCTTCTTCCTCGCCATCATGACGGCCATCGTGGCCGTGCCGCTGTCGCTTCTCCTCGGCGTGCTGGCAGCACTCTACCGCAACAGCTGGTATGACCGGATCGTCAACTCGGTGACGCTGACGACCATTGCCACGCCGGAGTTCTTCATCGCCTATCTGCTGATGTTCTTCTTCGCGATCAAGAACAAGTGGTTCTACTCGCTTTCGACCGTGTCCGACTCGACGACATTCATCGAGCACATCTACCGCGCAGGGCTTCCCGCCATCACGCTCACGTTGGTGATCGTGGCGCACATGATGCGCATGACGCGCGCCGCGCTCATCAACCTGCTGGCCAGCCCCTACATGGAAATGGTGCAGCTGAAAGGCGTGCCGCGCCGTGAGGCCATCATCAAGCACGCGCTGCCCAATGCCTGGGCGCCGATTGCCACCGTCATCGCCTTCAACCTTGCCTATCTCGTGGTCGGCGTCGTGGTGGTCGAGGTGGTGTTCGTCTATCCCGGCATCGGCCAGTTGATGGTCGATTCCGTTTCGAGCCGTGACATGCCCGTCGTTCAGGCCTGCGCGCTCATCTTCGCGGCGACCTATATCCTGCTGAACCTTCTGGCGGATATTGTCTCCATCATCACCAATCCACGCCTGCTGCACCCCAAATGACCGCGCAAGCCCAAAATATCCGCTCCGTACGTGCCCGGCGCAGCTTCTGGCAGAATGCCAGGCGCACGCTTGCCTCCGCGCCGTTCAGCGCCTGGTTCGGCATGATCGTGATCCTGATCTATGTGATCGCCGCCGTGTTTGCCCCGTGGATCGCGCCCTATGGCGAGGCAGAAGTGGTGGGCAAGGCCTATCAGCCGGCAGGCGGAGAGTTCTGGCTCGGCACCGACCAGATCGGCCGCGACCTGTTCTCGCGCCTGATCTATGGCGCACGCAACACCATTGGCATCGCCTTTGCCACCACCATGCTGTCCTTCGTCATCGGCGGCACGCTGGGTGTACTCACCGCACTGCGGAGCGGCTGGCTCGATCAGGCCGTTTCGCGTGTTGTCGATGCCTTCCTGGCGATCCCCGTGTTGATCTTCGCGCTCATGTTGCTGGCCGTCTTCGGCAAGAGCATCATCAATCTTGTCCTGATCCTTGCGCTGCTCGACTCGACGCGCGTGTTCCGCCTGGCGCGCGCCACGGCGCTGAATGTCGTCGTCATGGATTACGTCGAGGCCGCGAAGCTGCGCGGCGAGAGCATGCGCTGGATAATCTTCAAGGAAGTGCTGCCCAACATCCTGCCGCCCCTCATCACTGAGTTCGGCCTGCGCTTCTGCTTCGTGTTCCTCACCATCGCCGCGCTGTCCTTCCTCGGCGTCGGCATCCAGCCGCCAACGGCAGACTGGGGCTCCATGGTGGCCGAAAGCAAGACGCTGATCACCTTCCCGGTGCGCGTGTTCCCGTGGATACCGGCACCCTTCTACCCGGCCATCGCCATTGCACTGCTGACGGTCGCCATCAATTTCGTGGTCGACTGGTTCCTCCACAAGACGAGCGGGCTCCGCGATGAAAAGTGACAAGCAGCGTGTGAAGGGCGAGACCCTTCTGGAAATCCGCGGCCTCAAAATCGAGGGCAACTCGGACGGTGTTTGGCACCCCATCGTCAAGGGGGTCGATCTGTCGCTGAAGCGTGGCGAGGTGCTGGGCCTGATCGGTGAATCGGGGGCTGGCAAGTCAACGATCGGACTTGCCGCCATGGGCTTCGCACGGCCCGGCTGCCGCATCGTCGACGGCACGATCATGTTTGA
>JBEIDW010000091.1:0-11457 GCA_040383265.1 Hyphomicrobiales bacterium
ATCTGGCTGCCAGCGGAGTGCCACCGGTTCACCGCCGCGTGCCAGCGCCACATACAGCGCCGTGAGATCGGTCAGGCGCACGCCCGCGCCGCCAAGCCCCACCGCCAGACCGGGGCCGGCATTTGCCGGCAGGACCGGCTTCACCCCCGCATTGGCGAGGCGCGCCATGAGGCGGTCCGGCCCGACGATGTTCAGGATTTGCAATGCTGGCACATTGAGCGACTGCTGCAAGGCCGTGCGCACCGTCACCGTGCCGTGGAAGGCATCGTCAAAGTTTTCCGGCGCATAGGCGCCATAGCGCACGGCGCGGTCATCGATCAGCGTTTCCGGATGAATGACGCCATCCTCGAAGCCAAGCCCATAGATGAAGGGCTTCAGGGTTGAACCGGGTGAGCGCAACGCCAGGGCCAGGTCCATCTGTCCGGCGCGCAGCGCGTCGAAATAACCCGTGCCGCCCACATGAGCGCGAATTTCACCGGTCCGATTATCGGCCACCAGAATGGCGGCGGCCACGCCGGAACCTATGGCGAGGGCGCGTTCGCGCGCCAGCGTTTCAAGCGAGGCCTGAAGCTCCCGCGCGAGCGTCGTTGCGGCAACTACCCCGGCTGGCTCTTTTTTCGCTAGCCGCTCCGCTACATGGGCGGCGAGCATCGGGAAGGCGAGGCGGCCTTTCGGGGCCTCCTCCAGAACTGCCGCCTCCGCTTGATCGGCATTGATGACGCCATCATTGGCCAGGCGGCCAATGACACGGTTGCGCGCGGCCTCTGCGGCTTTTGGGAAACGGTCTGGCCGCCGGGCTTCGGGCGCTTGCGGCAGGGCAACGAGCAGGGCGCTTTCAGCGGTTGAAAGGCGCTTTGGCTCCTTGCCGAAATAGGTGAGTGCGGCAGCGCGAGTTCCCTCAATATTGCCGCCATAGGGTGCGAGTGACAGGTAGAGGTCGAGGATCTGTTGCTTTGTCAGTCGCTGCTCGATCTGCACCGCGCGGATCATCTCGGCCAGTTTGTCGGTCAGGCGGCGCTGGGGCCGCGGCTCCAGCAACCGAGCCACCTGCATGGTGATGGTCGATCCACCCGATACGACGCGGCCATGACTTAGAGCCTGCCACGCGGCGCGGAGCAACGCTTTCGGGTCTACCCCGCCGTGCTCCTGGAAGCGCTTGTCCTCATAGGCGATGAGCAGCTTGAGGAAGCGCGGATCGACCTCCGTGGACTTGACCGGCAGCCGCCAGTAGCCATCCTTGGTGATGAAGGGGCGAAGCAGCTTGCCATCCCTGTCAACCACGAGAGTCGAATAGGCCAGCTTCTCGCCCAGCGGCACAGGCCCCAGCCGCTTCAGTGTTTCCGTAAGCGTGAAGCCAGCGCCATTCACCAGCAGCACAGCGCCGAGCAGCCCCGCATAGAGGCGCATGGGCCATCGCTTGGCGGGCTGTTCCGCCATCAGGGTGCCAAGACCGTCAGCGTGCCGGGCGCGGTGCGGGCATTCATCGCGGGCCGGTACATGTCTTCCACCGTGGCACCGGGGTGGATATAGGTTCCGGGCGCCACCGCGCGCACCATGTAGGCCAGCTTGGCGGTGGAGGTGTTGAAGCTTGCCACGAAGCGGTCATCGCGGAACTCGGTGTAGCTGGCCCACGTGGTGTCGGTGAGCCACGGGACATTGGCCACACCCCCGGAGGAGACGAGAACCGGATTTTCGATCTCGAAGCCTGCGGGAAGCTGATCAACCAATAGGAAATTGCCAGTCTCCGAATCGCCCTCTGGCTTCATCACGGACAGCACAGTGACGAGGCGGGTGTTCTGCTTCATCGTGGCAATGTCCACCGGCTGACCATCGGGCGTGAAGTAGGCCCGCGTGATGGTGAGGCCGTTGCTGGCGGCGGGCTCCGGTATCACGGGCGAACCGGAAACGGCCACGGTGGCTTTCGCTGCATCCGGCCCGGCATTGGCAACGCGCACGGGCTGTGCCAGTTGCGCTTCGCTGTACAGCCGGTTCAGTGCGCCATCATGCGGCGTTCCGTTCACATCAAGCCGCATCGCCTTGGCCTGGTCTTCCACCGCGCGCGCCGCCAGCACCATCCACGCCATGTCCTGGGTGGAGGCGTAAGCCGAGCGTGCGCGCTCGACCTCTATGGCGTTCATCGCCGTCTTGATGACATCGGGCTTGGCCTTGGCATCTGTTGCCAGCGCCAGAATGGCCGAGGCATCACGCAACACGCTGCCGTAATCCGCCCGGTAGCCACCCCGCGTCTGTGACTCGACATCCGTCGCCAGCGCCTGCGTGGCGGCCGCGAAAGCCGTGTCGGCGCGCTCCCTGTCGCCCAGCATGGACAGTGCAGAGGCCAGTTGTGCCCGCGCCATGGGTGTTCCAAAGTCATTGAGCTTGGTGTCGGTGAGATATTTGAGGTCTCCCACCGGCGCACGGCCTGCGCGCGCCAGAACGTAAAGCGCATAGGCCATGTCCTGTCCGCCGCCTGGCTCAATATCCGGCGCGTTGCCCACCATGTTGCGGATATAGTCGAGGCCGTTCACCAGCACATCTTCCGGCACGTCATAGCCTTTTTCGCGGGCGCGGAGCAGGAAGTCCGTCACATAGGCCGAGAGCCACAGGCTCGAATCATCGCCATAGGCAGACCACATGCCAAACGCGCCTGCACCGGACTGACGGTTGACCAGCCTCGCCACCGCCTGGCGCATGCGCTCGGAGAGTTCGCCCTCAAGCTCCTTCGGATTCACGCCAAGCTCGCTCAGGTAGAGCAGTGGCAGGGCGCGGCTCACCGTCTGTTCGGAACAGCCATAGGGGTAGCGGTCGAGTTCCTTGATCAGACCCGCCGCGTCGAGTTGTGGCAACGGACCAACCGACAGCGCCACCGAGCCGGTGCCCAGCACCAATTCCGTCAGCAAGTCCTTGTCGAGTGTCAGCGCACCGCCATTGGCCATCAGCGTCGCTGTGCTGCGGCGGGTGATAGCGGGGTTGGCCGGCACCACGCCCAGCGCGAACTCCTGGTCGAGCAGAATATCGCCCGGGCCTTTCAGCGTAGCGATGATGGAGGCCGTGCCAAACCCTGTGGCCGTCACTGGAATGGTGACGCTAGACCGCGCGCCCGCCGCACCGAGCGTCACTTTCTGAATGAGATTGGTTTCGCTTGTCAGCGGCCCGTCGATGGAAACGCCAAACGTGTAATCTCCCGCAGGCCCTTCGGTGTTCACGAGGTCGAAGCGCAGTTGCGAGCGGTCACCCACCGCGAGGAAGCGCGGCAGCGTGCCGGAGACGACGACCGGGTCACGCACGATCACATCGGTGGATGCATGGCCCACCTTGTTGGCCGTCCACGCAACGGCCATCAGCCGCACAGTGCCGTTGAAGGCGGGGATGTCGAAGTCAACGCTGGCTGCGCCGTCCGGCCCCACCTTCACGATGCCGGAATAGAGGCTCAACGGCTTCTGTGCGGGTGGCGGCGCATTGAAGGCAGCGCCGCCATCGCCACCCGAGCGTAGCCTGCCGCGCTCGCCCTGCATGCCGTCGATCAACTGGCCGTAAATGTCGCGCAGTTCGGCGGTCAGCCGCTTCTGGTCATAGTAGAAATTCTCAGGCGCGGGAAGATTGTAGCGCGTGAGATTGAGGATACCGACATCCACCGCAGCAACCGTGATGTAAGCCTCTTCGCCTGCAGCAAAGTTGCCGATCTTCACCGGCACGGCGAGTGTCTGGCGCGGCTTCATCATCTCGGGCGGCGAGAGCGCCACATCAAGCGTGCGCTGGGCGCGATCAATGCTGAACCACGAAAGCCCCATGGCGCGCGAAGGCATGCGCTTCGCCGCTACATCCATCGGACGGTAGAGGCTTGCCAGCACATAAGCGCCCGTACCCCAGCCTTCGCCCACCGTGAAGGGCAGGGTGAGCCCGCCCTCCGGCACATCCACCAACTGCTCGGTCAGCAATGTCTCGCCGATGATCTGGACGGTGGCCTTGCCGGCGTAACGCGCCTCGATCTTGACGTTCACCGTGTCGCCGGTGTTGAGCGCCGTCTTGTCGAGCGCCACTTTCAGCGTATCGGGCGTATCGGCCTTGGCGGTGCTGCCGCTGTAATAGCCGGATGAGAAGTCGATCGACACCGGCGTCATGCCCTGTGCCATGATCTCCAGCCGGTACTCGCCCCAGCCGAGGGTCTGGGAGAAGTCCGTTGGCGAATTTCCGCCAAGGTCCAGCGTGCCATTGGCAATCTTGGAGCTGCGCGTTACCGCCTCCCACTGCCAGTAGCCATTGGTGTTGAACCATTGCCAGTCGCGCGTCAGGCGCTTCAGCGTCCAGGTGGCGCCCTTGGCGGCGGTGAGCTTGCCCGCCGGATCCAGTGCGATGACGCTGAACGCCGCCGGCTGCCCTTCCACAACCGAACCGCCATCGAACTGCGGCTTGAGGCCCAGCAGCGGCTGGCTGGCAGTGATGGGCAGGCTGGCCGTGCGCTCCACGGCACGGCCACCAGGCTCACGCATCCGCACGGCAACATCGGCCTTCAGGGGTTTCGTCGTCACCGGCAGATCGGGGAGCGCGATGGTGAGGTCCGCATGGCCGTTGATGTCGGTCTGCGGCAGGTTGTCGACCGTGACTTGCACCATGTCCACCCGCTCGTCCATCAGGCCGAAGCGATAATCCTTCCATTCAGGGAAAGGCTTGTCATTGGCGGCAATCGAAACATTGGCTTCGAGGTCGAGGCCCGCTCCCGGCGCCCCGAACAGATAGCGGCCATCCACCGTGAGCAGCAGGCCCTGCGCCGGATTGACAGCGGGTGTCCTGGAGACGAGGTCGAACTCGATCCGGTCTGGAATATAGTCTTCGACGAGGAAGGTGGTTTCGCCCACCGGTTCGCCATTGGGGTCGGTCAGCGCCTTGATGCGCCACGTGCCACCTTGCGCGCCGGCGGCAATGCTGAAGGCATGGCTGTAGCCTCCTGCTCCCTGATCGCGGAGAGACTGTGCGAGATATTGCACGCCATCGGGCCGCTCCACCACCAGTGTCAGCGGCGAGCCCGCCATGGCATTGGCCCTGTCATTACGCAGCAGTACGGTGGCGTGCACCGTCTCGCCGCGGCGGTAGACGCCTCGCTCGGCATAGACGAAAGCATCGACAGGGCCGGGGGCGGCACGGCCTTGAACGCCGCGGTCGGTCAGGTCAAAGGCCGGTTGTTGCAGGTCGATGAAGCTGTAGTCACCTGCCTCCGTCTGGGCGACGACAAGGGCTGGGGCAGCGCCATCCTCGCCCTTCACCAGTCCCGCAGCAAACAGCACCTGGCCGGATTGGTCGGGCTTTGCCTCACCCAGAATTTCGTTGTTGCGGGCGAGCAGGCGCACGGTCGCCGCTTGAACCGGCGCGGCTGTTGCGATGGAACGGAGGCTCACATGCAGCCCGTCCTTGCCAGTCATGGTGGAAAGCCCGAGGTCGGAGACGACGAACCATTGCGTGGCGACGTTCTCATATTCCTCCACCTTGCGGGCGGCGGAAGCGGCGGTCATCACATAAAGCCCGGGTTCCAGCTTGCCCATCGCCTCGTCCACCGGAATGGCAGTGGTCACATCCTGGTTGAGGGGTGAGGGTGTTTCGACCGAACCCTCCCAGATGAGCTTGCCCTTCTGCCGCGCGATGTCGCTTGAGGTGAAGCCGTTGATCTGTGAACGGAAGTCGGAACTCAGCACACTGCCAGCCAGGTTTCGGTCCCCGATCTTGTAGAGCTTGAGATCGGCTTCCTTGCTGTTGACAGAGATCAGCGGAATGCCGCTCTGTCCTGTGCGCGGCAGTACATAGGCATTGCCTGCGAAGCGCACTGAGGGGCTGCGGTCACGCACATAGAACTGGAACGTCGCGTCCTTCGCCATCGTATCGTCCACGGCGGCGGGAAGGCCCTGACGCGCCGTGATGCTGTAGCGCTCACCATATTTGAGGCCTTCAACGCAGAGCCTTGTACCCTCCGCCGTCACGGCGGCGACGGGGCCGGGTTCCTGTGTGAAGTAGGAGGTGAAGTCCGTCACCGTGCGGGATACCGGCTCTGACATCTCGAAACAGGCGCGCGGTGGGTTGGACTCATTGTCGATCTTGTAGTCAGCAACGCGGAAGCCGTGGTCCACGCGCATGGCCTCATAAGTGGCGCGCGTCTGCGGATCATCCACCAGCGCCAGCGAGTCCTTGTAGGCGAGAAGCGCCGGACGCCAGATCCCGCGCTTGGCAAACCCCTGCGCCACGATGTTGAGGGCGGCGGCTTCGTCAGCCGGAGAGGAGAGCATCGTATAGGCCTTGAGGCCCGCGCCGATCATCTTGCCCGGAATGCCGTAGGAATCGGAATCATCCATCGGCGTGGCGGCGGCCAGTTGCCGGGCGAGTTGCAGCCACAGCGCGCCGTCACTTGGGCGCTTGGTGAGCAACTGTTCGAGAGAGGCGGCAGCCAGCCGTGCATTGCCCGCGGCGAGCGCGGCTTGAATATCGCCCTTGAGTTCCGGCTCCGTGCGCGTGAGTCCCTTGGCAAGACTTTGCAGCGTGTAATCGTAGTCACTCAGGTAGGAGCTGAACTGATCGACAGGGAAGGCCTTGGCGGCTTGCGCCGGGTTGGCCGACAAGAAGATGCAGAGCAGGGCTGCGAGGAGGCAGAGCAGGCGCGATATCGCTTCACGCCCGGACCTGATCCGGGCATCCTCTTGGGGCGCAGCAAGAGGAGATGGCCGGGTCACGCCCGCCGATGGAGAGGGAAAGAGGTGAGGCAGGCTGGGAAGTGTTTGTGCCGTCATCGTGGTCCTCCATCTCTCGCAGTCCTACGGAAATCATCCGCCCGCGATGTCCCGCTTGTCAACGGGACAGGTCAGAAAGATCAAAGGACTTTACGGCAGTTTCGTGAAGGCAGTCGCCGGGTCAGGGCTTCGGCGTATCGTCATCCTGCAGGATGCGCCAGGCCGCACCCTCGAGGTCATCATACTGCCCGGACTTCAGCGACCAGATGAAGGCCACCAGCCCCACCCCGCCCATGAACAGGGCCACGGGGATGAGATAAAGCAATCCGGTCATGCGGCGTCCCTCAGCTTGCGGGGGTCGGTTTCTTGGTCAAAGGCCTGTCTAGCAGATTGCGCGGAGGTTGTCGTGCCCAGCCCAACGCGCAGCGCATTGGCGATGACGATGATGGAGGAGGTGGACATGGCAATGGCGGCGACCAGCGGGGAGACGAGGCCCACCATGGCGAGCGGCACGGCCAGCACGTTGTAGCCTACCGCCAGGGCGAAGTTCTCCTTGGCGATGCGCTGGGTGCGGCGGCTGACCGTGATGGCCTGAACGACGGCAAAAGCGGACTCACCCATCCATACGGTTTCAGCCGCCGTGCGGCCAATGTCGGAGGCGGTGGCAGGCGCCATAGAGGTATAGCCTGCCGCCAATGCCGGTGCGTCATTGATGCCGTCGCCCACCATCAGCACTTTGCGGCCCGCCTTGGAGAGCGCATCGATGTAGGCGAGCTTGGCCTGCGGGCTGGCGCGGGACACAAAGGTGTCGATGTTGACGGCCTGCGCAACGCGCTTCACCGCCGCGTCCCGGTCGCCCGAGAGCAGGTGGACGGCAAGCCCCATGTCCTTGAGTTCCTGAACGGTCTGTGCCGCCTCTGAACGGAGCTTGTCTTCAAAGTGGAACACGACCGGTGGCTTGCCGCCACGGCGGAAGGCAAATTCCAGCAAGCCCTGATCTTCGTTGCTCTCTTCCACGCCGCACCAGGCACGGCTTCCGAGACGGACCTGTTCGCCCGCATGAGTGCCGGAGAGGCCGAGGCCCGGGTGCTCTGCGATGTCAGACACCGTAACCGGCGTGAGGCCGCGCTTGGCCACCTCGCGCACCAGTGCTTGCGAGAGCGGGTGCTTGCTGGCCTGGGCAAGGCCCGCCGCCAGTGTCAGCGTTTCGGTCGACACCATCAGGGGAGCGATGAGCGCCGGCTCACCTCTGGTGAGCGTGCCGGTCTTGTCGAACACAACCGTGTCGACGCCCGCAAGCTTTTCAAGCGCCGCGCCATCCTTGATCATCACGCCGGAGCGGAACAGCCGCCCGCTGGCCACCACCTGAACGGCGGGAACGGCGAGGCCCAGCGCACAGGGGCAGGTGATGATGAGAACGGCCACCGCTGCCATGATTGCGCCATGCCAGCCTTGGCCGAGCACCAGCCAGCCGGCGAGGGTGATGGCCGCCAGCGTGTGGACGGCAGGCGAGTAGAAGCGCGCCAGCCTGTCGGCAATGCGGATATAGAGCGACTGCCCCTGTTCAGCAGCCGACATGAGGCGCACCAGTTCGCTCAAGAAAGTGTCATTCCCTGCAGCCGTGACTTCGACGATGACCGGTGCCGTGACATTCATTTCGCCAGCGTGAACCTCTGAGCCAGGTTTCACGGTTTCAGGCGCACTCTCGCCGGTGAGGAGCGATCGGTCCATGTCGCTGATGCCCTCGCGGATCACGCCGTCGGCGGGCAGGCGTTCGCCTGCGGCGACGGCAACCGTCATACCGGCCTTGATCTCGCGCGAAGGCACATACCGGCGCGTACCGTCGCCCTCGACGATGGTGGCACCCTCGGCAGAGAGCGAGACGAGCTGGGCGATGGCCGAGCGCGCCCGCGCCCGCATCAGATGGTCGAGGTAGCGTCCCGCCAGCAGGAAGAAGATCAGCGTGATGGCGGCATCGAAATAGGCGTGCTGCTGGCCATTGATGGTTTCGAACAGGCTCATGAAGGAGGCCAGCAGAACGCCAAGCGAGATCGGCACATCCATGTTGACGCGGCCCATGCGCAGTGCATTCACCGCTGAATAGAAGAAGGGCCGCCCGGCATAGGCGACGGCGGGCAGGGCGATCATGGCCGAGAGCCAGTGGAACAGGTCACGCGTGGCGTCTTGCGCGCCCGACCAGACCGATACGGACAGCAGCATGACATTACCCGCCGCAAAGCCCGCGACGGCCAGCGCCCGGAGAAGCCGGCCACCTTCGCGGTCATCCTTGCTGAGCCCGGTTTCGCGCGGGTCGAAGGGCCTCGCCATGTAGCCGAGGAAGCCAAGGCGATCAATCAGCGCCTGTGGCTCAATCGCCCCGTCCTCATAGACGACAACCACACGCCGTCCGGTGAGATTGACGCGTGCTGAGGTGACGCCGCCGAGCGCTGACAGATCTGTTTCGATCTGCGCCATGGCCTCTGGCCGGTTGGCCTGCGGCACGAGGAATTCGATGCGCTTCAGGCCCGGGCCGGCGGAGGAAATCCAGCGCTCGGCATCTTCGCCTTCCAGCTTGAAGGGCTGGAAATACTCGCCATCGATCGTGCAGCAGGGAAGCGTCACGGTGGTTTCACTCCTTCACGAAGAAGCGGAAGATCTTGTGATAGTCCGGAGCCTCATCGCTGTTGCCCCGGATTTCGACCTCCCACACGCCGGGTGTCAGGTTTGCTGGCGCGGTGTAAACACCACCACCCATGGCGGTGAAGGTCAGCTTCTGATCCTGCTTGTCGGTGACGGTGCGCTCCAGATCGCCAGAGATGGTGAGTGTTTCGATGGCCTTTCCATCCTTGTCGGCGAAGGCGAGGTTGATGCGATCCTTCCGGAAGGTGAAGGCCACGTTCCAGCCCAGCGCTTCCTGGGCCCTTGCCTTGGCAAGGTCGTTGTCGAAGCTCTGGCTGGCCACATAGCCATTGGCCACCACAAGGCCGGACCATGTCGAATTGGCGAAATACGCCATGAGCATGTTGACGCTGATGATGACGCCGAAAAAGGCGAGGAGCATGGCGAGAACATGCTTGCCCGTCAGTTGTTTCTGGGTCGCGGCCATGGACATGGGTTTACTCCTTTTTGGCAGGGGCATGGAAGATGGCACGGTAGCTGACCGACTCGGCCGCGCGGCCATCTGCCGGGGTCAGTTCCTTGACAGTGAAGTAGAAGTCGCTCCGCTCGCGGTTGATGACGCCTGCATCACCAGTGGCGACGTAGATCTTTACCGCACGAAGCTTGTCCGGCTCCACGCTGATGTCGAAGCTCGTGCCTTTGACGCCCTCTTCCCCGACCATTTCCATTGTCGCGCCGGGAAGATCGGCGATCGTCAGGCGGAAGGTGCGCGCTTCCTGCCGCTTGTTCAGGATCTTGATGGTATAGCCATCACGGATCGAACCGTCTGACAGCGTGACGTAAAGCGGGTTGCGGTCCGGCACGACATTCACATCGAGCTGGGTGCGGTTGATGAGGGTGACGAGCATGCCAATACCGACGGCAGCCCACAGGCCAAAGTAGATGATGGTGCGCGGCCTGAGCAGGTATCTCCAGTTCCAGTGTTTGTTCTGGCCGGCCACATTGGCGGCATAGAGGCTCGACGTGGTGTAGTTGATCAGGCCCTTGGGCTTTCCGACCTTGACCATCACCGCGTCGCAAGCGTCAATGCACAAGGCGCAATTGATGCATTCAAGCTGGTTGCCATCGCGAATGTCGATGCCCATCGGGCACACCGCAACACAGGCGTTGCAATCCACGCAGTCGCCTACCTTCAGCCCTTGCGCTTCCACCTTCTTGCGGCCTGCCATGCGCGGTTCGCCCCGCCAGGCATTATATGTGACGATGAGCGAGTCCTCGTCCAGCATAGCGCCCTGAATGCGCGGCCATGGGCACATGTAGGTGCACACCTGTTCGCGCATGAAGCCGGCGAAGGTGAAGGTGGTGGCCGTGAGGATGGCGATGGTCCAGTAGGCGACAGATGGCGCCTGGCCAGTCACGAGTTCGCGCAGCAAGGTTGGCGCATCGGCGAAGTAGAATACCCAGAAGCCGCCGGTGGCAATGGCGATCAGCAGCCAGATCGTCATGACTGTGGCGCGCTTCATGAATTTCGAGACGCTCCACGGAGCCGCGTCGAGCTTGATGCGGGCGTTGCGGTCGCCCTCGATCTTGCTTTCCACCCAGATGTAAAGGTCAGTCCATACGGTCTGCGGGCAGGCATAGCCGCACCAGGCGCGGCCGAACAGGGAGGTGACAAGGAATAGGCCTACACCTGCCATGATGAGCAGGCCCGCGACATAGTAGAATTCCTGCGGCCAGATCTCGATGAAGAAGAAATAGAAGCGACGGTTTGCGAGGTCGATCAGGATGGCCTGGTCAGGCGCGTCTCCGGGCCTTGTCCAGCGCAGCCAGGGGCTGATGTAGTAGATGCCGAGCAGGATGATCAACAGCGCCCATTTCAGGCCGCGGAATGTTCCGTGGACGGATTTCGGGTGAATGGCGATGCGAGAGGCGTAGAGAGAGCGGTTTTCAACCTTGTTGACGGCGACCGCATCGGGCGTGCCGACATCGGAGTGATTGTCGACGGTGTTGATGATCTCGACCATTCTACCCTCGGAAATCGAGCTACATTAGATAATCCTAATGTAGCCCGTTGTTGTGCAATGTGCATTGTGCATTGTGCCCAGGGGCCGCATGCCGTGATGTCACA